>JAEUPF010000026.1 GCA_016790425.1 Rubrivivax sp.
CCCTTGGCGTCCCCGGCGGGGGGTGCCATTTGCCTGACGCAGTGGACTAGGACTCGGTGGGTGGCACGCGGCTGCCGCGCTTCACGGCATCGAGCGCTCGCCCTTCTCCGCTTCGCTCAAGCCTTCGAACAGCGCGATGTCGGCCTGGGCCGCTTTCCAGCGCAGATCGCGCCAGGGCCGGTAGGCCGGGGAGTCATACCAGGTGCGGTACGCGGCCAGCGAAGGCCAGCGCTGCAGCAGCAGGCGCCTGGGCTGCCACGTGCCTTCGATGACCTCGAAGTGCCCGCTGGCCGCCAGCAGCACGCCGCCGGCGGCGCGCAGCGGCGCCGCCTGGCCCTGCGCATAACGGGCGAACGCTGCATCGTCGTGCACCGCCACGTCGGCGATGGCGAACGCCGGCCGCTGCGTGGCGGCGGGGCCGGAATGCGGCAATGCGCTGGAGGCGGAGGAAGGGCCGGCCGGCGCGACGCCTTGCAGCAGCACCATGTCGGTGTCGGCGGCACGCTGGCGGATCTGCCGCCACGGCACGTAGGGCGAGCTCTCGTACCACTGGAAGAACGCCTGCGCGAGCGGCCACTGGTGCACGATCATGCGGCGCAGCGGCCAGTCGCCTTCCACCGGCTGCGGCATCGCGCCGGCGGCGAGGAAGCGGCCGCCGAAGGCGCCGATCGTTGGCAGGTGCCCGACGAGGTAGTCGCCGAACGCGCGCATGTCGCGGATCTGCACGCGCACGATCGAGAACACCGGTGCCTCGGTCCAGCCGCGGTCGGGCGAGCCCGGCGGCGGCGCCGGTGAACTCGGCACGGGCGAGGTGACCGCCGAGCCGCCCGGCGCTGGCGCGCCGGGCGCCGGCAGCGGCGAAGGCGCCGGGGCCGGCTGCGGTGCAGGGACCGGCGCCGTCGTGCCCATCGGCGGTGGCATCGGGGGTGGCGGCGGCGGTGGCAGCGGCGCCGGCGTCGAAGCAGGCGGCGCAGGAGCGGGAGCAGGAGCGGGACCGGGACCGGGACCGGGACCGGGCGGCGGGCCCGACGCCGCGCAGCCGGCGACCAGTGCCGGCAGGCCGATCAGGAACCGTCGGCGCTGCTTGCTCACTTGCGCCCGTACTTGGCCTCGAAGCTCGCCTTGCCCAGCCGGTTGGCGTTGATCATGAATCCCACCAGCGCGGCGCTGGCGTCGGCGGGTACTTCGATCTTGTCGGTCTTCAGCGCGTGCACGGTGAAGATGTAGCGGTGCGGCTTGTCGCCCTTGGGCGGGCAGGCGCCGCCGAAGCCGGGGGCGCCGAAGTCGGTGCGGCCCTGCACCGCGCCGGCGGGCAGGCCCTTGCCGTCGGCGCCGCCGGCGCCTTCGGGCAGCTCGGTGGTGCCGGCCGGGATGTTGAACACCACCCAATGCCACCAGCCCGAGCCGGTGGGCGCGTCGGGGTCGTACACCGTGACGGCGAAGCTCTTCGTGCCGGCAGGCGCGCCGCTCCACTTCAACGCCGGCGAGACGTTCTTGCCTTCGCAGCCGAAGCCCTTGAAGACCTGCGCCTCGGTGAGCATGCTGCCGGGCTTGATGGTCGGGCTGGCGAGCGTGAATCCGGCGGCTTGCGCCGCCTGGCCGGCCAGCAGCAGCGAGGCGGCGCAAAGCGGGGCCGCCAGCGTGGCGTACAGGGACTTGTTCATGTCGGGCCTCCTCCGTGGGTCACCAGGTTGGGGGCCGGCATCTTAGTCCGGGCCCCGGCGGGGGCCGCGCTTCAGGCCGCGCCGGCCCGCTTGCGGCCCGGCGGTGCCGGCTTGCTGCCGCCGCTGCGGGTGAGGAACGAGAACTGGCCGTCGCTCTCGATGTAGGCGCGCTTGACCTCGGCGATCGAGGTGATGTCGTGCTGGCGCATCTGGGCTTCCAGATCCTCGGGCGTCAGGAACTCCTGGCGCAGGTTGCGCGCCAGCAGGCGGCCGTCCTTCACCAGCAGCACCGGGCTCGGCTCGACGAGCTTGCGCAGCGCGGGGAAGCGGAAGCTCGCCCAGTCCATCGCGAAGTTCCAACCCACCAGCGTGGCCACCAGCACGCAGCCCTCGGCCACCGTGCTGTACGAACCCGACAGCGCGTTCTGCGACGCATCGGCGACGATGACGACGAAGAGCATGTCGGCGATGCCGATCTGGCCCGCATCGCGCCGCAGGACGAAGCGGAACACGAGGAACAGGAACCAGTACATCAGCGTGCCGCGCAGCACCAGCTCCAGCGGCGAGGTGTCGAAGGCGAAGAGGTGTTCGATCATGGCCAGGCGTGCAGGCGTGCGTCTGGCGGCCCCGGCGGTGACGCTGGCTGCGTCGGCGACTGCGACTGCGTCGGTGGCTGCGGCTGCGTCGGTGGCTGCGAAGGCGGCTGCGAAGGCGGCTGGGACAGCGACGCCGGCTGCGACTCCAGCGGCTCCTGCGTCATCAGCCAGCGCGCCAGCCGCTCCGGGTCCACCGGCTTGGTCAGGTGGGCGTCGAAGCCGGCCTCGCGCGAAGCGGCGCGGTCGGCGGCCTGGCCGTAGCCGGTGAGCGCGACGATGCGCGCGTCTTTCGAGCCGGGCAGCCGGCGCAGCGCGCGGCACACGTCCAGGCCGTTCATGCCCGGCAGGCCGATGTCCAGCACCACGGCCTCGGGCTTCAGTTCGCTTGCCATCGCAATGGCCGCCGGGCCGTTGCCGGCGACGTGCACTTCGGCGCCTTCCAGGCGCAGGAAGGCGGCCAGGCTCTCGGCGGCGTCGCGGTTGTCGTCCACCAGCAGAAGGCGCGGCGCGCCACCGGGCGCCGTGTCGCGCCACTCGGCTTCATCGGCGGACTTCGCCGGCGCCTGCGCCGGGCTGCCCGCCGCGGCGGCCCCGGCACGGCGGCGCGCCAGCGGCAGCGTCACCGTCATCGTCGTGCCCAGGCCCGCGCCGCCGCTGGCGGCGCTGACGCTGCCCGAGTGCAGCTCGACGATCTTCTTCACCAGCGTCAGGCCGATGCCCAGGCCGCCGCCGCTGCGCTCGAGGCTGCGCCCGCCTTGCACGAACGGCTCGAAGGCGCTTTCGAGCAGCGACTCGTTCATGCCGATGCCGTTGTCGCTGACCTGCAGGATCGCCACCTCGGCGTCGGACCGCAGCGAGACGTTGATCTGGCCGCCGTCGGGCGTGTACTTGGCGGCGTTGATGATGAGGTTGACCACCGCCTGCGTCAGCCGTGTCGCGTCGCCCGAGACGCTCACCGGCGCGTCGCCCAGCGCCAGCGCCAGCGCGTGGCCGCGCTCGCGCACCGCCGGCCGCTGCGACTCGACGGCCATGCGCACGAGCGTGTTCAGCTCCACCGGCGCCAGCTCCAGCCGAATCTTGCCGTTGGTGATGCGGCTCACGTCGAGCAGGTCGTCGACCAGCCGCGCCAGGTGCTCGGACTGGCGCGCGATCACCTCGACGCAGCGCCCCGATTCCTCGGAGTGTTCCAGCCGCCGCAGCACCGCGGTGGCGGTGCGGATCGGTGCCAGCGGGTTGCGCAGCTCGTGCGAGAGCATGGCGATGAACTCGCCGATGCGGCGGCCTTCGGACTCCAGCTCCTCGACGCGCCGCCGCTCGCTCAGGTCGCGGATGATCTGCACGTAGCCTTGCGGCCGCCCTTCGCGCGGTTCCAGCGCGGTGATGGCCACTTCGCCCCAGAAGCGGCTGCCGTCGGCGCGGCAGACGGAGCCTTCGGCGCGCAGGAAGCCGCTCGCCTCGGCCGAGGCCAGCATCGCCTGCGGCTGCCCGGCGGCCACCTCCTCGGCCGGCAGCAGCAGCGTCCAGTCCTGGCCGAGCACGGCGCCCGCGCGGTGGCCCAGCAGCCGTTCGGCGCCGCTGTTCCAGGTGCGGATGTGGCCCCTGGCGTCGAGCAGCAGCATGGCGTGGTCCTTGACGCCTTCGACGAGCAGGCGCAGGTTCTCCTCGCGTTCGCGCAGCGCCTGCTCGGCGCGGCGGCGCTCGGTGAGGTCGCGCGTCACCTTCGAGAAGCCGAGCAGCTCGCCGTGCGCGCCGCGCACGCGCGAGATCACCACGTTGGCCCAGAAGCGGCCGCCGTCCTTGCGGATGCGCCAGCCTTCGTCCTCCAGGGTGCCGTGGATGGCGGCGCGGCGCAGTTCCTCGGCCGGCCAGCCGCGCTGGACCGCCTCGTCGGTGTAGAAGACCGAGAAGTGGCGGCCGATGATCTCGTCGGCCGCATAGCCCTTGATGCGCTCGGCGCCCGCGTTCCACGAGGCGATGTAGCCCTGCGGCGTGAGCAGGAAGATGGCGTAGTCGCGGACGCTGTCCACGAGCTGCCGGAAGACCTCGTTGTCGCCGCGCTTGAGCAGCTCGGTGACGGTGGCGCCGGCAAGAGGCTCCGACACGGCGTTCAATCCTTTCCCCGGGCGGCACGCATATCCGGTCCCGCCGGCAAGCGGCGTGCCCGCCCGCCGGCGGTGGGCTGTGCGCGCGCCACCGTTGGCGTCAACCGTCGTTGTGGATCGCCTCCGGCGGCACCTCGGGTGCCGCCTCCGTGGGCGCCGCGGCGGCGGGCACCTGGCCCACGCGGGCGCCGGCCACCATTTCCTTCAGCCACTGCGTCAGCAGCGACGTGTAGGCGCGCTGGCTCTCCTCGGTGGTGAGGCCGTGGTCGGCGTCCTTGATGCAGCGGAAGGTGAGCGAGCGCGTGTTCGTCGCCGCCTGGCGGTAGCTGGCCAGCACCGAAGCCGGGATGATGTCGTCGAACTCGGACTCGATCAGCAGCATGTCGCCGCGGAAGTCGCGGCAGGCGCTGAGCGCCCGGTTGCCCTCGGGCGGCACGATGTTGCTGCGGTAGGCCACCAGGTCCTGGTTCTTGCGCAGCTGCAGTTTCGGCACGTCCCAGCCGCTGTCCATGTACAGCGCCGGTGCGCGCAGACCGAGCCAGCGCACCGGGCGCATCGTCGTCATGATGGTTGCCAGGTAGCCGCCGTAGCTGCTGCCGATGACGGCGATGGCGTTGCGGTCGACGTAGCGCCGCGCCGCCAGCCGGTCATAGGCGGCCAGCAGGTCGGCGAGGTTGGTCGAGCGCGACACCGTGTCGTGCTGGCCCAGCGTCTCCGCGTGCCCGCGCAGGTTGAACGTCAGGCACACGCAGCCCAGTGCCGCCACGGCGCGGGCGCGCGCGATGTACTGCTCCTGGCTGCCGCCCCAGCCGTGCACGAAGAGCACGCCGGGCATCAGCGTGCCCGGCGCGATGAAAGTGCCGGCGATGCGGTCGCTGCCGTCGACCGCGATGGCCACGGTCTCCTCAAGCGTCGACATGCGCGTGCACGAGGGCGTACTTGACGATGCGGCCGCCGGCCTGCGCGTCGTGGCCGTCGAACAGGACCACGGCGCCCGGCGGCAGCGCCACGTCGCCGTAGACCTCGTGCGTCGAGGCCTGCACGGCGTGCGCGCCGCGCTCCTTGAACGCGCGCAGTGCCGCCACCTCGGCGCCGCTGCAGCCGCCGATGCGCCACGACTGCTCGAGCACGCCGCTCACCCAGCGCCCGGCCGTGTCGTGGCCCTGCGCCACGTCGTAGTTGCAGCGCGAGGCGATCATCTGCGGGAAGGCCTCGTGCACGGTGCGGTGGTACTGGCGCGCCTGCTCGATCGCCAGGCGCATCTGCGGCGAAAGGTCCAGCCGCGCGAGTTCGTCGAAGTCGCCTTCGACCACGCTCAGCGTCGAGCCGCCGTAGACCTCGTGCCCGCGGTGGTTGCGCACCAGGCGCTGGTGGCCGGCATAGGTGGCCAGCCAGCGGCCGGCGCGCACCTGGCCGACGCTGCACGTCTGCACGCGTGCCAGGTTGCGCTCGACGACGAAGCCGCCGGCCAGGCGGTCGGGGCCGAGCGTGTCCAGCCGCGCCGTCAACTCGTGCAGCGTCGCGGCCACCCACTGGCCGGCGCCGCCGACGCCGCCGGCGTCCTTCAGGCGCACCGGCCCGGCCGGCAGCAGGCGGCAGGCGGCCTCGATGGCGTCGTCGCGCCCGAACACCGAGTAACCCGGCAGCACGCTGGCGCCCAGTTCGTGGCCGAGTTCGTGCACCCAGTGCGCCGGCGCGGCGGCGCGGCGCGACACCAGCGGGTGCGTGACGAGCTTGGTGGCGACGAACGGGTGCGGCACGACGCCGCCGAAGAGGTCTTCGGGGCCGGTGATGCCCAGCCGCCGCGCTTCCTCGATGCTGGTGAGCGTGTCGCTGGGGACGACGTAGGCGCCCTCGGGCAGTTCGGCGGCCGAGACGACGCCGCCGCTGAAGCGGCAGCCGAGCACCAGGGCGAGCTGGCGCGCCACCTCGACGCGCGTGGCCAGGTCGTGCCCTTGCAGCGAGCCGGCACCGCAGCGGTAGAAGCCGAGCGCGCGCCGGCGCGGTGCGAGCGGCGCGCGGCCCGGCCGCTGCCCCTCGAGGTCTTCGAGGGACATCAGGGTCGCGTAGGCAGAAGTCAGCATGGCGGCTCCGCGGTCGGGATGTGGCGTTGCCGCGATCCTTCGGCGGCGGGCCGGCCCCGGCAGCCGGCGATGAGGCCTTCGCCGCGTAGGACGTGGCCGCATCGAGGTGAAGGCGGTGAAGGCGGTGAAGGCGGGCCGGCCCGAAGGCACGCAGGCGCGAAGGCGCGCAGGCGCCAGAGGCTCGAGAGGGCGCGCGACCGCGCCGCCCCCGGCCGTGCCCGCGTCTCAGCGCGCGGCCGCGACGCGCCAGATCGTGTTGCCCACGTCGTCGGCGACGAGCAGCGCGCCTTGGCGGTCGATGGCCACGCCCACGGGGCGGCCGCGCGCCTTGCCGTCGCCGTCGAGGAAGCCGGTCAGCACGTCGATCGGCTGCCCGCGCGGCGAGCCGTTCGAGAAGGGCACGAACACCACGTTGTAGCCGCTGCGCGGCTTGCGGTTCCACGAGCCGTGCTGGCCGATGAACATGCCGTTGGTGAACGGCGGCGGCAGCTTCGCGCCTTCGGTGGTGGCCAGGCCGAGCGGCGCCACGTGCGTGCCCAGCGCGTAGTCCGGCGCCACCGCCTGGGCCACGAGGTCGGGGCGCGGCGGCTTGACGCGGTCGTCGACATGGCGGCCGTAGTAGCTGTAGGGCCAGCCGTAGAAGGCGCCTTGCTTCACGGAGGTGAGGTAGTCGGGCACGAGGTCGCTGCCCAGCTCGTCGCGCTCGTTGACCACCGTCCACAGCGCGCCGGTGCCGGGCTCCCACGCCATGCCGTTGGGGTTGCGCAGGCCGGTGGCGAAGAGGCGCTTGCTGCCCGTGGCGAGGTCGATCTCCCAGATCGCGGCGCGGCCTTCTTCCTTGTCGATGCCGTTCTCGGCCACGTTGCTGTTGCTGCCCACGGTGGCGTACAGGCGCTTGCCGTCGCGGCTGGCGATGATGTTCTTCGTCCAGTGGTGGTTCAGCGGCCCGCCGGGCAACTCGACGACATGCTCGCCGGTGCCCTCGAGCTTGGTGGCGCCGGTGGTGTAGTGGAAGCGCACGATGCCGTCGGCGTTGGCCACGTAGAGCTGGTCGCCCACCAGCACCATGCCGAACGGCGAATGCAGCCCCTCGGCGAAGCGCGAGCGCACCTCGGCGACGCCGTCGCCGTCGGCATCGCGCAGCAGCGTGATGGTGTTGGCGCTCTGCACGCCGGCGCCGGCGCGCTTCATGATCTTCTTCATCACGAAGCCCTTGATGCCCTTGCCGTCGTCGGGCCGCGGCGGCGCGTTGCTCTCGGCCACCAGCACGTCGCCGTTGGGCAGCACGGTCACCCAGCGCGGGTGCGAGAGGCCTGTGGCGAGCGCCTTCACCGTGAGGCCGGTGGCCGGCGTCGGCGTCTCGCCCTTGGCCCACTCGGCGCTGGGCGCGACGTTGACCGTGGGGATCAGCGTGCGGGTGGGCTCGGGCAGCGTCGGCGTCGGGCCGACGGCGGCGCCGGGCGGCAGCTTGGAGATCTCGCCGCAGCCGGCGAGGGCGGCGGCGCTGACGACGACGATGGCGCCGAGCGCGAGGGCCGGGTGGCGCCACGAGGTAGCCGCCTGGGCTTGGGCCCGAGCCCGGGCCGGGGCCCGGCTTCGCGTTCGGATGTCGGTTCGCATGGCAGCGGCCTCTTGTTCCACTCTTGCGTCTTTCACTCTTGGGTTCCCGTGCGTTCGGTGCATCGGTGCGGGGTCCGGACGCACAGCCGGCAAGGTGCATGCCCGGGGCCGCCAGCAGCGGCAGGGTCCGCGCGCTGCCGTGCGGGCCGCGCTCACGAGCCGTTCAGCAGCAGCGGCAGCCCCTGCACCGCCGCTTCGAGGAGCAGCCCCTGGACCAGCACGCCCAGGCCGAAAAGCGCGCAGGCGTCGAGGCCGCCGCGCGCGGATTCGCCGAGCCGCCCGCTGCCGGCCCGCGCGATGAGCGCAGCGTTCATCAGCACCAGCGCCGCGATGCACAGGCCCTGGAAGGCGAGCATCGCCGCGACGGTGGCGCTCCACGCTTCGGCGCGCGGGTCGAGCGCCGCGTGCCCGATCCATTGGCAGGCGTTGGCAGCGATCGCGAACGCCGTGGCCAGCGCCAGCCGCACGATGAGCGACCCGCGCTGCGGCGGCAGCGGCCGGCGCAGCAGCCACGCGGTGGCGGCGATCGCCGTGGCGTGGCCGATGGCTGTCAGCGCCGGCCAGGGCGCTGCCGGCAGCCGGGCCCCCGGCGGCGGGCACACGCCCGCGGCCAGCGAAACATGCACGTGGGCGAAGAGCAGCGAAGCGAACACCGAAGCCAGCACCGCCACCAGCACCGCCATGCCCCACCACAGGTGCGACAGGGCGCGCCGGGGTGCACCCACCGGCACCGAAACGCCGCGGCCGATCTGCACGGATGCGGAGAAGGGTGTGTCCGCTGGCGCACCGGCCTGCCACAGCCAGGCCAGCACCGCGGCCAGCGCCCCCAGTCCGCTCGCCCAGGCCCACAGCGTGAGCTTGACGGTGAGCAGCAGGAAGAAGCCCGCCGTGCCGGCGCCGGCGGCCAGCGGCAGCCAGCTGTCGCCCGGCAGCACGATGAGGTGCGACAGGCGCGCCTGAAGCGGCGTCGTCACCAGCGTCTCGCGGCCGCCGGTGGCGCTGCCCGGCAGCCAATGCGCGCCGGCGTCGACTTCGGCGGCCAGGCCGGGCTGTGCCCACAGCGGGTCGCGCGCGCGCACGTCGGGGATGCTGAGCGGGCCGCCGTTGCCCGCACCGGCGGCGGGCAGCCACTCGAGCGTGGCCGCGCCCCACGGGTTGCCGTGCCGCCGCCGGCCCGGCCCGAGCAGCGTGCGCCCGGCGTCGAACAGGAACAGGCCCACGCCCGCGGCGAACACGAACGCACCGAGCGAGGACAGCGCGTTCCACGGCTCCCAGCCCAGGCCCGGCGCAAAGGTGGCCACGCGGCGCGGCATGCCGGCCAGGCCCGCCAGATGCATCGGGAAGAAGGCGACGTTGAAGCCGACGAACATCAGGCCGAACACCCAGCGCCCGACGCGTTCGGACAGGCGCCGCCCGCGCACCAGCGGCAGCCAGTGGTACAGCGCCGCGAACACCGGGAACACCATGCCGCCGATCAGCACGTAGTGCAGGTGGGCGACGACGAAGTAGCTGTCGTGCACCTGCCAGTCGAACGGCAGCACGGCCACCATCACGCCGGTGAGGCCGCCGATCGCGAACAGGCAGAAGAAGCCGAGCACGAACAGCGCCGGCGTCGTGAAGGCGATGCGCGCGCGTGCATGGGCCAGCGTCGCCAGCCAGGCGAAGAACTGCACCGCGCTGGGCACCGCGATGGCCAGGCTCGCCGCCGAGGTGAGCTGCATCGCCAGCGTGCCCAGGCCCGCGGTGAACATGTGGTGGATCCACAGCAGGAAGCTGAACACCCCCACCGCGACCAGCGCCGCCACCACCGCGCGGTGGCCGGCCAGCGGCGCGCGCGCGATCACCGGCACCATCGTCGACACCAGTGCGGCCGCCGGAAGGAAGATGATGTAGACCTCGGGGTGGCCGAAGAACCAGAACAGGTGCTGCCACAGCAGCGGGTCGCCGCCGCGCTCGGCGATGAAGAACGGCCAGTCGAAGGCGCGTTCGAGCTCGAGCAGCGCGGTGCCGGCGATGACCGCCGGGAACGCGAAGACGATCATCAACGCCACCACCAGCATCGCCCAGGCGAACACCGGCATGCGCGCAAGCGTCATGCCCGGCGCGCGCGTGAACAGGATGCCGACGATCAGCTCCACCGCGCCGGCGATGGCCGAGATCTCGATGAAGCCGATGCCCAGCAGCCAGAAGTCGGCGTTCAGCCCCGGCGAGTAGGTGGCGCTGCTCAGCGGCGGGTACATGAACCAGCCGCCGTCGGGCGCCAGGCCGAAGAAGAGCGTGCAGAAGAAGGCGAGGCCGCCGATCGCGTAAGCCCAGAACGCATAGGCCGACAAGCGCGGGAACGGCAGGTCGCGCGCGCCGAGCATGCCCGGCAGGAGGTACACGGCGATCGCTTCGACCATCGGCACGGCGAAGAGGAACATCATCACCGTGCCGTGCATCGTGAACACCTGGTTGTAGGTGCGCTCCGACAGCAGCGTGTTGCCGGGCCACGCGAGCTGGGCGCGGATCAGCAGCGCCAGCACGCCGGCCAGCAGCAGGAACACGAACGCGGTGGCGATGTAGAACAGGCCCACGTGCGTGTTGTTCACCGACTTCAGCACGCGCCAGCCGCGCGGCGCGCGCCACGCGGCTTCGAGCCGTTCGAGTTCGCCGGCCGGGGGCGGCGGCGCGTCGGGCCGCGCGCCGGGCCCCGCCGCGGCGTCGCCGGCTGGCGCGCTCATCGCAGCGTCCACAGGTATGCGGCCAGCGCGTCGAGCGTGCCGGCGTCGAGGTGGGCAAAGGAAGGCATGCGGGCGCCCGGCTTGATGTGCTGCACGCCGGCGATCCACTCGCGCAGCGCCGCTTCGCTGTTGCTGCGCTGGCCGGCGCCGAGGGTGCGGCGGCCGGCCACATGCGTGAGGTCGGGCCCGCGCGTGGGCGTGCCGCCGCCGCCGACGCCGCCGATGCGGTGGCAGGCCACGCAGCCCGAGGCGAGGAAGGCGGCGCGCCCGCGCGCCGCCGCGCTGCCGGGGGCGGCATCGGCCGCGGCCGGCGCGCGCTGCGCCGCCAGCCAGCGCTCGAATGCCGCCGGCTCGTGCGCCACGACGGTGATGGCCATGCGCGCGTGCTGGTCGCCGCAGTACTCGGCGCACTGGCCGCGCCAGGTGCCGGGCTGGTCCGCCTCGATGACGAGGTGCGTCACGCGGCCGGGCACCGCGTCGCGCTTGCCGCCGAGCGCGGCCACCCAGAAGCTGTGGATGACGTCGGCGCTGACGAGCCCCAGGCGCACCGGGCGGCCGGCGGGGATGTGCACTTCGTTGGCGGTGACGATCGCGCCGCCGCCTTCGGGGTCGGCGTAGCGCACTTCCCACCACCACATGCGCGCCGTGATGCCGATCTGCAGCGCCCCGGGCGGCGGCGGCGCCTGCAGGCGCGCCGTGCCGGCGACGCTGGCGAAGAACAGCGGCACGAGCACGACGAGCGGCAGCACCAGGCCGCCGGCGACGATCCAGCGGCGCGCGCTGCGCTGCGCGGCGGCTGAGAGGGAGGCGGCGGCGTCCTCGGCGTCCTCGGCACGCTCGCCGCTGCGGGCGCGCGCGGCCGCCGCAGCGCCGGCGCGCCGCAGCGCCAGCCACAGCGCGGCCATCGCGATGGCGAAGATCGCGGCCGCGCCCGTGCCGAGCGCCAGGGTCCAGTCGGCCAGGTGGCGTGCCGCGGGCCCGGCCGGCGCGGCAGCACCCAGCAGCGCGTCCAGCGCATCGAAGGCGTCGCTGGCGGCCATCGCGCGTTCAGCGCAGCGCCGCCAGATAGCCGGCCATGGCCTGCGCGTCGGCGCTGCTCACGCCCAGGTTGGGCATCGGCGTGCCTGGCACCAGCGAGGCCGGCGCGACGAGCCAGCGCACCAGCGTCTCGGGCCGGTTGGGCACCGTGCCGGCGATGTAGCTGCGGCGGCCGAAGCCGGCGAGCGAGGGGCCCACGGGTCCGCGCGCCGCGGCGACGCCGGGGATCACGTGGCAGGCACCGCACTGGTACTGCGCCAGCAACTCGCGGCCGCGTTCGCGCGCTGCTGCGGCCGGGGCGGGCTCAGCGGCCGGCACCGCGCGGTCGGCGGCGGCCGATCCGGCAGCAAGAAGCGCCGTCAGCGATGCCGCTGCAATCCTTGCCGCAAGGCCGCGCAGGCCGCGTAGGGCGGGCAGCGCGCGCAGGGCGCGAAAGGCGCGCAAGGCGCGCCGTTCGATCCGGCAACCCGGGCCCGACGGGCTCGGCGGGCCCGGCGGGCACAACGCCTGCCGGCGCCGGGCATGCGCGCCCGCAGCGTCGTCCTGCTCGCCGCCGCAGCGCTGCTCGGCGCAGCCGGCGCAGCCGCGTTCGTGGTCCGCGCCGGCCTGTACGACGTGGCCGCGACGAAGCCGCATCTGCAGCCCGTCTTCTCGCTGTTGGAGACGGCCGTCAAGCATTCGGTGCGCCGGCGTGCCCGCGACATCGCGGTGCCTCGGCGCGCGGCCGATGCCCCCGGCGCCGATGGCGCGCTGGCGGCAAGGCGTGGCGCCGCCTGCTACCGCGTGCATTGCCTGCAATGCCACGGTGGGCCGGGCGTGGCGCCCGAACCGATGAGCCTGGGGATGCAGCCGCTGCCGCCGCCGCTGGTGGCGGCAGCCGCGCAATGGAAGCCGGCCGAGCTGTACTGGATCACGCGCCACGGCCTGAAGATGACCGGCATGCCGGCGTGGCAGCACCGCCTGGGCGAAGCCGACCTGTGGGCCGTGGTCTTCTTCGTCGAGCAGCTGGCGACGTTCACACCCGATGACTTCGCCGCCACGCTGGCGGCCGCAGGCCATGAACGTTGCGACGTGCCCGAGGGCACTGTCGCGGCGTCGCCGCTGCTGGCCGCATCCGCCGCCGGCGGCGCCGCCGCAGGACCCGACGCCGAGCGCGGCCGCCTGGCGATGGCGCAGTACGGCTGCAACGGCTGCCACACGATCCCCGGCGTCACGAGCGCGCAGCCGCAGGTGGGGCCGCCGCTGGCGGGGTTCGCCCGGCGCACGCAACTGCCCGGCGGCCTGGCCAACACGGCGCAGAACCTGGAGCGCTGGTTGCGCGACCCGCGCGGCGTCGACGCCCACACCGCGATGCCGGCGCTCGGCCTGAGCGCCGCCGACGCGCGCGACATCGTCGCCTACCTGACGCGCCTGCGCTGAGCGGCGGCCGGCGACGGCCGCCCGCGCGAATGCCGCGGCGACACGGCCAATGGCGGGGAGGTCGAGCGGCTTGCGCGGCGGCACAGCGGCGAAGCGGGCACACGGCGTGCCGCGCCCCCGAAATGGCGGGCGACACGGCCGACACGGCAGGCGACACGGCGGGCGACACGGCGCGCAACGCGGCGGGCAACGCGGCGGGCAACACGGCGCGCAACGCGGCGCGCAGCGCAGCGCGCGTGGCGGCGAGCGACACGGCGAGCCCTGCGGCGCCGCGCGGGGCGGGCACAGGCCACGGCTACACCGTGCGTGTCGTCATCGCCGTGGCGCTGGTGGTGCTGGCGTACTACGCGATGCAACTCCTGCCGGTGCTGCTGCTGGTCTTCGGCAGCGTCGTCGTCGCCGCGGCGCTGCGCGGCGCCAGCGCGCCGCTGCACCGGCGAGCGGCCTTTCTTTCCGAACGCGCGGCATTGGCCTTCGTCATCGTCGCGGCCATCGCGGCGCTGCTGCTGCTGGGATGGTTCACCGGCGACCGCGTGGCCGGCGAGATTGCCGACCTGCGCCATGCCTTCGGGCGCGCCGTGGCGGCGGTGCGCTCGCGCCTGGCGCCCTATGCCGAGGGCGCCTCGCTGTGGGGCTGGGTCGAATCGGCGATCGGCAGCATCCAGTGGGGTCGCGTCGCCGGTCTTGCCGGCGGCGCCTTGAGCGCGCTCGGCACGGCGGTGCTGATGCTCGTGCTCGGCATCTACCTCGCCGCTTCACCGGCCAGCTACCGGCGCGGCTTCGTGCGCCTGGTACCGCCGCGGCACCGCGAGCGGATCGATGCCGCCTTGCTGGCCGCCGGCGACGGGCTGGCGCTGTGGCTGCGCGGGCAACTGGTGGCGATGCTGGCCATCGGGGTGCTCACCGGCATCGGCCTGGCGATGATCGGCATGAAGCTGGCGCCGCTGCTGGCGGTGATCGCCGGGCTGCTGGAGTTCGTGCCGTTCTTCGGTACCGCGGTGGCGACGCTGCTGATCGTGCTGCTGGCTTTCGCCGAGGGTCCGCAACAGGCCTGGGCCGCGGCGCTGGTGTGCCTCGCGATCCAGGGGCTGGAGAGCTACGTGCTGCAGCCGTGGATCCAGCGGCGCGTGGTGGCCTTGCCGCCGGCGCTGGGGATGCTCGGCGTGGTTGCGGCCGGCGTCCTCTTCGGCCCGCTGGGGGCCGTGTTCGCCACGCCGCTGGTGGTGGCCGCGCGCACGCTCGTGCTGCGCCTCTATGTGGAAGACGTGCTCGAAAGCGGCTCTGGCGCCGCAGGCGCGGCTACATCGCGAAGACGCTGATCAGCCCGAGGGCGACGAACAGGCCGGTGCCGAACGCGGCCACCACGAGGCCGGGGGTGAGGTGAAGATCGCTGAACATGATGAGCGCCACTGTCGCGCAGGCGCCGCCGGCGGGGCATCGGACGGCGGCAACCGGCGGCGTAGGACGATGGCGCAGCGGCCGCCGCAGGCGCCGTCGATCGAGCCGACCCGGCTGGCGGGGGCAGCGGCACAATCCGCGACGCCTTCGACAGAGCCCCCCAGCGAACGCCACCCGGGAAGAGCCGCGCCGTGCCCCACGCCCCTGCTTCGGCGGCCCGCGAAACGCCGGCCATCCGCCGCGCCGCGCCCGACGACGCTGCGGCGATCGTGCGCGTCAACGGCGAGCCCGACGTGCTGGCCAACCTGTTGCAGACGCCGTTCGCCAGCGTCGAGGCGATGCGCGCCCGGCTCGTGGAGCAGCAGCAGCCGGGCAAGGGCGATCTGCAACTCGTGGCCGAACTCGGCGGCCAGGTCGTCGGTTGCGCGGGGCTGCACCCGGTGTCGGCACAGGTGCGGCGGCGGCATGCGATGGTGCTGGGCATCGGCGTGGCGCGGCAGGCCCAGGGCCGCGGCGTCGGCAAGGCGCTGATGGCGGCGATGTGCGACTGGGCCGACCGCTGGGGCGCGGTGCTGCGCATCGAGCTGACCGTGTTCGCCGACAACGAGCGCGCCATCGCGCTGTACAAGGGCTTCGGCTTCCGCGTCGAAGGCACGCACCGCGCCTACGCGCTGCGCGACGGCGTCTATGCCGACGTGCTGTCGATGGCGCGGCTGCATCCGCGGCCGCCGCAGCTCGGTTGGCCGGCCGGCGAGGAGGGCGCTTGAAGACCGCGGCGTTCGCGACGTTCGCGACGTTCGCGACATTCGCGACATTCGCGACATTCGCGGCGTGCGCGGCGCTGGGCGGCGTGCCGGTGCGCGCCGCGGCCGCGGCGCCGGTGCCGGTGTCGGTGCCCAGCCTCGATGTGCCGCGCGGCAGCAGCGCCCCGGTGCAGTTGCCGGGCACCTGGTTCGCGGCCGATGCAGCGAAGCCGGCGCCGGCGATCGTGCTGCTGCACGGTTGCGGCGGCCTCTTCGAACGCCCCCGCCGCGCCGGTCCGGGCGGCGGGGCGCAAGAGGCGCGAGAGGCGCGAGAGGCGCTCGGTTCGCGCTACACCGAACTGGCCGCGCACCTCAACGCGCTGGGCATCCACGTGCTCGTCACCGATTCGCTCACGCCGCGCGGCGAGCGCGAGCTGTGCACGCAGCGCACCGGCCAGCGCCGCGTGACGCAGCTGAACCGCCGCCGCGACGCGCTGGGCGCGTTGGCGTGGCTGGCGGTGCAGCCGGGCGTCGACGGCGCGCGCCTGGGGCTCTTGGGCTGGAGCAACGGCGGCAGCACGGTGCTGGCGGCGACGAACCTCGCGCACCCCGAAGTGGCGAAGGCAGCCGTGCGGCCGAGCCTGGCGGTGGCTTTCTACCCCGGCTGCGAGGCCGAAGTGCAGCGCGGCTACCGGCCGAGCGCGCCACTGCTGATGCTGCTGGGCGAAGCCGACGACTGGACGCCCGCGGCGCCGTGCAAGGCGATGGCCGCGGCGGCCACGGTGGCCCCGGTGGCCCCGGTGGCGGCCGCGGCAACAGCCGCATCACCCGCGTCCGCGGCATCGGCGCCAGCGGGCACCGCCGCGCCGCCGCAGTGGCAGGCGTATGAAGGCGCGTACCACGGCTTCGATGGCACCGCGCCCGTGCGCCTGCGCCGTGACGTTCCCAACGGCGTGCACCCCGGCGCTGGCGTGCACGTGGGCGGCAACCCGGCCGCGCGCGCCGCGGCGCGCGAGCGGCTCGACCGCTTCCTGCGCGAGACCTGGAGGCTGGCGCCATGATCCCCGGCAGCAGCACGGTGCCGCCGCCACGCCGCAACAGCGAAGCCGAGTTCGACGCGTTCGCCGACGCGTGCATGCGCCTGGCCGGCTTCGACCATGCGCTGACGCCCTACCATGTCGACGGCTGGCTCACCGCGTTCGCTTGCGGACCGGTGCGGCCGGCGGCCGACACGTGGTTGCCGCTGCTGGCCGGCGACGCCTTCGACCGCGCCTTCGCCGACCCGCCCGACCGCGCCCAGGCGCTGGTGGCGCTGCAAAAGCGCCTGGACGTGCTGCACGACGAACTCGACGCCGAGGCGCTGCTCGCCGCGCCCGACGCGCTGCGCCTGGACCCGTACTTCGACGAATGGGACGACGAAGACCGCCAGCGGCTCGTCGATGAAGACGGCCTCTCGGTTCCCGAGGCCGCGGCGATGCAGCCGGGCGTGCTGTGGGCCGGCGGCGTGCTGGCCGGGCTGCAGGCGATGCTGTCGTCGGCGCTGTGGCGCCTGCCCGAAGGCGACGACGACTTCGACGAGTTCTGGTCGAACATCGTCGGTGACATCGAGGCACTGGTGGTCGAGCCCGGCAGCGACCACGAACGCGCGCTGGCCGAGGTGCGCGGCGCGCAGGCGCCGCTGCCGCGTGACGCGCTGCTCACCGACGCCTGCTTCGCGCTGCAGGACCTGCGCGTCTTCCTGCTCGACCACGGCCCCCGGCCCGAGCAGCGCCGCGTCGAGGCGCCGCCGGGTCGCAACGACCCTTGCCCCTGCGGCAGCGGGCGCAAGTACAAGAAGTGCCACGGGGCGGCCGCGTGACCGCAGGCGCTGCTGTCGTGGCGCCGGCGCGCGCCGCCGTGCGGCGTGCGCAGCCGCTTGCTTGCCGGGCGTGCAGGGCGCGGCGATGAAGCCGGTGCTCCTGGTCGTGGGTTCGCTCAACCTCGACCTCGTCGGCCGCGCCCCGCGCATTCCCGGGCCGGGCGAGACGGTGCTCGGCACGACGCTGGCGCGCTTTCATGGCGGCAAGGGCGGCAACCAGGCCGTGGCCGCGGCGCGCCTGGGTGCCGTGGTGCGCTTCTTCGGCGCCGTGGGCAGCGACCCGGCGGGCGACGAACTGCTCGCCGGCCTGCGCCGCGAAGGGATCGATGCGAGCGGCGTCGCGCGCCTGGACGACGTCGCCAGCGGCACCGCGCTGATCACGGTGAGCGATGCCGGCGAGAACGCCATCACCGTGCTGCCGGGCGCCAACGCGCGCGTGCCGGTGCCCTCGCACGACGAGGCGGCGCGCGCTCTCGGCGGCGCGCAGGGCTTGCTGCTGCAGCTGGAGATCGCGCCCGAAGCCAACCGCGCCTGGGCCGAGGCGGCGCGCGCGCACGGCGTGCCGGTGCTGCTGAACGCGGCGCCGGCGAGCGATGCGGCGTCGTTCCTGCTGCCGCTTTGCGACGTGCTGCTCGTCAACGAGGGTGAGCTGGCTGCGCTTTGCGGGGAGCGCGGCGGCGCGAACGATGGCGTGAACGGTGGCGTGAACGGTGGCGAGGGCGCGCTCGGCCCGGCGACGGTGGTGACCACGCTCGGCGCGCGCGGCTGCCGCGCCTGGCGGCGCGGCCCTGAGCGCGACCGGATCGTCACGGTGCCCGGCATGGCGGTGCCGGTGGTGGACAGCACGGGTGCCGGCGACACCTTCGCCGGCGCGCTCGCCGCTGCCCTCGCCGCCGGCACAGCACTCGATGCCGCGTTGGCCGAGGCCAACCTGGCGGCGGCGCTGTCGTGCCGCCGTGCCGGCGCGCGCGAAGGAATGCCCACGCGTGCCGAGGTCGACGCCGTTTTCGCGCCGGGCCCGGGAACGCCACGTTGATCGACAAGGAGGAGTGAGCGTGAAGGTCTTGAAGACGACATTGGCGACCACGACGGCGCTGCTGGCGCTGCTTCTGGCGACAGCCACCGCGCCCGCTGCGGCGCAGAGGCGCCAGCTCGTGCTGTCGACCTACGGCCTCAACAACGACCTCTTCAAGCGCATCGTCTACGAGCCGTTCGGCAAGGTGTGCAACTGCGAGATCGTGCTGGAGACCGGCAACGCCGCCGACCGACTGGCCAAGCTCGACGCGCGCAAGGCCAACCCGAACGTCGACGTCGTGCAGATCACCGACTTCCTCGCGCTCGACGCTTCGCAGAAGGGGCTGCTGCAGCCCATCGACTACAAGAAGCTGAAGAACCTCGACCAGATCTACGACTTCGGCCGCGACCCGCTGCGCAACCAGGAGGCCATCGCCTACACCGTCTACTCGGTCGGCCTCGTCGTGCGCACCGACAAGGCGAGCAAGGACATCAAGAGCTGGAAGGACCTCTGGAAGCCCGACCTGAAGGGCCGCGTCATGCTGGCCAACATCTCGGGCAACCAGGGCCTGGCGCAGCTGTTCATGGTCGACCGCGTGTGGAACGGCTTCGGTGGAGACATGAGCACGGGCTTCGGCAAGCTCGGCGAGCTGAAGCCCGGCGTCGTCACCTACTACACGCAGACCGCACAGATGACGGCGCTCTTCGCGCAGGACGAGGCCTGGGTGGCGCCGGTGGGCCGATTCGGCTGGCTCAACCTGAAGAAGACCGGCAAGCCGCTGGCGTGGGTGGTGCCCTCCGAAGGGCAGATCGGCATGATGAACACGATGAGCATCGTCAAGGGCACGAAGAACGCCGACCTCGCGCACCAGCTCATCGACTTCTGGTTGAGCCGCGAGGTGCAGGAGGCGCTCGCCAACGAGCTCGCCGATTCGCCGGTGAACCGCACCGTGAAGATCAAGCCCGAGGCGGCCGATGCGCTCACCTGGGGCAAGGCGCAGATCGATTCGCTCGTCTTCATGAAGCCCGAGATGGTGGCGCGCGAGCGCGCCGGCTGGGTGACGCAGTGGAACCGGATGATCGCGGCGAAGTGAA
>JAEUPF010000027.1 GCA_016790425.1 Rubrivivax sp.
CATCCCGGAGCCCTGCACCACCTGCAACGGCGCCGGCAAGATCAAGAAGCAGAAGACGCTGGAGGTGAAGATCCCTGCCGGCATCAACGAGGGCATGCGCATCCGCTCGGCCGGCAACGGCGAACCCGGCACCAACGGCGGGCCCAGCGGCGACCTGTACATCGAGATCCGCGTCAAGCAGCACGACATCTTCGAGCGCGACGGCGACGACCTGCACTGCACCGTGCCGGTGGGGCTGACGACGGCGGCGCTGGGCGGCGGCATCGAGGTCCCGGTGCTCGGCGGCAGCCGCGCCGAGATCGAACTGCCCGAGGGCACGCAGCACGGCAAGACGTTCCGCCTGCGCGGCAAGGGCGTCAAGGGCCTGCGCTCCAGCTACCCCGGCGACCTCTACTGCCACGTGATGGTGGAGACGCCCATCAAGCTGACCGAGCACCAGAAGAAGCTGCTGCGCGAACTCGACGAGAGCTTTCGCAAGGCAGGCGAGCGGCATTCGCCGAACGCGAAGAGCTGGACCGACCGCGTGAAGGATCTGTTCAAGTAAAGGTGCGCCGGGGCCGGCCGTTGCGGCAGCCCGGAGCGCGTCTGCACCCTCAAGCAGGCGTCAGAACAGGGAACCCTGCGCCGGGTTGCTTGCCGGCGGCCTGAACTGCGTCAGGTCGAGTTCGTGCCGTTCGCGGTTCAGGTCCAGCCGCGCGCACGCCTTCTCGAAGCGCTGGCGCACGAGCTCGGCCCACACGCCCTCGCCCCTCATGCGGGTGCGAAAGCGCGGGTCGTTGTCCTTGCCGCCGCGCATCTCGCGCAGGCGCGCCATGACGCGTTCGGCGCGATCGGGCAGGTGTTCGGCAAGCCATTGCCGGAATATCGGGCTCACTTCCCACGGCAGCCTGAGCACGATGCTGAAGGCGCGGCGGGCGCCGGCGTCGCGCGCCGCCTCGAGCACGCGTTCGATCTCGGGTTCGTTGACGAACGGGATCACCGGCGAGACGCTGACGCCCACCGGCACGCCGGCGCGCGCCAGCGTCTCCAGGGTGCGCAGCCGCCGGTGCGGCGCCGCGGCGCGCGGCTCCAACTTGCGCGCCAGTTCGCCGTCGAGCGTGGTGATCGAGACATAGACGGCGGCCAGGCCGCGGGCCGCCATCGGCGCGATCAGGTCGAGGTCGCGCTCGACGAGGCTCGACTTGGTGATGAGCGAGAAGGCGTGGTTCGCCTCGGCCAGCACCTCGATCAGCGAGCGCGTGATGCGCAGCCGCCGCTCGACCGGCTGGTAGGCGTCGGTGGCCGAGCCGATGTTGAGCAGGAGCGGCGTGTAGCCGGGTGCGCGCAAGGCCTCGCGCAGCCGCTCGGCGGCATTGACCTTGGCGACGATGCGCGTCTCGAAGTCGAGGCCCGGCGACAGGTTGAGGTAGCTGTGCGTGGGCCGCGCGTAGCAGTAGCTGCAGCCGTGCTCGCAGCCGCGGTACGGGTTGATCGAGAGGTCGAAGCCGATGTCCGGCGAGTCATTGCCGGTGAGGATCGACTTCACCTGCTCTTCGAGCACGCGCGTGTCGGGGCCGACCGCTTCCTCGCGCGCCGCCTGCTCGAGCGTGCCCCAGCCGTCGTCGAAGGCCTCGTGGCTTTCGCTCCTGAAGCGATGCTCGATGGCCCACACGGTGCCGCGGCCCTTCTGCGGTGCGTGCGGCGCGTGCGGCGCGTGCGGTGCCTGCGGAGCCTGGGGCGCGTAGACGAGCGCCGCTGCAGGTGGCTCGGCCGGGCGGCGGTTCGAGGAGGGCATACTGTTAATCTATACAGTATGCCTTTACATGTCCAGATCCCTGGCCGCGCCGGGGGCGGCGGGCGCCGCGGCCGGGTTCAGTACTCGGCGCCTTCGGGGGCCCGGTTCTCGAATCGCGTCAGCGGCTTGAGGAACGTCAGGCGCACCGTGTCGACGGGACCGTTGCGCTGCTTGGCGATGATGATCTCGGCAACGCCGGGCTCCTTGCAGGCGTCCTTGGTGTAGTACTCGTCGCGGTAGATGAAGGTGATGACGTCGGCGTCCTGCTCGATGGCACCGGACTCGCGCAGGTCGCTCATCATCGGCCGCTTGTCGTTGCGGCTCTCGACGCTGCGGTTGAGCTGCGACAGCGCCATCACCGGGCATTGCAGCTCCTTGGCCAGCGCCTTCAGGCCGCGTGAGATCTCGCCCAGCTCGGTGGCACGGTTCTCTTCGCTGCCGCCCGAGCCGCTCATCAGCTGCAGGTAGTCGACGACGATCAGGCCGAGCGTGCCGCCGAACTGGCGCGCCATGCGCCGCGCGCGCGCGCGCAGCTCGGCCACCGTGAGCGCGGGCGTCTCGTCGATGAACACCTGTGCCTTCGAGAGCTTGTCCACCGCCTCGGCCAGCCGCCCCCATTCGTCCTCGGCCAGGCGCCCGGTGCGCAGGTTCTGCTGGTTGATGCGGCCGATGCTGCCCACCATGCGCAAGGCGAGCTGCGCCGCCCCCATCTCCATCGAGAACACCAGCACCGGAAGTTCCTCGCGAACGGCCACGTGCTCGGCGATGTTCAGCGCAAATGCCGTCTTGCCCATCGACGGGCGCGCCGCCAGCACGATGAGGTCGCCCTTTTGCAGCCCGGCCGTGAGGCGGTCGAGGTCGAAATAGCCGGTGCGCACGCCGGTCACGTCCTCGGCGCCGTTGTCGTGCAGCTCGTTGACGCGGTCCATCAGCGCGATCACGAGCTTGTCGATGCTCTGGAAGCCGGCGCGCGTGCGCGCGCCCTCCTCACCGATCTTGAGGATCTTCGCCTCGGCCTCGTCGAGCACCTGCGGCACCGCGCGCCCCTGTGGGTTGAACGCCGTGGTGGCGATCTCGTCGCTGGCGGCGATCAGCTTGCGCAGGATGGCGCGCTCGCGAACGATCTCCGCATAACGCCGCATGTTGGCAGCACTGGGGACGCTCTGGGCCAGCGCATTGAGGTACGCGAGGCCGCCGCAGTCCGCGGCCTTGCCCAGCGCCTGCAGCCGCTCGTGCACGGTGATGACGTCGGCCGGCTTGCCCGCCTGCACGAGCGCGGCGATGGCGCCGAAGATGAGGCGGTGCTCGAAGCGGTAGAAGTCGCTTTCGGCCAGGAGATCGGCGGCGCGGTCCCAGGCCAGGTTGTCCAGCAGCAGGCCGCCGAGCACGCTCTGCTCGCCTTCCACCGAATGCGGCGGCACGCGCAGGCGCGCCACCTCTTCATCGCGGCTCGGTTCGCGCGTCGCCTCGCGTGCCGGCTCGCGGGTGCCTTCGCGCGGTGTGGCAGGCGTGTCGCCGGGTTCGTACAGCGTGCTCATCGTGGCCGGCATCGTAGTCCGGTTCACCGCTGGCGGCTGTGGGCAAGCCTGTGGATGCGCAGTGCCGATGCTCTGGAAATCGACCCCGGGGACGACGGTGCGGGCCGCGTGCGCTGCACCAAAGAAGAAGGGGCCGGCATGCCGGCCCCTTCATCGCGCGGTGATCGTCGGGCGGCGGCGCTGCGCGGCGCCGCCCCCTGCCGCAACGGCGCTATTCGGTCTGCGCCACCACCTGAACCGTGACGTCGGCGTGCACGTCGCCATGCGGCGCGACGCTGACGACATGGTCACCCACGGTCTTCAGCGGCCCGTTGGGCATGCGCACCTGCGACTTCTGCACTGCCAGGCCCATCTTCGTCAGGCCCTCGGCGACGTCGGCGTTGGTGACGGAGCCGAAAAGGCGCCCGTCGACACCGGCCTTCTGCGCGATGCGCACGGTCTTGCCCGAGAGTTGCTCGCCCAGCGAGCGTGCGGCGTCGAGCTTGGCTTGTGCCGCCCGCTCGAGGTCGGCGCGCTTGGTCTCGAACTCCTTGATCGCTGCTTCGGTGGCACGGCGTGCCATCTTGCCCGGGATCAGGTAGTTGCGGGCGAAGCCGTCCTTGACCTTGACGACGTCGCCCAGGTTGCCGAGCTTGCCGACCTTTTCCAGAAGAATGACTTGCATGGGAAGTTCCTTGCCCGCTCAGACCCGGTGCTGGTCGGAGTACGGCAGCAGCGCCAGGAAGCGGGCACGCTTGATCGCCGTGGTGAGCTGGCGCTGGTAGAACGCGCGCGTGCCGGTCAGGCGGGCCGGCGTGATCTTGCCGTTCTCGCTGATGAAGTCGCGCAGGACGTCGACGTCCTTGTAGTCGATCTCCTCGACCTTGGCCACCGTGAAGCGGCAGAAGCGCTTGCGGCGGAAGAGCAGCGATTGCGAATTGCGCTTGGGGCGCTTGTCCTTGCCGAAACGGCCTTTGCCGCGGGGTGGGGGCATGGTGGACTCCTGTGACGAATGCGTTGAGGGTTCGACGGGGGTCGGTTCAGCGTGCGGCGCCGGGTGATGCAGGTGAGGCAGGTGATGCGGGTGCCGCGTCGACCGAAGTGATGTGGAACAGCAGGCCGCGTCCGTTGCGCGTGCTGGCGAGGAAGCCGGCGAAGGTGCCGCTGTGCCCCAGCGCCAGCGCGCCAAGCGGCTGCGTCACCGCCCCGATGGCCACCGCACGGATCTCCATCGAGACCTTGCGGGGCTGCCCGTCCTCGCTGACCATGGACTCGTGCGCGAGGCTCAGGTCCAGCGCGGGCAGGCCGGCGGGGGTGTAGCGCAGCGCCGAACGCTGCACCAGCGCGGCGGTGAGCACGAAGCGGTTCATGCCGCTTCAGCGCCGCCGCGGCCGGCTCAGCTGGCGGCGGCCTCCTGGCGTTCCTTGCGCGCTTCCTCGCGCTCGACGGCCTTCATCATCACCGAAGGCGCGGTGTCGGCCTTGCTGCGGGCCACCGTCAGGTGGCGCAGCACGGCATCGTTGAAGCGGAAGCCGGTTTCCAGCTCGGCCAGCGTCTCGTTGCTGCACTCGATGTTCAGGCACAGGTAGTGCGCCTTGGCGAGCTTCTGGATCATGTAGGCCAGCTGACGCCGACCCCAGTCCTCGACGCGGTGCACCTTGCCGCCGGCGGCAGTGACCAGGCCCTTGTAGCGTTCCAGCATGGCCGGAACCTGTTCGCTCTGATCCGGATGGATCAAGAGCACGATCTCGTAGTGACGCATGAATGCTCCTTGTGGATTCCCGGGCTCGGCAAGGTCGGGCCCGCGGAAGCCGCCCCCGGGTGATCCGCCTGCGGATCGCGTCATGGGTGGGGTGCGGCAAGGTGGAAAAGCTGCGGAGTATAGACGATGAACGCAGAACGGCCCCTGGGCAGCGGGACCCAGGGGCCGTCATCGGGGCTCTTCTTTCCGGGGCATCACCCGGCCGCCTTGCGGCGGCGACCGGGGCCCCGGGGAGCAGGAAGCGCGCGTGGACCTCAGGCCGCGGCGCCGGCACCGCGCAGGTTCGGGTAGCGCACGTGCTCGACGAGTTCCTGCACCTCGGCCTTCGGGGCCGGGGTCAGCAGGCTGACCACGATGATCACGATGAACCCGAGCGGCACGCCGAACGCGCCGGCCGAGATCGGCTGGATGCCCCACCAGATGTGGTCGGCAATCGGGCTGGTCACGCCGAACACGCCGCGCAGCCACGGCTGCGTGGTGGCCATGTAGTAGAAGGTGATGCCGAGGCCGGCGACCATGCCGAGCACCGCCCCCCACTTGTTGGCGCGCTTCCAGAAGATGCCGAGCACCAGCGCCGGGAAGAACGCTGCCGCCGCGAACGAGAACGCCGCCGACACCAGGAAGAGGATGTCGGCCGGCTTCTGGGCCGCGACCAGGGCTGCGAGCAATGCCACGACCAGCAGCAGCATCTTGGAGATCATCACGCGGCGCGCGGTGGGCGCGTTGGGATCGATCATCTTGTAGTACAGGTCGTGCGACAGCGCGTTGGCGATGGTCAGCAGCAGCCCGTCCGCCGTCGACAGCGCCGCCGCCAGACCGCCCGCGGCCACCATGCCCGAGATGACGAACGGCAGGCCGCCGATCGCCGGCGTGGCCAGCACGATGATGTCGCCGCCGATGCGCAACTCGCCCAGCTGCAGGATGCCGTCCTTGTTGACGTCGCTGACCGACAGCAGCGCCGGGTCGACCCTGTTCCAGGCACTGATCCACTCCGGCAACTTGTCGAACGGCGTGCCGACGACCATCGTGAACATCTCGTACTTCACCAGCACCGCCAGTGCCGGCGCCGAGAAGTACAGCAGGAAGATGAAGAACAGCGACCACGTCACCGAGCTGCGCGCCTCCTTCACCGACGGCGTCGTGTAGTAGCGCATCAGGATGTGCGGCAGCGCCGCCGTGCCCACCATCAGGCAGAAGATCAGCGCGAGGAAGTTGCGGCGCGACTCGTCGAACGCCTTCTTCGCCGCCGCGTCGCCGTTCGGGTCGCCGGCGAACTGGCTTGCGTGCCGCGGCATGCCCGCCAACGGCCGCGTGCGCGCGTCGGCCGCCGCCTTGGCGGCGGTCCACGCGGTGCGCGCTGCAGCGTCGTCCTTCGGCACCGCGGCCAGGGCCTTCTCGGCGGCCTGCACTTCCGCCAGCGGTCCGCCGGCAGCCTTCAGGTCGTCGACCTTCTTCTGCGCCGCGGCGCGGTCGGCCGCAAGCGACGCCGGGATGTCCTTCAGCTTCGCCGCCAGCGCGTCGGACTGGGCCTTGAAGACGGCGATGACCTCCTTCTCCTTCGGGTCGTCGATGAGCTGCTTCTCCTTGGCCGTCACCTTCTCCAGCTGCATGCCGTAGACGAGCTGCGGCAGGGGAATGTTGGTCTGCTTGACCGACAGCCACACCAGCGGCACCAGGTAGGCAACGATGAGGATGATGTACTGCGCCACCTGCGTCCACGTGACGGCACGCATGCCGCCCAGGAACGAGCACACCAGGATGCCGCCCAGGCCGACGAAGATGCCGATCTCGAACGCCAGGCCCGACAGGCGCGTGGTGATGATGCCCACGCCGTAGATCTGCGCCACCACGTAGGTGAACGAGCACAGGATCGCGGCCAGGATGCCGATGAAGCGTGCCATGTTGCCCTCGTAGCGGGCGCCGAGGAAGTCGGGGATCGTGAACTGGCCGAACTTGCGCAGGTACGGCGCCAGGAACAGCGCCACCAGGCAGTAGCCGCCCGTCCAGCCCATGATGAAGGCGAGGCCGCCGTACCCGGTGAGGTACACCGTGCCGGCCATGCCGATGAACGACGCCGCGCTCATCCAGTCGGCGCCGGTGGCCATGCCGTTGTAGAGCGCCGGCACCCTGCGGCCGGCGACGTAGTACTCGCTGGCGTCGTTGGTGCGGCTCATGATGCCGATGCCGGCATACAGGGCCACCGTCGCCAGCAGGAAGACGATGCCGATGGCGCCGCGGCCGAGACCCATCTGCTCGGCAATGGCGATCACGATGACGAAGGCGACGAAGCCGCCGGTGTACCAGCCGTACACCTTGTTCAGCTGCTTCTTGAACGCCGCGGTGTCGGCAGCGGAGTAGCCGCTGCCATGTTCGAAGCTCATGCCCGCCATTTCATTGCTCCTCGGCGACGCCGTGTTCCTGGTCCAGCTTGTTCATGTAGCGCGCGTAGTACCAGATGATCGCGACATAGACCACCAGCGCGCCCTGCCCGCCCATCCAGACGCTGAACGGCCAGCCGAAGAAGTTGAAGCTGAGGTCGCGCGCGAAATAGCCGATCACGAACGTGACCACGAACCAGATGGCCATCAGGATGGCCGTGATCCTGAGGTTCTTGTGCCAGTAGCGCCGGTGGTTCTCACTCACCTGCATAGCCGTACCCCTTTCGTTGTCGAACAGGCCGCGCGGCGCGAGGCCGGCGGAACATCCATCGCCCGGCCCGCTCGCGTCGAATGCCACCGGCACGAACCTGCGCCGTGCCATTCGCGCAAACAGCGAAACGGGCCGGGGCGCAGGGTTGCGTTCGCCCCTTACGGTCTTCTGACAGATGCGCTCATTCTTGCGGTTAACCCTGGCAGTGGTTTCCCGCAACTTCCATGGGTGCACTGCACCATTCGACGGTGACCGCCCGTCTCATCGGCGCTGCGCACCTCAGCGGCAGTAGTCGAGCGTCATGCGCTGCTGCACGAGTCGCGCGGCGCGCAGGGCCCCGCGCAAGGACTGCCGCGCGTCGGCGTCGAGCTCGCGCCACGGCACCCAGGCGCGCGCCGCCGTCTGAGCGGTGGCCAGGCGCCGGCCTTGCGCCCGCAGGCGCAGTTGCTGCAGGGTGCGAAAGCCGGCCACCCAGGCAGCGGCTTCGCCGGCGGGCACGCGCAGGGCGCGGGCGGCCGCGCGCAGCCGCCCTTCGGTCCCGACCTCGCCGAGCCGGTGCGCCAGCGCCCACAGGCGGCCGGCGTCGACGAAGAGCGCGCTGCCGCTCAGCTTGAGATCGAAGACGCGCTCGCCGCCGCGGTCCTGCGTGAGCACGCGGCCGAACAGGCCGAGCGGCGCCGGCCTGCGCAGCACCACCTCGGCCAACTGGCGGATGAAGCGCGGCACCGCCGCCGCCTCCGAGCGCACCAGGTCCTGCAGTCGGCGCGCCAGCGCGATGTTGCCGCACACCGGGCGCAGGTCGAAGTAGATGCGCGCCGCGAAGAGGTCGTTGCCGTCGCCGTGCGCCATCCAGTGCTCGAAGCGCCGGCTCCAC
This sequence comes from Rubrivivax sp., assembly GCA_016790425.1. Taxonomy (GTDB): domain Bacteria; phylum Pseudomonadota; class Gammaproteobacteria; order Burkholderiales; family Burkholderiaceae_C; genus Rubrivivax. Next base: position 8,577 of record JAEUPF010000027.1, read on the forward strand.
TCGTCGGGGCTCAGGCAGCACAGCGGCTGGCCGGCCATCACGCGACCCTCGCACAGCGGGTAGCCGCAGCGTGCCAGCGCCTCGTTGACCCGCTGTCCGAACGCCATCCAGGCCGGCCGCTCGGCTGCGGCCGCGGCGTCGGAGGCCGCCTCGAACACGAGCCCGTTGTCCTGGTCGGTGAGCCAGGTCTGCTCGCTGCGCGCCTGCGAGCCGAACGCCAGCCAGCACGCGCGGCCGAGGTCCATGCCCATCTCGCGCGCAACGATCCGCACGGCGCAGGTGGTCACGCGATCGGTCAGGTCGCTGATCGCCTGCGTCAGCTCGGGCACGTCGGCTGCTGCCGCGGCACCATCGCCCAGCAGGTCGAGCGCCTGGCGCGGCAGCTCGGCCGCCCGTGCAGCCAGCTCGTCCACGCCGGCGACCGCACCGATCTCCCGGCGCAGCGCCACCAGCGCCGCGGCCAGGCCTGCCGGCGCTGCCGGTGCAGCGCATCCGACGTCGGTGCGATCCGCCGCGGCGGGCGCATCAGTACGCGACATCGTGCGCCTTCGCGACGGCCCGCGACGCCTCGCGCGCCTGGCCGAGGGTGCGGATGCCGCGGCCGGCCAGCAGCGGCAGCAGCTTGAGCAGCACATGGGCGGCGGTGAGCGCGTCCCCCAGCGCCTGGTGGCGCGCCGTCAGCGCCACGCCCAGGCGCGCGGCGATCTGCTCCAGGTCGTGCTCGCTGCTGCCGTGCCCGGGCAGCGCGGCCGCCGACAGCAGCATCGTGTCGAGCACGGGTTGCTCGAAGGCGACGCCGGTGCGCGGGCGCGCCAGCTCGAGGAAGCGCATGTCGAACGCGGCGTTGTGCGCCACCAGCACGGTGTCGCCGCAGAAGCGGGCGAAGGCGGGCAGCACCTGCTCCAGCGGCGGCTCGCCGTCGAGGTCGGCCGTGGCGATGCCGTGCACGGCCTGCGCGCTCGCGCGCACCGGGCTGCGCGGCCGCACGCGGCGATCGAAGCACTCGTGCTCCACCAGCTTGGCGTTGACGACGCGCACGGCGCCGATGGCGATGATCTCGTCGCCCTCCGAAGGCTTGAGGCCGGTGGTTTCGGTGTCGAAGACCGTGAACGACAGGGCGGCCAGCGGCGTCTCGTCGAGCTGCCGGTGCTGGCCGGCCTGCTTGAAGAGGTCGAAGTCGTAGGCGATCGGGCGGCTTCCCGGCGCGCGGGCCGGCGGGACCGGGTTGGGCGGCGGGCCGGACGCGGCCGCCGGGGCGGCGGCGCTGAACAACACGCACAGCCGGTTCACCCCGGCCGGCTCGGCCGCGCCGAGCGACCAGACCTCGGCGTCGTGGCGATCGAGCACTTCGCGCACCGTCGGGCCGCGATCGCCGGCGTGCGGCACGGCGCCCGCTTCGCCTTCCTCCCAGCGGGCCAGCCGCATCGGGTCCAGCGCCGCCCCGTGCCAGCCGAAGTCCAGGCGCACCGCGCCGGCCTCGCCGGCGATCGAGGCGTCGACCACCGTCACGCCGAGCTCGGCCCGCAGGCGGCTGAGCACGCGGGCCAGCATCTGCACGACGGCGTGGCTGTCCACGGCCAGCCAGCGACCGCCGTCGTCGCCGTCGAAGCGGCACCTGGGCAAGCCGCGTGCGGCGTCACTGCGCCCTTCGGCGCGGCCGGCTTCGCCCCCGCCTTCGTTGTCGCCCCCGCCTTCGTTGTCGCCTTCGCCTTCGTTGTCGCCTTCGCGGCGCGGCAGCGCGCGCACCAGGTCGCCGGCACGCATCGGCTCCCTCGGCCAGGCCAGCGCCGGCGCCGAGCCCGCTTCGCGCAACGCGCCGTCGAGCTGTGCGGCCAGCCGCTCGGCCTCGTCGTGAACGACCGCGGCCAGCTGCTCGCGCTGCGCGGCGCGCATGTCGGGATAGCGTTGCAGCGCCTGCGTGGCCACGCGCAGGTTGGCAACCGCCGCGCGCGTGCCCTCGGTCAGCCGGCGCAGCAAGGCGTCGCGCCGCTGCTGCTCGTGCAGCGCGCGCGTGACGTCGTCGACGAGCAGCAGATAGCCGCTCGCCGCGCCGGCATCGTCGAGCGTGGGCACCATGTGCACGCGCAGCAGCGCGGCGGCGGTTCCGTCGCCGCGCGGCCCGCGGCGCACCGCGACGAAATGGGTCGCCGCCGGTTCGGTGCGCTGTTCGAGCCGCTGCCGCACCTGCGCCCAGGCATGCGCGATCAGGCCCTCGTCGAGCCAGGCGCCGACGCGGCGGCCCAGCGCCATCGGCGACGGGGATGCGGCGCCGGGGCAGGCCGCTGCCGGCGCGGCCGCCTCACCCAGCAGCGCAGCAGCGCGGGCGTTGTACAGCAGCACGCGGCCGTCGCGGTTGCATACCAGCACGCCGAGCGTCATCTCGGCCATCAGCGCCGCCAGGCGCCGCGTCTCCCCGACCACCGCGGCACGGGCCGTCTCGACCTGGCCTTGCACGTTGGCGTGCAGCTGGGCATGGGCGCGCGCCAGCGCTTCGACGGCGCCGGCCAGCTCGCGCATGCCGCTCGCGCCGGCCACGTCGATGCGGTGGCCGGCGTGCGCCGCTGTCACCACCGCCACCTGTTCGCGCAGCCGCTGCGCGGCGCGCGGCCAGGCGGCCATCCAGACCCGGACCACGGGCCAGACGACCAGCGGCACGGCCAGCGCGAACAGCAGCAGCAGCCCGGCACGCGCGCGCAGCATCGGGCCCGACGCCGCCCGCTCGGCCTCGCTGAGGTCGGTCCACAGCACGCCGAGCAACGCCGCGGCCCAGACGAGGACGAGCAATGTCAGCGCCGCCAGCGAGCCGGCCGCCCAGGGCCAGGCGCGGCCTGGGTCGTGCTCGGGCTCGGGTTCGGGCTCTGGCCCCGGCCCGGGCCCGGGCTCTGGCCCGGGCAACGGCACCGGCGCGGCTTCAGGCATCGCCGCCCCCGTCGCGTGCCGGGCCCGGGCGGTCCGCCGCACCGGCCGCCAACTGGCCGGCAACCTCGGCCAGGAGATCCTTGATCGCGAAAGGCTTGGTGATGTAGGCGTCGGCACCCAGTGCGAGGCCCTTGCGCACCTCGACCTCGCGCCCCTTGGCGCTGAGCATCACCACGCGCAGCCGGCGCCAGTGCGGGTCGGCGCGGATGCGCTGGCAGACCTCGAAGCCGTTGACACGCGGCAGCATCACGTCCAGCAGCACCAGGTCGGGCAGCTCGGCGGCCAGCGCGTCGAGCGCCTCCTGGCCGTCGCGGGCCACCCGCACGCGGTAGCCCTCCTCCTGCAGCACGAACTCCAGCGACAGCACGATGTTGGGTTCGTCGTCGGCAATCAGGATCGAAGCGGGCATCGTCGTCGGTCTCATGGAAGCGTCACGCCGGGCGCGGGCCTGCCTGGCACGGCGCCGGCCGCCGGCGCGGCGCCGGGCGCGGGCGCCCGTGGCAGCGTGAACGAGAAGGTCGCGCCGAGCCCGGGCGTGCTCACCACCCACAACCGGCCACCCAGCCGCTGGATGATCTGGCGGCTGATCGACAGCCCGAGCCCCGAGCCTTGCGGCTTGTAGGCGAAGGCGTCGCCGACCTGACGGAACTTCTCGAAGATCTCGCGGTGGTGCGCCGGATCGATGCCGATGCCGTTGTCGGAAACCTCGACCTGCAAGGCCTGCGGCAGCACGCTCAGCGTCAGCGACACCTCGCCGCTGCCGGCCGGGCTGAACTTGGCCGCGTTGGACAGCAGGTTCCACAGCACCTGCAGCACGCGGTCGCCGTCGGAGCGCAGCAGCGGCACGCTGTCGGGCAGGCGCAGCGCGAGCTTCACGCCGCGCTCGCGGAACAGCGTCGCCGTGCTCGCCGCGGCGTCGGTGACGAGGGCGCGCAGGTCGACATCGGCCGAGTGCCATTCGGCCAGGCCGCTCTCCAGCTTGGCCAGGTCGAGCACCTGGTTGATCAGGCGCGTCAGGCGCTCGCTCTCCTTCACGATCACCGCGACGAACTGCGCCCGCCGCGCGGCGTCGAGATCCGGGCGCGACTGCAGGATCTCGGCCATCGCCCGGATCGAGGTCAACGGGGTGCGCAGCTCGTGCGAGACGGTGGAGATGAAGTCGTCCTTCAGCCGGTCGAGCTCCTGCAGCCGCTGGTTGGCGGCGCGCAGTTCGCTGCTGGCGGCCTCGAGCGCGCGCGACTTGGCCTCGAGCTGGTGGCTGTGCGCGATGACCTGCGACGCTTCGTCGAGGATGTGCAGCACCTGGTCCATGCGCAGCGGCTCTTCCTTCACCACCGAGGCCACCATCACCCGCGCCGACGAGGCGCCGATGGCGCCGGCCAGCAGCTTCTCGGAGAAGGCGACCAGCTCGTTGTCGGGGGCGATGTCCTGCACCGAGGGCAGCGCGCGGCGCCGCGCGTAATCGGCCAGCGCGCTGTGCGCCTTGGCCGTGCCGAGGAAGCGCGCCAGCAGCGCCGACACCTCCTGCACCGAGGCGCCGCCGCGCCACGAGCCGCCGGCCGGCGCCTGGCGGTGGAAGGCGTCGACGAACAGCGCCGCCTGCGTGCGATCGCTCTCGCCCTGGCGGCCGAGCAGCGAGACGGCGACATAACTGCCGGCGTTGGCGGCCAGGCTCCAGAACAGCGCATGGCTGATGTTGTCCAGCCCGGCCAGGCCGAACAGCGCCAGCGGCCTGAGCAGCGCGATGCCGAACGGCCCGTCCTCGATGAACGACAGCGGCAGCCAGCCCGAGCGCGCGAACGAAGGCAGCAGCAGCGTGTAGCCCCAGACGAGGAAGCCGAGCGTCAGCCCGGCGAGCGCGCCTTGCCGGGTGCCGCGCCGCCAGTACATGCCGCCCAGCATCGCCGGCGCGAACTGGGCCACCGCGGCGAACGACACCAGTCCGATCGACACCAGCGCGTAGGCTTCCCCGGCCACGTGGTAGTAGGCGTAGCCCAGCATCATCAGCGCCACGATGGCACCGCGCCGCAGGGCCAGCAGCCAGCGCGTCAGGTCGTCCCGCTGTGCCAGCGCCAGGGCGCGCCAGCGCAGCAGCACCGGCATCACGAGGTCGTTGCAGATCATCGTCGACAGCGCAATCGTCTCGACGATCACCATGCCGGTGGCCGCCGAGAGCCCGCCCAGGAACACCAGCAGCGCCAGCGCCTGCTGGCCGTGCGCCATCGGCAGCGTCAGCACGAAGGTGTCGGCATCCACCTGCCCGGCGGGAAAGTGCAGCAGCCCGGCCACGGTGATCGGCAGCACGAAGATGTTGATCACCAGCATGTACAGCGGGAACAGCCAGATGGCCTTGGCCACATGGTTCTCGTTGACGTTCTCGACGACGCCGATCTGGAACTGGCGCGGCAGGAACAGGATCGCCAGCGCCGACAGGAACACCAGCGACGCCCACGAGCCGTAGCCGTCCTGGCCGGCGTCCAGCGTCAGCAGGCGCGCCAGGCGAGGATCGGCCACGGCACGCCCGAAGAGGTCATCGAAGCCGTCGTGCACGACGAAGGTGACGAAGACGCCGGCGGCGACGAAGGCCAGCAGCTTGACCAGCGACTCGAAGGCGATCGCCGCCACCATGCCCTCGTGGCGCTCGGTGGCGTCGAGGTGGCGGGTGCCGAAGACGATGGTGAAGGCCGCCAGCAGCAGCGCGATGTAGAAGGCGCTGTCGCGCCAGACGTCCAGCTTCACGCCCTTGGGCGGCATCACCACCTCGGGGTACTGCACCAGCACGCTGAAGCTGACCGACACCGCCTTCAGTTGCAGCGCGATGTAGGGAATGATGCCGACCACCGCGATCAGCGTCACCAGGCCGCCGAGCAACGCGCTCTTGCCGTAGCGGGCGGCCACGAAGTCGGCGATCGACGTGATGCGCTGCGCCTTGGCGATGCGGATCATCTTGCGCAGCACCACCCAGCCGAGCGCGAAGGTCAGCGTCGGGCCGAGGTAGATCGGCAGGAACCCCGGGCCGCTGGCCGTGGCGCGCCCGACGCTGCCGTAGAAGGTCCACGAGGTGGCGTAGACGGCCAGCGACAGCGCGTAGATCGTCGGGCGATCGATCAGCGAGCGGCCGGCGTCGGCACGCTTGTCGCCGTAGTAGGCGATGGCGAACAGGACGCCAAGGTAGGCGAAGGACGCGAGGACGATGGCGCCGACGAGCAGCATGCGTTCCTCGCGCGCGGGTGCCGCCCTCAGGGCCGGTCGTGCCGGTGGGCTTCGGCCCCCGGCGGCAGGCGCGCCGTCAGCGCCAGCAGCGCGATCAGCGCGGCCCAGGCGCCGAACAGGTAGGCATAGAGGATCGGCACGCCGAACACCAGGCCGTCGCGGTTGAACAGCGCCAGCACCGGGTAGGTCAGCAGCAGCGTGCCGAGCGCGAACAAGGCCACCAGCCTTTGCGCCTGGTCGGCCTGCAGTGCCATGACGCCGCCGCCCTCGATGGAGAAGAACCGGGACGGGCCGGGCTGCGTCAGCCCGCCTGGCCCCCGGCCGCGAGGCCGGTCTCGCGCTCGAGCTGCGCCGCCACCTTGGGCTCGAAGCCGCGCAGATGCCGGATGATCTTGCGCGCCTCCTCGGGCTGCTGGCGGTCGACGTGCACGCGCGCGAGCTGGTACCAGCCATAGGGGCTCATCGGCTGCAGCTCGGTGTTGCGCTTCAGCGCCGCGGCGGCTTCGTCGAACCGTTGCAGGCGGATCAGCACCAGCCCCATGCCGTACCAGGCGCGGTCGAGCTTGCCGTCCAGCGCCGTGGCACGTTCGAAGGCGGCCAGCGCTTCTTCCAGGCGGCCGGCCTCCTCGAGCATGAAGCCGTGGTTGAACCAGCCGGGCGCGTTGTCCGGCGCATGCTGCACGAGCGCCGCAGAAGCCGCGATCGCTTCGTCGCGGCGGCCGCTGCCGGCCAGCGCGTGTGCGCGGCTGGCCAGCACGTAGCGGTCGTGCGGCCAGCGCCGCACCATCTCGTCGAACACCGCCAGCGCCGCCTTCTGGCGGCCGAACACGAGCAGCGCGATCGCGCGCAGCTTGAGCCACAGGTAGTCGAAGCGGAACATGCGGGAACCCAGGGGCGGAAAGCGGACGCTAGCGGCAGCCGGACTGGCCGATCATCCTCGAGGTCACGCACAGGTCGATGCGCTCGTAGGTGACGATGGCGTACAGGATCAGCAGCACGAAGAAGGTCACCACCGGCACGTGGCGGTCGGCCACCTGCGGCGGCGTGAGCTTGCGCATCACCAGCGTGAAAGGCTTGGAGACGACGCGCAGCAGCGTGTAGAAGAGGTTCTGTTCGCGCTTCGCGCCGGCCAGCAGGTACAGCACGCCCTGGCCCGCCAGCGCGAGCAGTGCGACGTAGAGGACCACCTGGGCCACGTTCAACGCCAGCAGCATGGAATCAGGTTCGAGAAAGGCATGGGACGGATTCTTCCGGAGTTGCTGCCGCCCGCCGCCCGGGCGGCTTAGGTTTTTCCCTAGCATCCTCCATCCGACACCCTGGCGCTCACGATGACCCGAGCCAACGCTCCCTCCGGCCCCGTTGCGGCCGTTCCGTCGCCGAGCCTGCTGCTGGCGCTGCGCCAGGAGCTCGGCGCCCGCGCCCCGTTCGCGCAGATGGCGCCGGAGCACGTCGAGCGCTTCGTCGCCCGCTCGCACCAGGCGTACTTCGCTCCCGGCGAGACCGTGCTGGCACCGGACATGGGGCCGGTCACGCACCTGCACTACGTGCGGCGCGGCTGCGTCAGCGGCGAGCGCGGCCTGGCCGAGGCCGCCGGCGGCTTCGAGTACGAGGCCGGCGAGCTGTTCCCGGTCGGCGCCGCGCTCGCCGAGCGGCCGGTGACGGCCACCTACTCGGCCGAGGGCGACACCTTCTGCCTGCTGCTGCCGGTGCGCGAGATGCGCGCGCTGGCTGCCGCGAGCACGGTCTTCGGCGACTACCTGAACCGGCGCATCGCGCAGTTCCTCGAACTCTCCCGACGCGCCGTCCACGCCAGCTACGCGGCGCGGGCACTGACCGAGCAATCGCTGGAGACGCCGCTGGGCGACCTGCCGCGGCGCTCGCCGGTCACCGTGCTTCCCGAGACGCCGCTGGCGCAGGCGCTGGCCCTGATGCACGAGCACCGCATCGGCTCGGTGCTCGTCGCCGACGCCGCCGGCACGGCGCGGGGCATCCTCACCCGTCACGACGTGCTCGGCCGCGTCACGCTGGCGCAGCGGCCGCTGTCGACGCCGATCAGCGAAGTGATGAGCACGCCGGTGCACACGCTCAGCACGCGCCAGACGGCGCAGGACGCGGCGCTGCTGATGTCGCTGCGCGGCGTGCGCCATCTGCCGGTGCTGGAGGACGGCCGCATCGTCAGCGTGGTGTCGGAGCGCGACCTCTTCGCGCTGCAGCGCCTGTCGCTCAAGCACGTGAGCACGGCGATCCGCGCCGCCGCCGACCTGCCGGCGTTGCGCACGCAGGCCGGGGCCATCCGCCACCTCGCCGCCAACCTGCTCGGGCAAGGCCTGCACGCGCGCCAGATCACCGAGCTGATCAGCCACCTCAACGACCTGCTGGCCGCGCAGCTCGTGCGCCTGGTGGCGCCGCGGCACGCGGTCGACATGAGCCGCGCCTGCTGGCTGGCCTTCGGATCGGAAGGGCGCGGCGAACAGACGATCGCCACCGACCAGGACAACGGCCTCGTCTTCGACAGCGCCGAGCCCGAGCGCGAGCGAGCGGCCTGGCTGGCGTTCGCGCGCGAGGTCAACGAAGGGCTGGACTTCTGCGGCTATCCGCTGTGCAAGGGCAACGTGATGGCGTCCAACCCGCAGTGCTGCCTGACGCCGGCGGAGTGGGCCGGCCGCTTCGAGGGCTGGATGGAGCACGGCGCGCCGGAGGATCTGCTCAACGCCAGCATCTACTTCGACCTGCGCGCGGTGGCCGGGCAGGAGGAGCTGGCCAGGCCGCTGCGCGAGCTGATCACGCGCCGCGCCGCGGCGCTGCCACGCTTCATGAAGCAGCTGGCGGTCAACGCGCTGACCCGCCGCCCGCCGCTGAACTGGCGCGGCGGCATCGATGCACGCGCCGACGGCGGCCGCCGCCTCGTGGACCTGAAGCTTCAGGGGACGGCGATCTTCGTCGACGCGGCGCGCCTGTACGCGCTGGCGCACGGCGTGGCCGAAACGTCGACGCGGGCGCGCCTGGAGGCCGTGGCGCCGCGCATCGGCGTCGAGCCCAACGAGGGCCGGGCGTGGATCGGCGCGTTCGAGTTCCTGCAGTCGCTGCGGCTGCAGGTGCAGCTCGCCGCCGGCAGCGGCGAAGACGGTGGCGAAGGCCAGCCGGCACGCAAGGACGCCAACTCGGTGGACGTGCACGAGCTCAACGACATCGACCGCCAGATGCTGAAGGAGTCGATGCGCGTCGCCCGCCGCCTGCAGCAGCGGATGGAACTGGACTACCAGCGATGACGGCGCTGCGCTGGCCGCTGAAGCGCGAGGCGGCGCTGGACGACAGCCGCTGGATCGTGCTCGACGTGGAGGCGAGCGGCCTCGACGCCGCCCGCGACCGGCTGCTCGCCGTGGCGGCGCTGGCGCTGCGCCCGCGCGGCGACGGCCGGGCGCCTGCCATCGAACTGGGCGACAGCTTCGAGGTCGTGCTGCGCCAGGACCCGGCGCCGCTGGACAAGCCCAACATCCTGCTGCACGGCATCGGCGTGGGCGCCCAGCGTGCGGGCACCGACCGGCGCGAAGGCCTGCTCGCGCTGGCCGGCTGGGTGGGCCGTTCGCCGCTGATCGGCTTCCACTCGGCCTTCGACGAGAAGATGATCCACCGGGCGATGCGCGACGCGTCGTTGCCCGACCTGCCCGGCCCCTGGGTCGACCTGGCCGCCGTGGCCGAGGTGGTGCGGCCCGATGTTCGCGCCAGGTCGCTCGACGAATGGCTGGCCGCCTTCGGCATCGAGGTCGCGCAGCGCCATCAGGCCGCCGCCGATTCGCTGGCGACGGCTGAGCTCTTGCTGAGGCTGTGGCCGCACATCGTCACGCAGCGCGCCGGTGCAGGCTTTCGCGGCCTGACCGAACTGGCGGCGCATCGCCGCTGGCTCAAGGGCGGGTAGCGGCAGCGCGGGCGGGGCCGGTGGCGCCCTGCCGGTGGGCCGGCTGCCGTGCGCCGGCGCCGGCGCACGGCAGGGTCGCGCTCCTCAGCGGCGCTCGGCCAGCCTGACCCAGGTCTCGACCACGGTGTCGGGGTTCAGCGAGATCGAGACGATGCCCTCGCTGGCCAGCCAGTCGGCGAAGTCGGCATGGTCGCTCGGGCCCTGGCCGCAGATGCCCACGTACTTGCCGGTGGCGCGGCAGGCGGTGATGGCGCGCGAGATCAGCGCCTTGACGGCCGGGTCGCGCTCGTCGAAGTCGTGCGCGAGCTGCTCCAGGCCGCTGTCGCGGTCCAGGCCCAGCGTCAGCTGCGTCAGGTCGTTGCTGCCGATGCTCATGCCGTCGAAGTGCTCGAGGAACTGCTCGGCGAGGATGGCGTTGCTCGGCACTTCGCACATCATGATCAGCTTCAGGCCGTTGCTGCCGCCCTGCGCGCCGCGCTTGAGGCCGCGCTCGGCGAGCATGCGCACCACCGCCTCGGCCTGCTTCACGGTGCGCACGAACGGCACCATGATCTCCACGTTCGTGAAACCCATGTCGTTGCGCACGCGCTTGAGCGCCTCGCACTCCATCGCGAAGGCGTCGCTGAAGTCGCCGCTGATGTAGCGGCTGGCGCCGCGGAACCCGAGCATCGGGTTCTCCTCGTCGGGCTCGTAGCGGGTGCCGCCGATCAGCTTGCGGTACTCGTTGCTCTTGAAGTCCGACAGGCGCACGATCACCGGCTTGGGCCAGAACGCGGCGGCGATCGTCGCCACGCCTTCGGCCAGCTTGTCGACGTAGAAGGCGCGCGGGCCGGCATGGCCGCGCGCCACCGACTCGACCGCCTTCTTCAGCTCGGGGTCGACGTTGGGGTAGTCGAGGATCGCCTTCGGGTGCACGCCGATGTTGTTGTTGATGATGAACTCCAGCCGCGCCAGGCCGACGCCGGAGTTGGGGATCTGCGCGAAGTCGAAGGCCAGCGTCGGGTTGCCCACGTTCATCATGATCTTGATCGGGCAGTACGGCATCTCGCCGCGCTTGACTTCGCTGACCTCGGTCTCGATCAGGCCGTCGTAGACGTAACCTGTGTCGCCCTCGGCGCACGAGACGGTGACCAGCGCCCCTTCGTGCAGGCGCTCGGTGGCGTCGCCGCAGCCCACCACCGCCGGGATGCCGAGTTCGCGCGCGATGATCGCCGCGTGGCACGTGCGGCCTCCGCGGTTGGTGACGATGGCCGCGGCGCGCTTCATCACCGGTTCCCAGTTGGGGTCGGTCATGTCGGTGACGAGGATGTCGCCGGGTTGCACTCGGTCCATTTCCGCGGGGCTGCGCACCAGGCGCACCGGGCCTGTGCCGACCTTCTGGCCGATGGCCCGGCCTTCGGCCAGCAGGGGCATCTTCTGGCGGTCGCCCTTGAGCTTGAAGCGCTGCTCGACGCGGCCGGCCCCCTGGCTCTGGCTCTTCACCGTCTCGGGCCGCGCCTGCAGGATGTACAGGCGCCCGTCCTCGCCGTCCTTGCCCCACTCGATGTCCATCGGCCGGCCGTAGTGGCGCTCGATGACCAGTGCGTAGCCGGCCAGCTCCACCACCTCGGCGTCGCTGAGCGAGTAGCGGTTGCGCTGCTCGGGCGGCGTGTCCACCACCTTCACCAGGTGCCCGCCGGCCGCCTTTTCCTCGGCGCTGGCGAACTCCATGCGCTGCAGCTTGGAGCCCAGCGAGCGCCGGATGACCGGGAAGCGCCCGGCTTGCAGCGTGGGCTTGTGCACGTAGAACTCATCGGGGTTGACGGCACCCTGCACGACCGTTTCGCCCAGTCCGTAGCTCGAGGTGATGAACACCACCTGGTCGAAGCCCGACTCGGTGTCGATGGTGAACATCACGCCGGCGCTGCCGAGGTCGGAGCGCACCATGCGCTGCACGCCGGCCGACAGCGCCACGTCGGCATGCGCGAAGCCCTTGTGCACGCGGTAGCTGATGGCGCGGTCGTTGTACAGCGACGCGAACACCTCCTTCACGCGGTGCAGCACGTCGTCGACGCCATGCACGTTGAGGTACGTCTCCTGCTGGCCGGCGAACGAGGCATCGGGCAGGTCCTCGGCGGTGGCCGAGCTGCGCACGGCAAAGCTCGCCCCCGGGTGGTCGGCCGCCAGGCGCGCGTAGTGCGCGCGGACCTGGGCTTCGAGCTCGGGCGGGAACGGCGTGTCGATCACCCACGCGCGGATCTGGGCACCCGCCTCGGCCAGCGCGCGCACGTCGTCGACGTTCAGTGCATCGAGCCGGCGCTGGATGCGCGGGCCCAGGTCGCCATGCGCGAGGAACTGACGGAAGGCCTGCGCCGTGGTGGCAAAGCCACCGGGCACGCGCACGCCGGTGGCGGCAAGCTGGCTGATCATCTCACCGAGGCTGGCGTTCTTGCCGCCCACGGCCTCGATGTCGGTCATCCTCAGCTGTTCGAACGGGACGACCAGGGCGGCCGTCGTCTGCCCGTGGGCGGGCCTTGCGCTTGCGTCAGACATGGGAAAGCTCCGTGATGAGGGTAAGACGGTGCTTCCGCGGGCGCGAGCGCGCGCCCGTGCGGCCACACGCGCAGCGGTGCTGCAGCGAGTTCGAGGGGTGGGCCGGACGGGGTCACGATGTTCGCTGGGCGCAGCGGCAGAGATTGCGAAAGATTCTAAGGAGATTGCTCCTATGATGAGCCGGCTTCGGCGCGCCGCGCCGCGAGGACCGCGATCCCATATCCCATGCCCGAACGAACCGTGTTCTTTGTCTCGGACGGCACCGGCATCACCGCGGAGACCTTCGGCAACAGCATCCTGGCGCAGTTCGAAGGCAAGCCGCGCCACGTGCGGCGGCCGTTCATCGACAGCGTGGACAAGGCGCTGACGGTGGTCAGCGAGATCAACGAGGTCGCCGAGCGCGAGGGCAGGCGTCCGATCGTCTTCATCACCCTGGTCAATGACGAGGTGCGCGACATCGTCACCGGCGGCCACGCCAGGGCGCTGGTGCTGGACATGTTCCGCACCTTCGTGGAGCCGCTGGAGGTGGAGTTCGGGGTGAAGAGCAACCACCGCATCGGGCGCTTCTCCGACGTCAGCAAGAGCAGCGAATACCACGACCGCATCGAGGCCATCAACTTCAGCCTCGCGCACGACGACGGGCAGAGCGCGCGCAACCTGGAACACGCCGACGTGATCCTC
>JAEUPF010000056.1 GCA_016790425.1 Rubrivivax sp.
CACCGCGTCGCCTTCGCGCTTGGCTGCGAAGGTGGTCTGGCGCAGCGTCTCGGGGATCAGCCAGACCTCGAACCAGCCCTCGGCGCGGTTCACTTCGGCCGCGGTGAGGCTGCAGCCGTTGACGGCGATGTAGCCCTTGGCGAAGACGTAGCGCATGAAGCGCGGCGGCAGCGCGATGCGCAGCACGTGGTTGTTCTCCGGCCGGCGAACGGCGGCGATGGTGCCCAGGCAGTCGACGTGGCCCGACAGCGGATGGCCGCCGATCTCGGCGCCGTCCTTCGCGGCGCGCTCGACGTTCACTTCGCTGCCTTCGGCCAGCGTGCCGAGCGTGGTGAGGGCGAGGCTTTGCTGCATCACGTCGAAGTCGGCGGCGAAGGTCTCGCCGGCGCCGGCATCGGCATCGGCATCGGCATCGGTGCTTCCCGCCGCGGCGCGGTGCAGCGCCGTCACCGTGAGGCACACGCCGTCCACCGCGACACTGGCGCCGACGGCGAGCCCGGCGCCGAAGCCGGGCCCGCCGAAGCGCAGCGTGAAGGTGCGCAGCCCGGGCCGGTCGGCCAGGCGCTCGACCTGCGCGGTGCCCGCGACGATGCCGGTGAACATGGTGCGGGAAGCTTACCAGCGCGCCGGCGCTCTCGGCCCGACGTCGCCGCGGGGCGCCGCCGGCCCGCGCCGGTGACACTCGCGTCCCACGCTGCGGTGCCCGCCGCACGGTGCGAGGCGCGCCCGCTAACATCGGGCCCATGCAACAAGACCCTCCGGCGCGGCTGCTGAACGCGGCCGCCGCAGTGAACCCGCGCATCCCCGGCATCCGCTCCTTGCACAGCCCCGGCCCCACGCGCGTGCCCGACGCCGTGATGCACGCGATGCAGCGGCCGATGATGGACCTCGCCGACCCGCGCGTCGCCGCCCTCATCCGCGCCTGCGAAGACGGCATGCGCGCGCTCCTGGCCAGCCGCGATGCGCACGTGCTCTTCTACGCCGCCAACGGCCACGGCATGTGGGAAGCGGTGACGGCGAACCTCAGCGCCCGCGGCCGCACGCTGCTGGTGGCCGGCGGCGGCCACTTCAGCGACTCGTGGGCGATGCAGACCGAAGTGCTCGGCGCCGCCACCGGCACCACGGTGCAGCGCACGGCGCACACCGAAGGCCACCCGATCGATGCCGCCGGCATCGAGGCGGCGCTGCGCGAGGACACCGGGCACCGCATCGCCGCCGTGCTGGTGGTGCACACCGACACCGCCAGCGGCATCACCAGCGACCTCGCCGCGGTGCGCCGCGCCATCGACGCGGCGCGCCACCCGGCGCTGTTCGTCGTCGACCTCGTCGCTTCGCTCGCCGCGGCGCCGTTCGCGATGGACGCGCTCGGCGTCGACGTGGCGATGGGCGCTTCGCAAAAAGGCCTGATGTGCCCGCCGGGGCTGGGCTACGTGGCCATCAACGCGCGCGCGCTCGCCTTCGCCGAGCAGCACGCGGGGCCGCGTTTCTACTGGGACTGGGTGCGGCGCGTCAGCGACCTGCAATACAAGAAGTTCTGCGGCACGCCGCCGCTGGCGCACCTGGCGGGGCTGGAGGCGGCGCTGCAGCTCATCGAGCAGGAAGGGCTGGACCGGGTGCACGCGCGCCATCTTCGGCTGCGCAACGCGGTGCTGGCGGCGCTGGCGCGCTGGAGCGACGCCGGCGCGGTGAAGCCGTTCTGCCGCGTGCCGGCGGCATCGTCGGCCTCGGTCACCGCGATCGAGGTGAGCCCGGGCATCGACCCCGAGGCGCTGCGCACCGTGGCGCGCGAGCGTTTCCAGGTCGCCATCGCCGGCGGCCTCGGGCCGCTGGCCGGGCGGGTGTTCCGCATCGGGCACCTGGGCGACATGAACGAGGCGACGATCCTCGGCGCGCTCGCCGGCGTCGAAGCAGCGATGACGGTGCAAGGCATCGCCTTCGGCACCGGCGGCGTCGCGGCGGCGGCGCAGGCGCTGGTCGACGCGACGCGCTGATCCGCTGACGCGCTAGCAAGGCGAACGCGGCATGTCGAGCACGGCCGCCCCCGACGCTGCGCTGGCCCGCGGCTTCGCGCTGGCCGCGCCGCCGCCGGCGTTCTTCGACGACCCGCACCCCTACTTCGACGCGCTGCGCCGGCACGACCCGGTGCACGCGCTGGCGCCGAATTCGGTGCTGCTGACGCGTTATGCGGACGTGCTGGCTGTCTACCGCAGCAAGGACGCCAGCAGCGACAAGCAGCGCGAATTCGGCGCCAAGTTCGGTGCCGGCACGCCGATCCACGAGCACCACACGACGAGCCTCGTCTTCAACGACCCGCCGCTGCACACGCGCGTGCGCCGCATCCTGATGGGCGCCCTGACGCAGCGCGCCATCGCGCGCATGGAAGCCGGCGTCACGGTGCTGGTCGAGCACTTGCTCGATGCACTCGAAGACGCCGCCGCGCCCGACCTCATCGAGCACTTCGCGGCACGGATCCCGGTGGAGGTGATCGGCAACCTGCTCGACGTGCCGCGCGCCGACCGCGCGCCGCTGCGCGGCTGGTCGCTGGCCATCCTCTCGGCGCTCGAGCCGGCGCCCGACGCGGCCCTGCTGGCGCGCGCCAACGCCGCAGTGGGCGAGTTCGTGGCCTACCTGCGCGAGCTGGTGGCGCACCGCCAGCGCCACCCCGGCGACCCCGGGGCCGACATGCTGACGCGCCTGATGCAGGGCCCCGCCGACGGCAGCGAGGGCACGCTCAGCGAAGCCGAGCTCCTGCACAACTGCATCTTCCTGCTCAACGCCGGCCACGAGACGACGACCAACCTCATCGGCAACGGCGCCTTCGCGCTGCTGCGCCATCGCGACCAGTTCGAGCGCCTGCAGGCCGAGCCGGCGCTGATCGGCAGCGCGGTGGAAGAACTGCTGCGCTACGAGAGCCCGATCCAGCTCAACAACCGCCTGACGACGGCGCCGCTGCCGGTGAGCGACCGCGAGATCCCCGCCGGCACCTTCGTCACGCTGGCCATCGGCGCGGCCAACCGCGACCCGGACGTGTTCGCCGAGCCGCACCGGCTGGACATCGCGCGCAAGCCGAACAACCACCTCGCCTTCGGCCAGGGCGCGCACGCCTGCTCGGGCATGAACGTGGCGCGGATGGAAGGGCGCATCGCGCTCGGCGCGCTGGTGCGGCGCTTTCCGAAGCTGGCACTCGACCCCGCTGCGCCCCCCGAACGCGACCGGCGCGTGCGCTTTCGCGGCTTCAGGCGGTTGCCGGTGCGGCTGACCTGAGCCGCCGCTGCGAGGTGCAGCGGCGGCTGCTGCGGCTTCAACTGCGATCGGCCGTCGGCGGGTCGCAGCGCGGGTCGATGTTGTAGCCGGTGGAGACCACCTTGTCGGCCTTCGGGTCGAGCACGGCCTGGAACCACAGGCAGTCGTTGGTCGGGTAGCGCCAGCTCCACAGCTCTTCGCCGAAGCGGCCCACGCCCCGGCGCTCGCCGGGCGTGCCCAGCTCGCGCAGCAGCGCGCCGCGGTTCATGTTCGGCGCGCGGCCCTGCAGTTCGGCGAAATGCGCTTCGTTGAGCACCTGCCGGATGCCCAGCGCGCGGCCGGCGGCGTCGAAGTCGACCATCCACGTCGTGCGGCCGAAGGGGCCGCTGGCGTATTCCAGCCGCTCGCCGCCGGCAGGCATCACGTAGCGCGCCGTCGGCGCGCCCAGGCGGGCCAGCACCGCTTCGCGCGCTTCGCCGCCGGTCACGCTCGGCAGCGCGACGGCGGCGCAGCCGGTCAGTGCGGCAATGAGTGCGGCGATGAGTGCGGTGATGAGTGCGGTGATGAGTGCGGTGATGAGTGCGGTGATGAGTGCGGCGCCGGGAAGCGCCAGCGTGAGGCGCGCGGTTGCCGCGGTTGCCGCGGTTGCCGCGGTTGCCGCGGTTGCATGAGCGAACGATCGCTGCCACCCGTCCATCGGAACCTCCGCGCGGCCGCCCCGGCAGCCACCCGGTGTTTACGCGGCAGCCCGGCGGCGCATTGCATCGGGGTCAGGGCGCCGCGTCGCTCGCCGCGCCGCCGCCGGTGATGCGGATCACCGAAGCATCCGGCGAATCGGCGTACAGCCGCTCCACCGCCGCGGCGCGCTCGGCCAGCACCACGCGCTGGTTGATCGAGCCCTTGTCGGTCACTTCGCCGCGGTCCAGCGACGCCGGCTCCACCAGCAGCAGCGCGCGCGTCGGCCGGTTCGAGCTGCCGCTGCCGGCGTCCCACAGTGCCTTGAGCCAGTTGCGGAAGAAGCCGCGCACCTTCGGGTGCGCCAGCGTCATCTCCACCGGCTCGCCGCGGTCGGCGCCGGCCAGCGCGCGCACGTCGTCGATGCGCGGGAAGACGAGGAAGCCGATCTCGTCGCGGTTGGGGCCGGCCACCACCACGTCCTGCACCAGCGGGTGCCCGGAGAGGATGGCGCGCGTGCGCAGCGGCCCGACGCTGACGAAGGTGCCGGTGGAGAGCTTGAAGTCCTCGGCGATGCGGCCGTCGAAGACGAGGCCCTGCGTCGGGTCGGGCGGCTGCCCGCCCTCGCCGGGCGCGCGGAAGCGCACGGCGTCGCCGGTGCGGTAGAAGCCCTCGCTGTCGAACGCGGCGGTCGTTTCCTCGATGGCGCGCCAGTACTCGCTCATCACGTTGGGGCCGCGGAAGCGCACTTCGAGCTTGCCTTCGGCCGGCACCACCTTCACGTCGACGCCGGGCACCGGCAGGCCGATGTCGCCGGCGCGGTTCTGCGTGCCCAGCGCGAAGGTGCAGCTGGGCGACGTCTCGGTCATGCCGAGGCCGGTGAAGATGGGGATGCGCTCGCCCACGGTGCGTTCGGCCAGGCGGTCGAGGTGGTCCCACACCGCCTGCGACAGGCCGGCGCCGGCGAACATGAAGGCGCGCACGCGCTTGAACAGGTTCGTGCGCAGCGCCTCGTCGTGCTCCATCGCCGCGGCCAGTTCCTCGAAACCCTTGGGCACGTTGAAGTACACCGTCGGCGCGATCTCGCGCAGGTTGGCGATCGTCTCGGCCATGCCGGCCGCCGTCGGCCGGCCATCGTCGATGTACAGCGTGCCGCCGTTGTACAGGGCGATGCCCACGTTGTGGTTGCCGCCGAAGACGTGGTTCCAGGGCAGCCAGTCCACCAGCACGGGCGGCTCGTCGGCGAAGAAGGCGAAGCACTGGCGGATCTGCTGCAGATTCGCGCACCACATGCGGTTCGTCGTCACCACGCCCTTGGGCTGCCGGGTGCTGCCACTGGTGAAGAGGAACTTGGCCACCGTCTCGGGCCCGACCCGGCCGTGCGCCAGTTCCACCGCCGCGCCGGGTGCGGGCTCCAGCAACTGCGCGAAGCGCGTGGCGGCGCGCCAGCTCGGCAGGCCGCCGGCATCGGTGAGCACGAGCTCGACGCCGGCAGGCACCGTGGCCTCGATGGCGCGCGCATACGGCCCCCAGGCACTGGCGAACACCATGCCCGGCGTCAGCGTGGTGAGGATCTGCCTGAGGCGCGTGGGGTCCTTTGCCAGCGTCGAGTACGCCGGCGACACCGGCGCGTAAGGCACCCCGACCCAGCAGGCCGCCAGCGCCAGCGTCAGGTGCTGCAGATCGTTGCCGGAGAGGATGGCGATCGGCCGCTCGGGCGAGATTTCGCCGTCGGCCATGCGCAGCGCCAGCGCCTGGCCGACGCGGCGCACGCGCTCGAACATCTGCGCGTAGGTGATGCTCTGCCACGGCCGCTGCTCGGCCGGCTGCGTGCCCGGCGTGCGGCGGGCGACGAACACCTGCTCGGGCCTGGCCTGCGCGTAGTAGGCGAGCGCGTCGGTGATGCGCGCCGGAAACGGCGTCAGCGCCTCGGTGGAGCGCAGGAGCCAGCTGCCGTCGGCGCGGTGCACGGCTTGTGCGTGCAGGCAGCCGGCCACGCGCGTGGCGCGCCAGCGCGGCGGGCGCGCCGGGGCGGCGGCCAGGGCATCGGTGGCGCTCGTGGCGCTGCGGGTGGAGGTGCTGCTGCTGCTGCTGCTGGCGGCGGCTCTCGCCCCCGGGGCGGGCGCGGGCGGTTCGGCGTTGGCGGGCATGGCCGCATTCTTGCGCGGTTAGGGCAGGGCCCGGCCGCAGACTTGCCCGATCGCTTCTTCAGCGCAGCGCGCACGGCCAGGCGGTCGTGCGCAGCGGCGGCGCATGCCCTACAGCGCCGCTTCGACGAGGAACGGGCCGCGCTGGTGCATCGCCGCGCGCAGCACCTCGGTCAGGCGCTCGGCCGTCTCGCAGCGCTCGCCGGGCACGCCCATGCCGCGCGCCAGCGCCACCCAGTCGAGCGCCGGATCCTCGAGATCGAACAGGCGCCGCGCGTTCGCGCCCGGCGCACCGGCGCCCACCTGCGCGTACTCGCCGTGCAGGATGGCGTAGCGGCGGTTGGACAGGATCACCGTCACCACGTCGAGCCGCTCGCGCGCCTGCGTCCACAGGCCTTGCAGCGTGTACATCGCGCTGCCGTCGGCCTGCAGCGCCAGCACCTTGCGCGCCGGCGCCGCCAGCGCCGCGCCGGTGGCCAGCGGTATGCCGCAGCCGATGGCGCCGCCGGTGATCTGCAGGTAGTCATGCGGCGCCGCGTGCCAGCTCATCGGGAAGAAGTCGCGCCCCGAACTGACGCTCTCGTCGCAGACGATGGCCTGCTCGGGCAGCACCGCGACGACGGCCTGCGCCAGCGTGGCGGACGTGATCGCGCCGGTGGGCCGCGGCGGCTCCGGCCGGCCGGTCGCGGCGGCGTTGCCGGCGATCGCGTCGCGCGCCGCCTCACGCTTCGCGCCGACGAGCGCCGCCAGCTCGCGCAGCGCCGCGGCGCCGTCTTCCTCGGGCGTGGCGGCGGCGATCACCTCGCAGCCGCCGGGCAGCATCGAGCTCGGCTTGCCGGGGTAGGCGAAGAAGCCCACCGGCGCCTTCGCACCGACCAGCACCGCCTGCCGCGTGCCGGCGAGCGTGGCGAGCGCCTTGTCGACGACATAGGGCACGCGGTCGATCATCACGCGGCCACGGCCCCGCTCGACGCGCGCGTTGGCCTGCTGCGCCAGGAGCCGCGCGCCGGTGGTGGCGGCAATGGCCGCGGCCCATTCCAGCGCCTCGGCGCGCAGCGCGTGGCCGGCCAGGAGCAGCAGCGTGCCCTTGCCGCCTTGCAGCAGCGCGCGCGCCGCGGCAGCCAGGCGCGCGGCGTCGGGCGGCCGCGGTGCCGAGAACGCGGCCAGCGCGGGCGGTTGCAGCGGCGAAGGCACCGGCGCATCGGTCGCGCCCCAGGCCAGGTCGGCCGGCAGGATCAGCGTCGCGATCCGGCCCGGCGCCGCGCGCGCCTGGCGCACCGCCTCGGCGGCCGCCGTGCCGACGTTGTCCGCGCCGCCCGGCCCGGCGCCGGCGGCGGCGCAGCGGCCGACCCAATGCGACATCGGCCGCGCCAGCGATTCGATGTCCGAAGTGAGCGGCGCGTCGTGCGCGAGGTGCCAGGTCGCATGGTCTCCGACGATGTTGACGACGGGCGAGCCGGCGCGCCTGGCGTTGTGCAGGTTTGCCAGGCCGTTGGCCAGGCCCGGGCCGGTGTGCATCAGCGTGCAGGCCGGCCGCCCGGCCATGCGCGCGTAGCCGTCGGCGGCGCCGGTGACCACGCCTTCCGCGAGCCCGAGCACGCAGCGCATGCGCGGCTGCCGGTCGAGCGCGGCGACGAAATGCATCTCCGAGGTGCCGGGGTTGGCGAAGCAGTGGTCCACGCCGTGCGCGAGCAGCGTCTCGCACAGCAGGTCGGCACCGGTACGCCCCGGCGCCGCGGCATCGGCTCTGGCCGTCATCGCGCCGCCCTCACTCGGGAGCGGCGACGGCTTCCGCGGCCGCGGCCGCGGCAGCGGCATCCGCATCGGCGAGCCGGTAGCGCAACGCGCCGTCGGCCGCCGCTTCGGCCACCACCTCGCCGCGCTGCACCAGGTGGTTCAAGTGCGCCACCCCTTCGCCGGTGGCCAGGCCGAGCTGCTCGCTTCGGGTGTCGATCGGCCGCGCGAAGAGCGTGCCGAAGATGTCGATCACGCGCTTCGGTTCGGCCGCCAGCGATCGCTTCAGCCGCGCCAGGCTCCTCGCATGGCCGGCGGCCAGCCTGTCCAGCCGCGCGTGCAGGCCGCGGAACGGCTCGCCGTGCGCCGGCAGCACCAGCAGTTCGGCCGGCAGCCTGGCGCGCAGGTCGGCGATCGAAGCCAGCCACTCGCCCAGCGGGTCGGCGTCGGGCTCGGTGGGGAACACCGAGACGTTGGACGAGATGCGCGGCAGCACCTGGTCGCCGGAGATCATGATGCCGAGGTGCTCGCAGACGAGGCTCGCGTGCTCGGGCGAGTGGCCGCGGCCGACGACGACGCGCCACTCGTTGCCGCCGATGGCGAGGCGCTCGCCGTCGACGATGCGCCGGAAGCTGTCGGGCAGCGCATGCACGTACTTGCCGAAGCCGCCGAAGCGGGCCCGGTAGACGTCCAGCGCCTCTTCGGGCCAGCCGCAGCGGCGGTAGAAGTCGATCGCGTCGTCGGGCGCCTCGCGGCCGGTGTCGGCCACCAGCGTGCGGCACATCAGGTACTCCTCGCGCGTCATCCACAGGCGCGCGTCGTACTTGCGCGTCAGCCAGCCCGCCATGCCCATGTGGTCGGGGTGCATGTGGGTGGCGAAGACGCGCGTGATCGGCCGCCCCGCCAGCGGCGAACCCGCGCCGGGCGCGAGCAGCGTGCGCCAGGCGGCCAGCACGTCGGGGGTCTGGGTGCCGGTGTCGACCACCGCCCAGCCGGCGCGGCCGTCGACCTCGTCGTCGAGCAGGTACAGGTTGATGTGGTTGAGCGCGAACGGCAGCGGCATGCGCAGCCACAGCACGCCGGGGGCGATTTCCTTCGGCGCGCCCGGCGCCGGCGGCTCGCCGCAGGGGTACGCGAGCGCGGCGGCTTCGGGGGCGGCGGCCTCACGGGCGGCCTCGCGGGCTTCGGGGGCGGCCTCGCGGGCTTCGGGGGCCCCGGGGCCGGGGACTTCGGACTTGGACATGATGCCCGGACGATAGCCGCTGCGGCATGGCCGCTGCGGCGGCGGGGCACGCCCGGCCCGCACGCCCCTCAGGCCGGCTGGGCCGCGCTGCGCCGGTAGTCGCTGGGCGCCACGCCCAGGTGGGCGCGGAAGACGCGGCTGAAGTGGGCCATGTTCTGGAAGCCCGCGGCCAGCGCGATGTCGGTGATCGAGCGGTGCGCGCTGGCGCGGTCGACGAACGCCTGCCGGCACGCTTCGAGCCGGCGCGCCAGCACGTAGCCGGCGACGCCGTCGGCCTCCTCGGCGAAGGCGTTGTAGAGCTGGCGGCGGCTGACGTTGAGTGCGCGCGCGATGGCGTCCACCGTGAGCCCGGGCTCGCCGAGGTGCTGCCCGACGTGCTGCTTGATGCGTTCGCGCAGCGCCTCGCGCTGGGTCTGCGCGGTGGCCTGGCCGGCGAGGTCGAGCAGCGACAGGTGCACGAGTTGCGTGATCGCCTCGCCGGCGCCGCGCGCGCTGGCCTCGGGCATGCTCGGCAGCTCGCGGAAGGCGTTGCGCATCGTCTCCAGCGCCAGGCGCGAGATGCCGCCGCTGCCGCCCAGGCGCCGCGCCATCAGCGGTTCCAGGGTCGCGGGGGCGAGGCCGCGTTCGGCGAACGCGTGCTTGGGCAGCATCACGATCAGGTGCTCCACGCGCTCGGGGTTGGCCACGGCGTAGCTGTCGGTGGTGTCGTAGACGCTCCACTGGCCGGGCGTCACCCAGGTCTCGCGGCCCTTCTGCTCGACACCGGCGCAGCCGACCCACGGCGCCACGATCTTCAGGTACGGCGTCTCGGTGGCGCGCGCGATGGCGTTGGAGCGTTGCACGCGGTGGCGCGTGGCTTCCAGGCGCGTGAGCACCACTTCGCCGGCATGCCAGGTGCTGGCGCGGCCGCTGAATTGCGCATCGCCGTACTCGTCGGCCTTCAGGCCCTGGAACAGCGTGGCGATCCAGCTGCGCCAGAAGGCCACGCGCTCGCCGGCGCCGACTTCGGCGGTATCCATCACGAGCGCGGGCTTCGTCGTTGGCGGCATGGCGGGCGGCGCCCCGGCAGCGGGCGGGGCATCGACGGCACGGGAAGGGGCGTGAGCTTATGCGCCGAAGCCGGCGGCGGGGGGCGGCGCGCCACGGGCGCGGGTAAATCCCGACCGCCGGTGCACGGCGCGGCAAGGCGCCGTGCACGCAATGCAAAGCGCTGCGGTGCACCGCTGCGCAGAATCGCTGCGGCTTGCTGCCGACGACACACCCTCGCCCGCCTCGACGGCGAGAGCCATCAGGAGACCTCGCATGGAACCGCTTCGCAATGCCGACTCGTCCGCGCTGCCCACCGCCGACGCTTCGTCCGGACGGCCGGGCGTGCAGCGACGCCGCGTGGTGCAGGCCATCGCCGCCGGCGCGGCCACGGCCGCGCTGCCCGGCCTCGGCCAGGCCCAGGGCGGCCCGGTGCGCGTGGGCTACGCGATCGCCCGCACCGGCCCCTCGGCCGGCGGCGCGCAGGTGAGCCAGGAGCCCAACTACCTGCTCTGGGCCGAGCAGATCAACGCCGCCGGCGGCCTGAACGTCAAGGGCACGAAGCGGCCGGTCGAGCTCATCAGCAGCGACACGCGCAGCGACATCGAGACCGCGGTTCGCACCTACGAGAAGCTGATGGGCAGCGCCAAGGTCGACCTGATCCTGCCGCCGTGGGGCAGCAACGCCAACTTCGCCGTGGCGCCGCTGGCCAACAAGTTCGGCTACCCGTTCCTGGCGCCCACGGCGCTCCGCCGCCGGCTGGTGGAGATGAAGCTGCCGTACTTCTTCTTGCTGCTGCAGCAGCCCAAGCCGATGATGGACGCGCTGGTGGACCTGCTGAAGAACAACGGCGCCAAGACGGTGGCCGTGATCTACATCGACGACC
>JAEUPF010000080.1 GCA_016790425.1 Rubrivivax sp.
ACCGCGTGCATGGCCTCGGTGCGCACCTGGAACTCCACCGCCGTTCCGAGCGGGCTGACCAGCGTCGTGTGCAGGCTCTGGTAGCCGTTGGCCTTGGGGATGGCGATGTAGTCCTTGAAGCGGCCCGGCACCGGCTTGTACAGCTGGTGCAGCACCCCCAGCGCGACGTAGCAGTCGGTGAGCGTGGGCACGACGATGCGGAAGCCGAACAGGTCGTTCACCTGCGCGAAGCCGGCGTGCTTGCCGCGCATCTTGCGGTAGATCGAGTAGACGGTCTTCTCGCGGCCGCTGACGCGCACCTTGAGCCGGTTCTGCGCGAAGGCGCGCTCGACGTCCTTGCGCACGCGCTCGACGATGTCGCGGCGGGTGCCGCGCGCGCGCACCAGCGCCTTCGAAAGCGCCCCGTGCCGCCACGGGTGCAGCAGCTCGAAGGCCAGTTCCTGCAGCTCGCGGTAGACCTGGTTCAGCCCCAGCCGGTGCGCGATGGGCGCGTAGATCTCCAGCGTCTCGCGCGCGATGCGGCTGCGCCGCTCCACGTCGAGCGCGCCGAGCGTGCGCATGTTGTGCAGCCGGTCGGCCAGCTTGACGAGGACGACGCGCACGTCGCGCGCCATCGCCAGCAGCATCTTGCGGAAGCTCTCCGCCTGCCCTTCCTCGCGGGTGCTGAACTGGAGCTTGTCGAGCTTGGTGAGGCCGTCGACGAGGTCGGCGGTGGGGGCGCCGAACTTCTCGATCAGCTCGGCCTTGGTGACGCCCTGGTTGTCCTCGATGGTGTCGTGCATCAGCGCGGCCATCACGGCCTGCGCGTCGAGCTTCCAGTCGGCCACGAGGCCCGCCACCGCCAGCGGGTGCGTGATGTAGGGCTTGCCGTCGACACGGAACTGGCCCAGGTGCGCGGCGTCGGCGAAACGGTAGGCCTCGCGCACCTGCTTCACGTCGGCCTTGCCGAGGTAGCCGAGCTTGTCGGCCAGCGCCTGGAACGAAGAGGCTTCGTCGGCCGCGGCCGTGCCGGCACCGCTGGCCGCGGCGGGCGCGACCGGGGGCGTGCGCTGCAGCCCTTGCAGGCCTTGCAGCGCGGAAGGAAGGAACTCGGCGGCCAGTGAGCGCAGGCCCATGGCCGGAATTTAGCGGAGAAAGCTCAGGCCGCTGCCGTGGGCGGCCATGACCGCCGGCTCAGCCGGGGACGCGACGGGCGGGCCGGATGCCCTGCGCCCTCGCGGTTGCGCGATGCGGGATGCGCGATGCGGGAAGGCGGCGCGTTGCGCGCCGCCCGGGCAGCTCCGTCAGATCGGAACCTTGCGCAGCATCTCCAGGCCCACCTCGCCGGCGGCCACCTCGCGCAGCGCCGTCACGCCGGGCTTGTTGCGCGCTTCCACCTTGGCCGCGTGGCCCTGGCTCAGCATGCGGGCGCGGTAGGTGGCGGCCAGCACGAGCTGGAACCGGTTGGGCACCTTGGCGAGGCAGTCTTCGACGGTGATGCGGGCCATGTTCGGGCGTGTGCCGCAGTGCTGCGGCAGGCGGGAGACGAAAGCGCGGATTCTAGCGTTCGTCTCCCTGCCCGGCGCGAGGCGCGCTCAGCGCGCAACGCGCGGCCGGGGCGCGCTCAGCGCGCAACGGAAGCCAGCACGCGCGCTTGCGGCTGGCGCGGCGCGGGCGCGGCGACGGCGAAGTCGTGCGGCTCGCCGACGAGGGCGCGCGAGGCACCGCGATCGGCGCGCACTTCAGCGGCCACCTCGGCGCGGCTCTTGCCGGCCACGAAGGGGTCCTGGCGCTGGAAATCGGCTTCGGTGGCCGGCAGCGTGCCGGCGCGGCGCGCTTGCAGCACTTCGGCGCGCACGTCGGCGCGGCTCTTGGCCACGACGATCGGCTGCGCCAGCTCGTAGGTGGCTTCCTGGGCGCGGGCCGGCGTGCCGACGACGGCGAACGTGGCGGCGGCGACGGCCAGCAGGGCGGTGTTGCGGGTGATGGCGTTCATGGAATGCTCCTCGAAGCGAAGGGGAACGGTGCGATGCAGGGGTCTTCGGGTGTGTCCTGCATGGCCGGCTGGGTGTCGACCACGAAACGAACTGTGGGCACCGCGACCGCTGCCAACCGAACGCCGAGATGACAAATTCGTAATCACCCGCCGGCCGCGGAAATGCGACCATTGCGGCCGCGCAGCGACGGTGCTGCGCCCGCCCGTGCCCCGGCCACGGGCACGGCCTTCAAGCCCCGCCATGCGACTCCTGGTCATCGAAGACGAAGTCAAGCTCGCCCAGTACCTGCACAAGGGCCTGAGCGAGAGCGGCCATGTCGTCGACGTGGCGCACGACGGCATCGAGGGCCGTCGCCTGGCCACCGGCGGCGAGTACGACGTCGTGCTGCTGGACCTGATGCTGCCCGGCGTCGACGGCTTCGGCGTGCTCTCGGCGATGCGCTCGTCGAACCGGCGCACGCCGGTGCTGATGCTGACGGCGCGCGACAAGGTCGAAGACCGCGTGCGCGGCCTCGAGCAGGGCGCCGACGACTACCTGATCAAGCCGTTCGCCTTCTCCGAGCTGCAGGCGCGCATCGTCGCGCTGGCCCGCCGCGGCGCCCCCGCTTCGGCGCAGCCGGCGACGGCGCTACGCCTGGCCGACCTCGAGGTGGACCTGCTCAGCCGCAAGGCGCAGCGTGCGCAGCAGCGCCTCGATCTGACGGCCAAGGAGTTCAACCTGCTCGCCCTGCTGCTGCGCCGGCGCGGGCAGATCCTTTCGCGCACGACGCTGGCCGAGCAGGTCTGGGACATGAACTTCGACTCCGACACCAACGTCGTCGAGGTGGCCGTGCGGCGCCTGCGCGCCAAGCTCGACGACCCGTTCGCGGCCAAGCTGCTGCACACGGTGCGCGGCATGGGCTATGTGCTGGAGGAGCGCGCGCCATGAGCCTGCACGGCCGCCCGCAAGGGGCGTCCCGCAGTGCGCAGCACGAAGGCGCGCCGGCGGCCCGTGCCGGCACGCCGTGCTCGCATTCGGTCGTCACGCGCCTGTCGCGCAGGCTGGCGCTGCTGACGATGCTCGTCATCGGCGCGCTGTCGGCGACGTCGTGGTTCGCGGTGTCGACGATGATGGCCCAGCGCAGCCAGCAGGACCTGCAAGCGCGCACCGAGTTGATCGCCAACGTGCTGTCGCTCGAAGCCCGCAGCGGCGGCGAGGCTGCGGTGCTGGCGCGCCTGCGCAGCGATGCGCCGATGCGGGGCTCCTCGCGCCTGGAGCTGTGGCGCGCCGACGGCACGCCGCTGTACGCCGACCCCGCCGCCGCCGCGGGCAGCGGCTTCCTCGAGTCGGCGCACCTGAAGCAGCACGATTTCGTCGTGCCGGCTCCCACCCTCGCGGGTGGCGAGCTGCGCGCGCGCCTGACCTGCGACTACACGCTGGACGCCCGCTCGGGCCAGAACTGGGCCTGGATCCTGCTGGTGGCCACGCTCGGCGCCGGCGTGCTCGTCGCCGTGGCGTCGCGCTGGCACGTCAAGCGCGCGCTGCGGCCGCTCAGGCACATCGCGGCGCAGACGCTGGCGATCTCGCCGCAGAACCTGAGCCAGCGCCTGAAGCTCGACGACCCGGCCGAGGAATTGCTGCCGTGGATCGAGCAGTTCAATGCGCTGATGGATCGCCTGGAGCGCGCCTATTCGCAGCTCGAGGCCTTCAACGCCGACGTCGCGCACGAGCTGCGCACGCCGCTGGCGACGCTGATCGGCCAGACCGAGGTGGCGCTGTCGCGCGAGCGCAGCATCGAGGCGCTGCGCGACACGCTCACCTCCAACCTCGAGGAGATGCAGCGCCTGTCGGCGATGGTCAACGACATGCTCTTCCTCGCCCAGGCCGACCGCGGCGTGGTGGCTCGGCGCGGCCAGCCGGTGAGCCTGGCGGCGCTGGCCGCGCAGGTGGTGGAGTTCCACGAAGCGGCGCTGGAAGATTCGGGCCTCGCGCTGCGCATCGACGGCGACGCCACGGTGCCGGTCGACGAGCCGCTGTTCAAGCGGGCGCTGTCGAACCTGCTCGGCAACGCGACGCGCTTCGCCGACCCCGGCTCGACCGTCGTCGTGCGCATCTCGGCCGCGCTGGCGGCCACACCCGAGCAGGTGCAGGTGGTGGTGCAGAACCACGGGCAGTCGATCGCGCCGGCGCTGCTGCCGCGCCTGTTCGACCGCTTCTTCCGTGCCGACGACTCGCGCTGCTGCCCCGACGAGAGCCATCACGGCCTCGGTCTGGCCATCGTCGCGGCGATCGCGCGCATGCATGCCGGGCGCACGCTGGCCGAGAGCGACGCCGGGCTGACGCGCGTGGGCTTCACGCTGGCGACGCGCTGACCCGGGCTGGCGCCGGTGCGGCGGCGCGGCGGCGCGGCCCGCTCAGGCGAGCCCGAGCGCCGTGAACACCTGCGAGCGCGCCCGCCGCTGCGCCGCGAACTTCAGGCGCTGCGAGTGCACCACGGCCTTGAGGTCGAACAGCGCCGTCTCGAACAGCGCATTGACGATCACGAAGTCGAAGTGCCGGGCCTGCGCCACCTCGGCGCGCGCGTTCTCCAGCCGCTTCTCGATCACCTCCGGCTGGTCCTCGCCGCGGCGGCGCAGCCTTTGCTCCAGTTCCTGCCAGCTCGGCGGCAGGATGAAGATGAGCACCGCGTGCGGGAACAGTTGCTTGATCTGCAGCGCCCCTTGCCAGTCGATCTCCAGCACCACGTCTTCGCCACGCAGCAACCGCTCCTCGATGGCCTTGCGCGACGTGCCGTACAGGTGGCCGTGCACCTGCGCCCACTCGAAGAACTCGCCGCGCCCGACCATGCCGCGGAACTCGGGCTCGTCGACGAACCAGTATTCGCGGCCGTGCACTTCCTGCCCGCGCGGCGGGCGCGTCGTGTGCGAGACCGACACCGCCAGGTGCGAGTCCAGCTCGAGCAGCGCCTTCACGAGGCTGGACTTGCCGGCGCCGCTGGGCGCGGCGACGCAAAAGAGGTTGCCCGGGGTTTCCATGTCGATCCGTCGGCGCATCCGTTGCACGAGCCGACGCGAAGGCTACCCGATGTCCGGCCGCGGCGGCCGGACCGGGCGGGCGGGCTGGACGGCTGCCAGCGCGCCGGGGCGCAGCGAGCCGCGCCACAGCGCGGCCGGCACCCTTCAGCGCGCCACGTGCGGCTGCTCGCGCGTGGCCGCCGGCGGCAGCGCCGGCCCGTCGAGCGAACTGCGCGCGTTCACGTTGGCGTGCGGCGAGACACCCACGCCGAGGCGGTCGACCATCTCGCCGCCCAGCCACGCTGTCACCAGCGACAGCCCGGCGCCGGCGAACGACAGCACGAAGGCGATCGTCGGCGGCTGGCTCACCGAGTCGTTGCGGGCCCAGAAGCTCAGCGCGAACAGCAGCAGCACCGCCACGTTGCCCAGGCCGTGCACCGCGCCAACCCGCTTGGCGCGGCTGCCGTGCGGCAGCGCCAGCCAGTCGATGAGGCCGAACGGGGCGGCCAGCAGACCGGCCACGATGCCGGCGCCGATCAGCGCGAACGCCACCGAAGATGCCGTGCCGCCGGCGCGCGACAAGTGCATCAGGTCGAACACCACCGAGCCGGCGAGCAGCCCGAGCGGAAACACCACCAGCATCTGGTGCACCGGGTGGCCGAACAGCTTGACCTTGCTTTCCATCTTCACTCCTGCTGCGAAAGGGGTTGCGAGAACTGCGCCCTGCGCCTGTCTGCCGGGCTTGCAGCGCTGGGCAGGAAGAACAACCCCACCGCAAGCGGCGGCGCGAGGCCGGGCCCGTCACGGCCTTTGGCAAGGTGCGTTCCTTGGCCGCGCGGCCGCCGCGCGGCGCGTGCCAGCGCGCGGCCCGACGCGCTCACGGCGGCTTGGCCACCATCAGCCAGAAGACGCCGAGGAAGGCGAAGAAGGCCGGAAAGCCAAGCACGACCCAGGCCGCGAAATGGCGCCAGTAGGCCGCGGGCAGCGGCACGCCCGCCGCCACCGCCTGGCGCGCCAGCGCGCGCAGCCGGATCTGCAGCCACACCACCGGCAACCAGCAGGCCACGGCCAGCGCGAACAGCGCCAGCGACTGCGCGAGCCAGCGCGCCGACAGCGGCAGGCCGGCCAGCTGCACCAGCACCAGGCCGCTGGCCGGCTGCACGATCACCGTCGTCGCCGTGAACCACAGGTCGGCCAGCACCACGTGGTGCGCCACCTCGGCCAGCGCGCGCGCATCGCCAGCGCGCCGGCGCGCCGAGAGGCTGGCCAGCAGCAGGTACCACGCCGAACCGATGCCGGTGCCGAACAGCACGGCCGACGACAGCACGTGCACCCACTTGACGATCAGGTATTCCGTGGTGCGCCCCCGCTCTCGCCTCTGTACTCTCGACTCTGTGCTTCCGGCCCTACCTGTCCTCCAGCGCCAGCAGCAGCCCGATCGCCGCCAGCAGCGGCAGGTTCTTCAGGATCGGCCCGAACGGGTGCAGCCAGAACTCGGGCAGCCGCCACGTGATGAGCGCCGTGTAGCCGAGCACGAGCGCGATCTGCGCCCACCACAGCACCCGGCGCCGCCTGAGCACGAGCGTCGCAGCGCCCAGCAGCAGGTCCAGCGCCGCGGCGCCGTAGAGCAGCACCGTTGCCGCTGCGCCGCCCACGCCCAGGCGCGCCAGCAGCAAGCGGCTTTCCTCGACCGGGTAGACGCCGAACGACAACACCGCAGTGACGATCCACACCGCCGCCACCGAGGCGCGCAAGGGCGGCAGCGCCCAGCCCAGGCGGGCCGAGCGGCGGATGGCCGGCGCATGCGCTTCGTCGATGAAGGTCGAAGGCGCGCGTGCGGCGCGGCCGAGCAGGTCCGCCAGCGGCGCCGCCGGGCCGGTGTTGCCGCGCTCGAGCATCTGCAAGGCCGCGCGGTCCAGCGGCAGGCTGCTCACCCAGCCGGCGACCGCCGCCGCTGCATGGGCCAGCGCCGAAGGCACCGGCACGACGCGGGCCGGCGGCAGCTTCATGCCTTGCCGCAGCACGGCCAGGTACTCGCCGAGCGCCAGCGCCTCGGGCCCGGCGAAGACGATGCGCCCGGGCGGCGCCGCGGCGGGCCGCTCGACGAGCAGGCACAGCGCCTCGACGAGGTCGTCCAGGTGCAGGGGCTGGACGCGCTGGCGGCCGCCCGCAGGCAGCGGCAGCAGCGGCAGGCTGGCCAGCGTCTCGAACAGCGTTGCGCTGGCGCCGCCGGGGCCGTAGACGAGCGAAGGCTGCACCACCGCGGCCGACAGCGGCAGCGACAGCAGGTGGCGGTCGGCCTGGCGCTTGCTGCGATGGTAGGCACTGGCCGCTTCGTCGTCGGCGCCCAGCGCCGACAGCTGCACCACGCGGCGCACGCCGGCGGCCAGGCAGGCGTCGAAGAGCGCGATCGGCGCGCGCGCGTGCACGTCCTCGACACGCTGGTGGCGCCGGCCCGGCGCCGCGAACGGGCCCCGGCTCTCGCGCAGGATGCCCACCGCATTCACCACCGCGTCGACACCGGCCAGGCGCGGCAGCCAGGCGGCCATCGACACGTCGCGCGCGAAGTCGGCGGCCAGGACCTCGCTGCGCCGGCCGCCCGCGCTCACCGGCCGCGGCCGGCGCGCCGCGCCGATCACGTCGTGGCCGCGCGCCAGCAAGGCGCTGCTGAGCGGGCGGCCGATGAAGCCGGTGGCGCCGCAGACGAGCACTCTCATCCGCGGCCCGGCTCACTCGCCGTGAACCTCGCGCCGGCCGCGGCCGCCGGCCTGCCGCCCGGCCAGCGCGCTGCCGATCGCCAGCCCGGCGGCGAAGCCGGCGTACACGACCACCAGGCTCGGCAGGGACAGCCGGCGCTCGAACCCCGGCCGCAGCCGCCTTGGCGTGAGCACGAAGTCGACCGCCGCCGCGGTGCCGGTGGCCAGGGCCGCGTCGCGCACCTGCTGCGCGGCGGTGGGGCGCGCGCGCGCGACATAACGCTCGAAGAGCACGCCCCACAGCACCGCCGAGGCGTGATGGATCGCCACGCCCAGGCCCGTGTAGCGCCAGCTCGGCTCGTTCTTGCGCAGGGCCTTGTCGCCCCACACCCAGTGGCTCGGCGCGTTGATCGCGCCGTAAGGCTTGCCGGTGTCCAGGCGGCCGCGCCAGGCGAGCATCGCCATCGACACGAGGCCGGCGGCGCCGCCCGTCCACAGGCCGGCTCTCAATGCGCTGTTCCAGTCCTTCATGGGGCCAAGTGCCTTCGCGGGTGCTGCGCGGGCCGGCGTGGCCCGCCGGCGCTTCGCCGGCAACCGTTGTGCCGCAACGGCACGGCGTGCCCCGGCCGGCTTCGGCACGGCGTTTGCCGGAACCGGCGCCTGCCACGACCCGCAAAGGCGCGAACCATGGCCACCCTGCTCGCCCGAGAAGCGGCTGCTGCCGCAACGGCTTCCGCCGCCGCCATGCCGGGGCAGGACGCCCAGTGGTTCCTCTACTCGTGGGCCGCGCCCATCGTCAGCACGCCCGAGGAGATCGCCGGCCTCGCCGCGACGCTGCCGCGGCCGCTGGTGTTCACCTGCGGCGTCTTCGACCTGCTTCACGCCGGGCATGTCGACAGCCTGCAGGCGGCGCGCCGCTTCGGCCGCGCGCTGGTGGTGGGCGTCAACAGCGACGCTTCGGTGCGGCTTCTGGGCAAGGAGCCGGGGCGGCCGATCCACGCCGCGGCCGACCGCGCCAGCGTGCTGGCCGGGCTGGCCGTCGTCGATGCGGTGGTGTGCTTCGACGAGGACACGCCGCTGGCGGTGCTGCGCCTGCTGCGCCCCGACGTCTTCGTCAAGGGTTCGGACTACGACGCCCGGCAACTCCCCGAAACGGCGCTGGTGCGCCAATGGGGCGGCCGCGTCGAGATCGTGCCGCGCGTGCGTGCGTTGTCGACGACGGCGGTGATCGAGCGCGTGCGCGCCGCCCAGGCCGCAAGCCCGGCCTCCTAGGCCCGCGGTCGATCCCAGGATGCCGGTGCGAACGGGTCCGGCAGGGCGCAGGCCTGGCTCCAGGCTCAGGGCACCGGGGCCACCAGGCCCAGCGCCGCCTCGATCTGCCCGCACCAGGTGTGACCGATGAAGATGTGCGCTTCCTGGATGCGCGCGCTGTCCTCGTGCGGCACCACCAGCGCCAGGTCGGCGGCGGCGCGCGCCGCGCCGCCGTCGCGGCCCAGGAGCGCAATCGTGCCCACGCCGAGCGCGCGCGCCGCCGCGAAGGCGCGCAGCACGTTGGCGCTGCGGCCCGAGGTGGACAGGCCGATCGCCACGTCACCGGGCCGTGCCTGCGCGGCCAGCAGCCGCGCGAAGACCTCGGCGTAGCCGTAGTCGTTGGCGATCGCCGTCAGCGCCGCGCTGTCGGCGGTGAGGGCCTGCGCCGCCAGCGGCCGCCGTTCGCTGCGCAGGCGGCCGGTGAGTTCGGCGGCAATGTGCTGGCTGTCGCTGGCCGAGCCGCCGTTGCCGAAGAAGAGGAGGCGGCCGCCGCGCGCGAGCGCCTGCGCCATCGTCGCGGCGGCGGCGCAGATCGGTTCGCGCAGGGCCTCGATGGCGTCGAACACGCGCCGGTGTTCGGCCAGGTTGCGCGCAAGGAGCCGCGCCGCGGCGCCGCCGGTGTCATCGCTCACGAACGGGCTCTCGGGGTTGCGGGCGGGCATGCGGACGTGCGGGCATGCGGGCATGCGGGGCGATGCGCTGGCGGCACGACAGCCAGGGCCTGCCGGATGACGGCGTGCGGCTGCTCAGGCCTGCGCCTGCGCTTGCGCCTGCGCCCGCGCCGGCCCGAACGCCGGCGCGAGCGCCGCAGCCACGGCCAGCTCGCTGCGCGTGACGACGGCGGTGCCGAAGCGCGACACGGCCAACCCGGCGGCGCGGTTGGCCAGCGCCATCGCCTCGTCCAGCCCCTGCCCGCCGGCCAGCGCCGCGGCCAGCGCCGCCAGCGCCGTGTCGCCCGCGCCGCTCACGTCGTAGACCTCGCGCGCGTCGGTGGGCACGTGCAGCGGCGGCGAGCGTTCGCTGAAGAGGCTCATGCCGCGCTCGCCGCGCGTCACGAGCAGGTGCTGCACCGGCAGCGCCGCGCGCAGCGCGCTCATGCGGGCGACGAAGTCGGCCTCGTCGCGCCAGGCGCCGGCCACGCACCTCGCCTCGGCTTCGTTGGGCTTGAGCAGCCAGGCGCCGGCATAACGGGCGAAGTCATCGCCCTTGGGGTCCACCAGCACCGGCACGCCGCGGTGGTGCGCCTGCCGGATGAGGGGGCGCGCGTCGCCGATGGCGCCCTTGCCGTAGTCGCTGATGACGAGCCAGTCGTGCGCCGGCAGCAGCAGCGCGGTGCGCTCGTGCAGATCGTGCACCAGCGCCGTCGGCGCCGGCTGCTCGACGTCCACGCGCAGCAGCTGGTGCTGGCGGCACACGGCGCGGATCTTCTGCGTCGTCACCTGCTCGGCGCTGCGCACGGCGCGCAGTTCGACGCCGGCACCGGCAAGCAGTTCGGCAACGCGCTCGCCGGCCTCGTCCTCGCCCAGCAGCGTGGCCAGCGTGACGCGGCAGCCGAGTGCGGCCAGGTTCAGCGCCACGTTGGCGGCGCCGCCGGCGCGCTCGCTGCGCTCGCGCAGGTGCAGCACCGGCACCGGCGCTTCGGGGCAGATGCGCTCGACGGCGCCGTGCCAGTAGCGGTCGAGCATGCTGTCGCCCACCACCAGCAGGGCCGGCGCGCGCGGCGCAGCCGGCGCGGGCGCCAGCGGCGGCGGCGGCGAGGCCAGCGCCGGCGTGAACACGGGCGCGAGCACGGAGGTGGCTTCGGCGTGGAGCATCGGTGGGCGGCGGGGTGGGCGCGAAAAGGCGCGAAGGCGCGAAGGCGCGAGAGCGCACAAGACTCGCAAGACGCGCAAGACGCGCCGCGCATCCGGCAAGCCCCGTTCCCCGCCCTTGCTGCGCGCCCGTTGCGGGCATCCGTTGCTGCGCCCTTGCTGCGCCCCCACTGCCGCGGGAACGCCCCGTGCAGCGGGTTCGCCGTCGAACCCCTGCCGACAGAAAGCGCACTTCCCATGACCCGCCAAGCGATCACCGTCTTCGGTGCCGGCTACGTCGGCCTCGTCACTGCCGCGGGGCTGGCCGAACTCGGGCACGACGTCGTCTGCGTCGACACCGACCGGGCCCGCATCGCCGCGCTGCGCGAGCGCGCCGCTCCGCCGTTCCACGAGCCCGAACTGAAGGCGATGATCCGCCGCCATGCGGCCAGCGGGCGGCTGCGCTTCGCCGAAGGCGACGACGCCGAGGCCGTGGCACAGGCGCGCCTGTTCTTCATCGCCGTGGGCACGCCCAGCAGCGCCGACGGCGCCGCCGACGTCGGCCAGGTGCTAGCCGTGGCGCGCGGCATCGGCCGCCGGCTCGAGGCCGACGCGCTGGTGGTGGTCAAGAGCACGGTCCCGGTGGGTACCGGCGACGCCGTTCGCGCCGCCGTCCTCGGCGAACTGCCCGGGCGCGGTCGCGGCGACCTGCGCGTGGCGGTGGTCTCCAACCCCGAGTTCCTGCGCGAAGGATGCGCCGTGGCCGACTGGCTGGCGCCCGACCGCATCGTCGTCGGCAGCGACGATGCGCAGGCCCTGGCCACGATGCGCGCGCTGTACGCGCCGCTCGTCGCGCACCGCCGGCAATGGCAGCCGATGCGCCTGCGCAGCGCCGAGCTGACCAAGTACGCGAGCAACGCGATGCTGGCCGCGCGCGTGAGCGTGATGAACGAGCTGGCGCTGATGGCCGAGCCGCTGGGCGCCGACATCGCCGAAGTGAAGCGCGGCGTCGCCGGCGACCCGCGCATCGGCGAAGCGTTCCTCGCCTGCGGCTGCGGCTACGGCGGCTCGTGCCTGCCGAAGGATCTGCGTGCGCTGCAAAGCATGGCGGCCGCGGCCGGCGTGCCGGTGCCGCTGCTGGCCGCCGTCGAGCGCGTCAACGAGCGCCAGAAGACGCTGCTCGCCGAGCGCGCGCTGGCGGCGCTGGCCGCTGCCGGCGCCGCAGGCCCGCCGCTGCACGGCTGCCGCGTCGCGCTGTGGGGGCTGGCGTTCAAGCCCGGCACCGACGACCTGCGTGAAGCGCCCAGCGAGGCGGTGCTGCACACGCTGGTCGAAGCCGGCGTGCAGGTCGTCGCGCACGACCCGCTGGCGATGCCGGCGGCGCGCGCGCAGCACGAGCGGCTGGCGGCGAGCTTCACCACCGCGCCCGACGCCCTGGCGGCGGTCGATGGCGCCGATGCGCTGCTCATCGTCACCGAGTGGCCCGAATACGCCGCCGCCGACTGGGCCGCGGTGCGCCGGCGCATGCGCGGCCGCCTGGTGTTCGACGGCCGCAACGTCTGCGACCCGGCGCGCATGGTCGCGCAGGGGTTCGTCTACCGCGGCATCGGCCGCCTGGTGCCGCGGGCACCGGTGGCCGCCGTCGGTTCGATGGCCGCCCTGGCGCCCGCGGCCCGGCCCGTCGCGGCCATGGTGCCATCGACGCCGGCGGCGCCGGCGACGGCGGCCGCGCCGGCGGCCACGGCAGCGGCAAACGCGGCGGCCACGGCAGCGGCAAACGCGGCTGCAACGGCGGCGGCAGCAGCGGCGGCGGCCGGAGACTGAGCCTTGGCCGCCGGCCGCGTCGCGCGCGGCTTGTGGCGTTCGGTGCGGCGCCACCGCCGGCGCACGCTGGCGGCGCTGGTGCTCCTCGTGCTGGCCAAGGTGGCCGCGGTGATGGTGCCGCTGGCGCTGAAGCAGATCGTCGACGCGCTGGGCCCGAAGGAAGCACCGGCAGGGCTTGCCGAGCCGGGCGCGCTGCCGTGGCTGGCGATGCCGGTGTTCCTGCTGCTGGCCTATGCGCTGCTGCGCTTCGCCTCGACGCTGTTCACCGAACTGCGCGACCTCGTCTTCGCGCGCGTCACGCTGCAGTCGGTGAGCGAGTTCACGCAGACGGTCTTCGCGCACCTGATGGCGCTGTCGCCGCGCTTTCACAACGGGCGCAACACCGGCGAGCTGATGCGCGACCTCGAACGCGGCACCACGGCCATCGGCTTCCTGCTCGGGGCGGGCCTGTTCACCGTGGTGCCCACGCTGGTGGAGTTCACCGCCGTGCTGGTGGTGATGGGCGCGGCCGGCTACAGCGGCTGGTTCACGGCGATGATCGTCGTCACCTTCGCGAGCTACGCCGTCTACACGACGTTGATGACGCGCCGGCGCGAAGCGCGCCAGCGCGAGGTGAACCGCGTCGATTCGCGCGCCCACGGGCGGCTGGTGGACAGCCTGCTCAACGTCGAGGCGGTGCGCACGCACGGCCGCGCCGGCTACGAGTCCGGGCGTTATGCCGACGCCCGGCGCGAGTGGGTCGAGGCCGGCGTGGCCAGCCAGCGCGCGCTGTCGGCGCTGCATGTCGGCCAGGGCGCCATCATTGCCGGCGGCGTGGCCGCGGTGATGCTGCTGGCCGGGCAGCTGGCCATCGCCGGCCGGATGAGCGTGGGCGACCTCGTGCTGGTCAACGCCTATCTCATCCAGCTGTGCCTGCCGCTGAACACGCTGGGGTTCGTGTTCCGGCAGACGCTCGATGCGCTGGTGGACAGCGAGCGCGTCTTCGCGCTGCTGGACGTGGCCCCGGAGATCGAGGACCGCGCCGCGGCCAGGCCGCTGGCGCTGGCCGCAGGCCACGTCGCCTTCGAAGGGGTGAGCTTCGCCTACGAAGCGGGGCGGCCGATCCTCGCCGGCTTCGACCTCGAGCTGCCGGCGGGCCACACGGTGGCCGTGGTCGGCGGCAGCGGCTCGGGCAAGTCGACGCTGGCGCGGCTGCTGCTGCGGCTGTACGACCCCGACGACGGGCGGGTGCGCATCGACGGCCAGGACCTGCGCGCGGTGACGCAGGCATCGCTGCACGAGGCGATCGGCGTCGTCGCGCAGGACACGGCGCTGTTCAACGACACCATCGCCTACAACATCGCCTACGGCCGCGCCGGCGCCGGGCTGCCGCAGGTGATCGAGGCCGCCAAGGCGGCGCAGGTGCACGAATTCATCGTCTCGCTGCCGCAGCAGTACGACACCGTGGTCGGCGAGCGCGGCATGCGCTTGTCGGGCGGCGAGAAGCAGCGCATCGCCATCGCGCGGGCGCTGCTGAAGAACCCGCCGCTGCTGATCTTCGACGAGGCGACCTCGGCGCTGGACACGCGCGCCGAGCGCGCCATCCAGGCCGAGCTCGACCGCATCGCCAAGGGACGCACGACGCTGGTCATCGCGCACCGGCTGTCCACCGTGGTCGACGCCGACCGCATCGTCGTGCTCGACCGCGGCCGCATCGTCGAGAGCGGACGGCACGAAGCGCTGCTGGCGCAAGGTGGCCTGTACACGCAGCTGTGGAACCTGCAGCGGCAGCAGCGCGAGTTCGAGCGGGCGGAGCGGCGCCTGGCGCAGCAACCGGTGAACCTGGCGGCGCTGCTGGCCGGCGCGGTGGACGCGCTGCGCGAGCCGATCGAAGCGCGGCAGGTGGCGCTGTACACCGACATCGACACCGGCAACGCCAGCGTCTCGGGCGATCCCGGCGTGCTGTCGGTGGCCCTGTTCGAGCTGTGCCGCCAGGCGCTGGAGGCGACGCCGCCGCTGGGGCGCATGGAGATCCGCCTCGAACGGCACGACGCCCACGCACGCGTGTCGGTCACCGACGGCCGCCAGGCGGGCAGCAACGGCCACGGCAGCAACGGTCACGGCAGCAACGGGTTCGGCAGCAGCGGTTTCGGCAGCAGCGGTTTCGGCTCCGGCAACGGGCATCATGCGGGCAACGGCCAGGGCGGCAGCGATGGCCACGAAGGCGCGCCGTCCGCCAGGCCGCGCGTGCCGCCGGACCCGCTGGCGCTGCGTTCGGCCATCGAGCGCCAGAACGGCCGCTTCGAAGTGCAGGTGCCCGAGGCCGGGCACGGCATGCGCTACGTCATCGAGCTGCCGCTGCGCGCCATCGCGCCGCCGGCGACGGCGGTGCGTGCCGCGGTGCCCGGCGCGGCTTCGGCGGCGGCGGCTGCGCAGCGTCAAGCCGGCCGGCCGCGCCCGCTCGAAGGGCTGACGGTGATGTGCATCGACGACCTCGCCGACGCCGTGCAGGCCCTCGCAGCGATGCTCGGCCTCGAAGGCGCCCGCGTGCTCACGTTCCACAGCGGCAGCGCGGCGCTGGCATGGTTCGAGCACGAGCCGAGCCCGCGCTGGCCGAACCTGCTGGTGTGCGACATCACGCTCGGCGAGGAGATGGACGGCCACCAGTTCCTGCGCCGGCTGCGCCAGCTCGAAGTCGCGCGCGGCGTGCCGCTGAACCGCCGCATCCCGGCCATCGCGCTGACCGGCCATGCCGGCGCCGAAGACCGGCTGCGCGCGCTGATGGCGGGGTTCCAGCTGCACCTGGCCAAGCCGGTGCAGCCCGATGAACTGATCGACTCGCTGGCGACGCTGGCCGGGAGGCACCCGGCCGTGCGCCCTTGACTCTCCGGCCTTGACTCTGCGGGTCAGCGCGGGCAGCGCCGCGCAAGCGTTCGCGGGCGCGACCGCCGCACGACAACGACTTGGAATGCCCCTTGCCTGTCCCAGCCACGGCTCGCGCAGGCCGCAGGACCCGCCCCATGCAGTTGCAGCCTTCACCCGCCGCCGCGCCCCACGCGGCCCACCTGTTCGACATGCCCTCGCGCCACAGCGCCACCAACCCGCCGCTGGCGGTGGTGACCGGTGGCGCCGGCTTCATCGGCAGCCACCTGTGCGAGCGGCTGATCGAAAGCGGCTGGCACGTCACCGTGCTCGACGATCTTTCCACCGGCCACACCGCCAATCTGCAGCGCCTGCTCGGCCATCCGCGCTTCGTGTTCCTGCACGGCGACGTGACGCAGCGGCTGCCGCTGGCGCTTGCCACCGCGCACCGCTTCTACAACCTGGCGTGTCCGGCCAGCCCTGCGCAGTACCAGCAGCGGCCGGTGCAGACGACGCTGACGAGCCTGGTGGGCACCTGGCAGCTGCTGGCGCTGGCGCAGGCCAGCGGCGCGCGCGTCCTGCAGGCTTCCACCAGCGAGGTCTACGGCGACCCGCGCGAGCATCCCCAGCGGGAGAACTACCGCGGCCACGTCAACCCGATCGGCCCGCGCGCCTGCTACGACGAAGGCAAGCGCTGCGCCGAGACGCTGTGCTTCGCGTTCCACCGCCAGCACGCGGTGCCCATCCGCATCGCGCGCGTGTTCAACACCTACGGCCCGCGCCTGCGCCCCGGCGACGGCCGCGTCGTCAGCAACTTCATCGCCCAGGCGCTGCGCGGCGAGCCGCTCACCGTGTACGGCAACGGCCAGCAGACGCGCAGCTTCTGCTACGTCGACGACACGCTGGAGGCGCTGACGCGGCTGATGGAGAGCGATGTCGAAGGGCCGCTGAACATCGGCAACCCGGAGGAGCACAGCGTGCTCGACCTCGCCGAGCGCGTGCTGCGTCTCACCGGCAGCCGCTCGCGCCTGGAACACCGGCCGCTGCCGGCCGACGACCCGCACCGCCGCTGCCCCGACATCGGCCGCACCTCGCGCCATCTGCACTGGCGGCCGCGCGTGGCGCTGGACGACGGGCTGCGCGAGACGATCCGCTTCATCCGGCACGAACTGGCGCACTGAGCCTCGCGGCGAGGTGCCGCCGGCACGCTGCCGCGGCCGCGCCGGCTCAGCCGGCCACCATCCGCAGCGCGTCGTTCCAATCGGCGACGAAGCGCTCGATGGCGAAGCGTTCCCGTGCCGTGCGCTGCCCTTCGGCGCCGATGCTGCGCGCCAGCCGCGGGTCGTCGAGCAGCGCACGCATCGCCTTCAGCAGCGCCGGCACGCGTGTGTCGGCGAAGCCGTTGACGCCGTCCTTGACGAGGCTGGCCATCTCGGTGGTTGCCAGCGCCACCACCGGCGAGCCGACCATCATCGCCTCCACCGCGGCCAGCCCCAGGCTCGTGTAGCGGATCGGGTTGAAGAAGAAGCGGTGCGCGGCCATGCGCAGCGGCAGCGCCGCGTTGGCGATCTCGCCTTCGCCG
Organism: Rubrivivax sp.; assembly: GCA_016790425.1. Lineage (GTDB taxonomy): Bacteria > Pseudomonadota > Gammaproteobacteria > Burkholderiales > Burkholderiaceae_C > Rubrivivax. The sequence goes on from JAEUPF010000080.1 coordinate 17,014, forward strand.
CCGCAGCGCTCGCTGCCCATGCCCACCAGTGCCAGCGGCACCTGGTGCGCCACCTCGGCAAACACGTCGGCACCCAGGCGCCGGCCGCGCCGGTCGAGGTTGTTGACGACGACCAGGCCGCTGGCGATGCGGCCGTCGTACTGCGCCGGCGCCAGCAGGCGCACGCCGTGCTCGATGATGCGCGTGGGGGTGCGACCGTTGGCCCACATCAGCGCGTTGAACGGCGTCACGTGCACCAGCAGCACGTCGGGGTCGTCGACCCAGTGCCGGGTGTCGGTGGGGTGCTGCTGCGGCGGGTCGTGCTCGAGGTAGATGCGCGGCCCGCGCCGCTGCGCCGGGCTCAGCAGGCGGTGCTGCTCGTCGTCCCAGGCGGCACGCGACTGGAACAGCACCACGTCGAAGTGGCGCTGGGCCACCTCCGCCACGTCGACCTCGTGCACGTTGCCGCCCCAGGGCAGCGTGCCGCTCCTGCCGCTGTGGTGCGTCGAGCGGGCGGCGTCGGTGACGAGCCACCACTCGTGCGGCACCTGGCTCAGGTAGTACAGGTAGTTGCCGTGTACGTGCCAGGTGAGGATGCGCAAGCGCCGTGTCATCGTGCCGTGCCCGCCGTTGCGCTCACCAGAACGGCACGCGGAAGTGGATGGCGCCGCGCAGACGCCAGTACACCGAGAGGAACGGGATCAGCGCCGAGGTGGCCAGCATTTCGGCCACGTGCGCCAGCGAGTGGTCGGCGCCGCGCAGCCGGCGCAGCGCCAGCCTCAGCACGAACAGCAGCGCCAGCACGGCCGCCACGCTGGCCGCCACCGGTGCGGCCGCGGCCGCGAAGCCCGCCGCCGCGAGCACGAGCGCCACGATGGCGTAGTGGTCCCACGGCGGCATCGGCCGGATCCGCTGGCGGTACAGGCGCCGGTGCTTGCGGTACAGCAGCGCGTCGAAGAACACATTGCGCTGCCGGCGCAGGCACACGCCCCAGCGCTCGGGCCGCACCGGGTGCAGCACGCGGGCCTCGGGGACGCGGCCCACCGGCCCCAGGGCGAGCAGGCGGAACTGCAGGTCGGAGTCCTCGCGCCAGGCGGCGGTGAAGCGCTCGTCGAAGCCGCCCACGCGTTCGAGCGCGCTCCTGCGCACGAACGCGTTGGCGGTCACGAACTCGGCGCTTTGCAGCCCGTGCGTCATGCGCTCGTTGTCGTTGGGGGCGCGGTCGCGCAGCAGCGGCACCACCACCTGCCCGGCGGCGGCCACCCAGTGCGGCTCGCGGGCGAGGGCACGCAGGCCCTCGGCCAGCCAGTCGGGTGCCGGCTCGGTGTCGTCGTCGGTGAAGGCCACCAGCGGCGCCGCCGTGTTGCGCCAGCCGATGTTGCGCGCCTGCGCCGGGCCGCGCCCGCGCGACGGGCGCAAGTAGCGCAGCGGCGGCTGGCGCGCCGCGAGCTGCCGCGCGCCGAGCTGGCGCACCAGGTCGCGCGTGGCGTCGTCGCGGCCGTCGTCGACGACG
>JAEUPF010000135.1 GCA_016790425.1 Rubrivivax sp.
GACCTGCCACAAGAGCACCACGAGCTGGGCCAGCGCCAAGGTCGACCACAGCACCTTCACCTCGGCCACCAACTGCACCACCTGCCACAACGGCACCAGCGCCACCGGCAAGAACGCCACGCACATCCCGTCGGGCACGACGAACTGCTACGCCTGCCATAACACCACGACCTGGAAGCCGACCAAGTTCAACCACACCCAGGTGCCGGTGACGGCGCAGTGCGCCACCTGCCACACCGGCGGCTACCCGCCGGCCGACGGCAAGAGCGCCACGCACACGCCTTATCAACTCGTGGCCACGCTGGCCAGCGCCAACTGCGACACCTGCCACAAGGCGGGCTACACGGCGTGGACGCCGGCGCGCCTGCACACCAACGCGACCGTGACGGCGCAATGCGCCACCTGCCACGCCGGCATCAAGCCGGCGACGCAGGTGCACACCGGGCAGACGGTGTGCGAGACCTGCCACAAGAGCACCACGAGCTGGGCCAGCGCCAAGGTCGACCACAGCACCTTCACCTCGGCCACCAACTGCACCACCTGCCACAACGGCACCAGCGCCACCGGCAAGAACGCCACGCACATCCCGGTGGGCACGACCAACTGCTACGCGTGCCACAACACGACGACGTGGAAGCCGACCAAGTTCAACCACACCCAGGTGCCGGTGACGGCGCAGTGCGCCAGCTGCCACACCGGCGGCTACCCGCCGGCCGACGGCAAGAGCGCGACGCACACGCCGTATCAGCTCGTGGCCACGCTGGCCGCCGCCAACTGCGACACCTGCCACAAGGCGGGCTACACCGCCTGGACGCCGGCGCGCGTGCACACCAACACGACGGTGACCGCGCAATGCGCGAGCTGCCACGCCAGCATCAAGCCGACGACCCCGGTGCACGTGGGCCAGACCGTGTGCGAGAACTGCCACCGCAGCACCACCACCTGGCTCGGCGCCAAGACCGACCACACCACCTTCACCGCGGCGACCAACTGCACCACCTGCCACAACGGCTCGACGGCCACCGGCAAGAACGCCACCCACATCCCGGTGGGCACGACGAACTGCTACGCCTGCCACAACACCACGACCTGGAAGCCGACCAAGTTCAACCACACCCAGGTGCCGGTGACGGGCCAGTGCGCCAGCTGCCACAGCGGCGCCTACCCGCCGGCCGACGGCAAGTCGGCCAGCCACCTGCCCTACCAGCTCGTGGCAACGCTCGCCGCGGCCAACTGCGACGCCTGCCACAAGGCGGGCTACACCGCCTGGACGGGCGCCAAGGTGCATATCAACGTCACCATCACCGGCCAGTGCAAGACCTGCCACAGCGGCAGCTACGCCGGCCAGGGTGCGGTGGGCAAGCCGGCCAACCACATCCCCGAGTCGCAGCTGCTCAATGGCGCGGCGATGGAGTGCAACGCCTGCCACACCACGACCACCAGCTGGTCGCAGCGCATGAACCACAACAACAGCCAGGGTGGCGGCGCCGGCTGGTGCAAGGGCTGCCACCTGAGCGGCACCAGCTACGCCGGCGTCGGTGACCGCAAGTCGCTGACGCACAAGACCAAGACGCCGCCGGCCATCGACTGCTCGGAGTCCGGTTGCCACCGGCCGCTGGGCACGCGAGGCACGACCTACACCAAATGGGACTGATCCGAAGCTGCGCTGCTGGCCGCCTGCCGCCGACCACCTTTCGCCCCTTGCCGACGCCCGTCATCGCTGCGCCCTGCCACCGGCAGGCCGCCGCGGCATTGCGTGCGCTGGCCTGGGGTTGCGTGGTGTGGCTCGTTACCGCGCTCGGCGCGCTCGCGCACGCGCAGCTTCTCGACGACCTCGACCTGAGGCGCGAGGGCGCCGATGCGGTGCTGGTGATCCGCCTCGTCGCCGAAGTGCAGCTCGTGCGCTCGGTGGGCAGCAGCGCCGGCGACCAGTCGCTGATCTTCTACCGGCTGCTGGCGTCGCCGCAGGGCGCCGGGCCGGCCCAGGCGCAGCGGCTGGCCGGCCGCAGCTCGCTGGCCGGCAGCAGCGGCATACCGGCCGTCACCGTGACCGACGAGGCCGAAGCCGGCATCGCCGGCGACGAGCGGCGGCTGCTCGTTCGCTTCGGCGAGCCGGTGGCGCACCGCGTGCGCGCCGGCCGCGGCGGCCGCCAGATCGAGGTGGTGCTGCTCGGCCGCGGGGCGGCCCTCGCCGCCGCCGCGCCGGCCGCGGCGCCGCCGGGTGCCGGGCCCGTGCCTGCGGCGCCGGGCCCGGCCGGCGGCAGCTACCGGGTGACGATCGACGCGTCCGAAGGGGGCCAGGGGCTGTCGACGCCGATCCCGGCGGCGTTGCAGCACCTGAATGTCTTCACCACCCGCCGCGTCGAACAGGGCCGCACGATCGTCGAGACGCACATCGGGCCGTTCGCCACGCGCAGCGAAGCCGAGTTCGTGCTGTCGGTCGCGCGGCTGCGCTTCCCGAACGCGCGGGTGACGCTGCCTTCGGGCGCGGCACCGGCGGCGGGCGCGGACGTGCCGACCACGACCTTCGTCATCCCGAGCGCGCCTTCGACGGATCCTCTGCGCCCGGCCGTGCCGCGGCCGGCCGCGCCACCGCCTGCGGCTGCATCGGCACCGCCTGCGGCGACCACAGCGCCCGCGGCTGCACCGGCACCGGTGCCAGCTGCTGCTGCCTCCGCACCGGCGCCAGCGGCCGCGGCTTCGGCACCGGCGCCAGCGGCGGCGGCATCGGCACCGGCCCCCGCGGCGGCGGCTTCCGCGGCAGCGCCGGCAGCGGCCGCGTCCGCCGCAGGTCCCGCCGCCGCGCTGCCGGAGCCGCCGTCAGCCACGCCCATGGCGCCGGCGGAAGTCGAAGCACGCGCGGCCGCGCTGATGGCCGCCGCGCGCGCTGCCATGTCCGCCGGCCAGTGGGATGCCGCGATCGAAGCGCTGTCGACGCTGCTCGACCTGCCGCCCAACAGCCTCTCGCGGGCTGCCCAGGCACTCATCGGCGAGGCGCGCCTGAAGGCCGGCGACACGGGGCGGGCGCGGGCCGAGTTCGAGGCCTTCCTGCGCCTCTATCCGCAAGGGCCGGATGCCGACCGCGCGCGTGCCGCGCTGGTGGAGCTCGGTGCCCCGGCGCCCGCTGCCACCGCGGGCGTTGCCGGCGCTGCGTCGGCACCCGACCCGCGCTACGGCACCACCACCACCGGCTCGGTCAGCCTCTACTACTACGGCGGGCAGTCGAAGATCCGCACGCAGGAGTTCCAGGACTCCGGCCTCGGCGGGCTGCCCACGCTCGTCTCCGACGCCACGCTGTCGGGCACCGACCAGCGGCAATGGGTGGGCAGCACCGACCTCAACTGGCGCCGCCGCGACGCCGACACCGACCAGCGCTTCGTCTTCCGCGACACCTACACGCGCGACGAACTGCGGCCCGACAAGAGCCGCAACCGCCTGAGCTCGCTGTACTACGACCACCGCTCCATCAGCGACGGCTGGCAGGTGCGCCTGGGCCGCCAGTCGCCGCTGGGCGGCGGCGTGCTCGGCCGCTTCGACGGCGCCTGGGCCGGCTACACCTTCCGCCCGCGCTGGAAGGCCAGCGTCGTCGCCGGCGTGCCTTCGGACGACCTGCTCGACGCCAGGCGCCGCTTCTACGGCGTGGCGCTGGACGCCGAGGCGCTGACGCCGAACCTGGGCGCATCGCTGTACGCGATGCAGCAGACGATCGACGGCGAGATCGACCGCCGCGCCGTCGGCACCGACTGGCGCTATGCCGACGGCGGCCTGTCGGGCACGGCGCAGATCGACTACGACGTCTTGCTGCGCGGCCTGAACATCGCCAGCGTCCAGGGCAGCTGGCAGCGGCCCGACAACAGCGTCTTCACGTTCCTGTACGACCGCCGCAAGCAGCCGCTGCTGTCGCTGGGCAACACGCTGTTCTTCGTCGACCCGAACCTGGCGACACGGCCCACCACGATCACCGAGCTGCTGGCCACCAGCAGCATCGAAGCGCTGCGCGAGCGCGCGCGCATGATCACGGCCACCTCCACGCAGGGCGCGCTCGGCTTCACGACGCCGGTGTCGAAGTCGTGGCAGGTGGGCCTGGACATCCGCCTGAGCAACACCACGGCCGTGGCGGCGGTTGCCGACATCCTGCCCACCGGGCTGCCGAGCACCGGCGACATCTGGAGCCTGGGTGGCCAGCTCATCGGCACCAACCTGTACTCGGCGCGCGACACGCACGTCTTCATCGCCAACGCCGTCCGCGGCCCCACCTTCCACGGCGAACTGATTTCCTACAACAACGCCTCCACGCTGAGCGAGCAGTGGCAGCTCGAGCCATCGCTGAAGGTCTACCGGCAGAACGACGACACCGGACTCAAGATGACGCGCTGGACGCCGGGGCTGCGCGTCACCTGGCGCGTCGTCAAGCAGGTGGCTGTCGAGTCCGAAGTCAGCGTCGAGAGCGCCAAGACCAGCGGACCCAACCGCAGCGAGAGCTCGTCGCGCACCTTCTACTACCTCGGTGCGCGTTTCGAGTTCTGAGCGCCGACGCTACGGCCGGCGGCACCAGTAGCTTGGCGCCGGCGCCGTCGGCACGGTGATGCCCGCCGGCACGCGGATCAGCGTGCCCGCCGGCGTCGGGGCGGTGAGGCTCGTGGCGGTGTGGCAGCTGCTGCAGTTCAGGCCCGCCCACGCCGCGTGCGGGTTGTTCGCGTTGTAGGCACGGTAGGTGGCGTCGGCGCGCGCGAAGTCGCAGTCGATGTAGCCGAACGAGAAGCCGTAGCCGGCCGAAGCTGCGCCCTCGTTGCCCGCCGCGTCGACGGCCATCGCCGTGAACGACCAACCCGCTGAGGGCAGGCCGGCGCCCGAGGGCGTACCGGCGGCCAGCGTGCCGCCTTCGTTGTTGACGAGCGCGAACGGCGAGGGCAGGTCGACGAGGAAGCAGTTGCTGCCGCAGCTGCCGCTGCTGGCCACCGCCACCGTGCTGCCGTTGCGCTTGACCCGCAGCGCCACGCCGGTGCCGAACGCGCCGCTGAACTGGATCTGCACGCGCGGCGAGTTGTCGTTGGTGAGGCCGCCGTTGGCGATGCCGTTGCCGTTGGGGCTGGCACCGGCCACGGTGGTGTTGGGCATCACCGAAGTGGTCGCGTTCGAGATCGTCGCCGTCGGCGCCGTCACCACGTTCAGCCGGTATTCGCCGCTCGTGTTGCCGTAGGCGGTGCCGTTCTCCACGCGCGCCACGTAGCGCCGCTGGCCGGTGCCGATGTTGGCGTCGGTGACCGACCACAGCGTCGAGCCGGCGCTGCCGCCGGCGTTCACCGACGGGCAGGTGCCCGTGCCGAACGTGGCCGGGGTGCAGGCGCCCAATGAGGTCGGCCGGTACAGGCGCACGCTGGCGCCCGCCGGCAGCACCGCGCCGAGCGTGCCGCTGACCGTGGGCGTGGTGTCGAAGACGGCGTTGTCCAGTGGCACCGGCCCCGTGATCGTGACGACGGAAGGCAGCGGCGCGATGACGTTGACGGTGGAAGCGGTGCTTTGCGTGCCGGGCGCGCCGGTCGCATCGGCGATGCGCACCGCGTAGCTGTACGAGCCCGGCGCCAGCGCCGCGGGCTCGGTGTAGGTCCAGCTCGTGCCGGTGGGCGCGACGAAGACGGTGGTGGTGCTGCCGCCGAGCACGCGGCGCAGCTGCAGCGTCTCGCCGCTGGCCAGCGCCCGCGCCAGCGTGCCGGCGACGCGCGGCGTCGAGTCCGCCGTGTTGTTGCCGGCGACGGCCACGTTGGCGTCGTCGAAGATGCCGCTCACCGCGCCCGTGGTCGCCGTGGCGATGGGTACGCCCGACGTCGCGCTCGGGGCACCGTAGACGGCGGCGTTGGCCGTCTTCTCGATGTTGGCGCTGAAGAAGTAGGTGGCGCTGGCCGGTAGCGCGCCGCTGGTGAAGGCCCAGTCCTTCAGCGCGCCGAGCGTGGCCGCGCTGATCGTGCCCGCGACCACGGCCGTGCCGCCGCGCGAAGGCGCCACCACCGGGCTCGTGGTGTTGCGGTAGATGACGAGCTGCTCGTCGGCGGCCAGGGCGCGCGCGATCGTGCCGCTGACCGCGGGCGTGGTCGTGTAGACCGAGCCGATCGTGGCACCACCGGCGGGCACCGCGATGCCGGCGACAAACCCGATCGTCGTGCCCGCGTCGACGATCGGCACGCTGCCCGGTGCCACCGTCACCTGGCGCGTGCTGCCGGTGGCCGGGCCGGTCTGGCCGGCTTCGTCGACGACGCGCGCCGCATACGTCAGCGCCACCTGCGTGGCCGGCGGCGTGATGGGCACCGGCGTCGGCTCGGTGTAGGTCCAGGCCGTGCCGGCGAAAGGCGCCAGCGTCGCGACGACGCTGCTGTTGCGCAGGATCTGCAGGCGCTCGCCCGCGCCCAGCGGCGCAGTCAACGTGCCGCCGATCGTGGGCGTGGTGTCGGCCGTCGTCGGGTTTGCGCCGACGAGCACGCCGTTCACGTCGTCGGCGACGGTGGCGACATCGGCGCGCTGGGTCGGCGCGATGGTGTCCACCGTGACGCGGTAGGCCGCCGAAGGCGAGCCCAGCACCGCGCCCGCTTCGACGCGGGCCGTGTAGGCGTAGCTGCCGTCGCTCGCGCCGGGCTCCTGGAAGGTCCAGGTGAGCCCGCCCGCACCCAGGGTGGCGGTGCCGCGCGCGGCGCCGTCGCGCAGCACGCGTACCAGCGCGCCGGCGGGCAACGCCGAGCCCAGCGAGCCGCTGAACGTCGGCCGCGTGTCGTTGGTGGCACCCCCGTTGGCGATGACCGCATTGCTTGCGTTCACGGCCTGTGCAATGGTGGCGCCCGGCACGCCGGCCAGCAGCGTGAGCGTGGCCGCTGCGGAGGTCGAGCCGAGGTTGCCGGCGGCGTCGGCCACGCGCGCGCGGTAGGTGTGCAGGCCGAGCGTCAGCGGCGCCGGCTCGGTGAAGCTCCAGGTGCCGCCGCCACTCACCGTCGCCGTGCCGGCGACGGTGCCGTTGCGCAGCACCTGGACCGCTTCGTCGGCAGCGAGCGCGCCGGCCAGCGTGCCGTTGATGCGCGGTGTCGTGTCGGTGGCGAAGCCGCCGATGGCGATCGCGCCGAGCGCGTCGTCGGCGAAGTCGCCCACCGCCGCGGTGGCGGTGGGTGGCGTGCCGTCGACGACGAGCGTGAAGGCATTGCTCGTGGCGCCGAAGGCGTTGCCGTTGACCACGCGCGCCGTGTAGCGCAGCGTCCCGTCGCCGGTGCTGTCGAGGAAGCGCCAGGTGGTGCCGCTCACCGTGGCCGCGCCGAGCACGGTGCTGCCGCGGGTGACTGCGAGCTGCTGGTTGGGGCCGAGCGGGGCCGAGAGCGTGCCGCGCAGTTCGGGCGTGCGATCGTTGGTCAGCGCGCCGCTGGCCAGCGTGGCGCCGGCGTCGTCGACGACGCCGGTGATGCTGGCCGTGGTGGCCAGCGTCGGCAGCTCGGCCGCCTGCGGCTGGGCACAGGAGATGCTGGCGTCGTTCAGCGGGCGCGCGATGACACTGTTGTGGCAGGTGGCGCACACCGTGCCCGGCGGGGTGAAGACGTGTCGCGGCGGCACCGTGCACGAATTCGTGGCCGGGCTGGGCGCGATGAAGCTGCGGCCGGGCAGGTCGGCGGGTGCCGTGCAGTTGACCCAGCCGCCGCTGTCGGCGAAGGGCAGGCGGCCGCTCGGCGTGAGCACCGGGTAGTTCAGCCGCGCGGCGTTGTGGCACAGCGCGCAGTCGGTCTCGGCGTGCACCAGCGAGCCCGTGTCGCTGCGGTGCGCCGAGATCGGAATCACGCAGGCAGCGGCGCCGGCGGGCACCGGCGGCGCCGCCGTACGCAGGTCGACCAAGGCCTGGTCGAGGAAGGTGTGGCACGAGTGGCAGTCCAGGCGCGGGCCCTGGTTCTGCGGCCGGTGCTGCGCGGCCGGGTTCTGCGGGTCGAACGACTCGGCCACGCGGCCGCGGATCTTCCACATGCCGCCGCGGTAGTCGACGCCCATCGCGGTGAGGCGGTCGAACGGCCGCGTGCCGTAGCCGACGAAGCCGCCGGGCATGAGGTCGCGCACCGGCGGCAGGCCGAGCACGCGGCCGGCCTCGAGGTCGCGCAGCACCGCGCCGGCCGTGATGTCGAAGTACACGCCCCACTGGAAGACCTGCCCGTTGGCCAGCAAGACGGCGAACACGCCCTGCTCGGTGATGACCTTGCGCACGGCCGCGCCGGGCGGCAGCCCGCGCACCTGCACCGGGCCCGGCGAGCCGCCGCGGTAGGCGCTGGAAGGGTCGCCGGCGTCGAAGGCCGCCTCGTCAGCGGGGAAGCTGCCCCAGTGCCAAACGCTGCCGTCGCGCTTGAGCACCACCGCGTCGTTGTCGCGGGCGCTGATCTGCACCACCTGCGTGAGGCCGGGCACGGCCGCGGGTGTCTCCTGCACGCCGTCGCGCGCGCCGTTGCCCAGGAGACCGAAGCCGCCGTTGCTGCCCCACGACCAGACGCTGCCGTCGTCCAGCAGCGCATAGGAGGCCATGTTCGTGGCGGCCACCGCCAGCGCCGCTCGCGGCAGCGCCACGCGCAGCGGCGTCGTCGTGCCCGCCAGCGCCGCAGGCCCCTGGCCCTGGCCGAGCTGGCCGAACGTGTTGTCGCCCAGCGTGTACACGGCGCCGTCGGCCATGCGCATCACCGTGTGCGAGAAGCCGCCGGCGGCGTGCGTCAGCGCGCCGGGCAGCGTGATCTCGACGGCCGCCCCGGCGGTGGAGCGGCGGCTGCCCGTGCCGAGCTCGCCGTTGACGTTGTCGCCGATCGCATACACCTTGTGCCGCGGCCCCAGCGCGTCGGCCTTGTAGAAGCCGCCGCCGTGGGCGTTGTTGGCGTACAGCGCCAGCGCTCGCTGTTCGCCGGCGGGCAGGCGGTCGAACTGTTGCCCTGCCGACCAGCCGTTGCGGTTCTCCGAGACCCAGCCCGAGACGGTGCTGAAGGCGCGGCCGGCCTGGCTGATCGAGCCGTCGAAGAGGTAGCCCTCGTAGCGGACGTTGCCGTAGTTCACCACCCGCGGCAGCACGTCGAGTGCTTCCTGCGCACCGAAGCGCGCCGCCTGCTCGGCCAACGCCGAGGTGAGTTCGCTGGTCAGCGTATTGGGGTCGTAGGTGCGGCTGCTCGCCGAGCCTGCGGGCAGGTCGCCGTTGCGGCCGTCGATGCGGCCGTCGAGCAGGTCCTCGGCGAGCTGGCGCACCGCGTCCAGCGTCGGCGTCGCCGAGTCGCCGTTGTGGAACGAGGCCTGCTTCGAGAAGGCGCCGTTGACCAGGCCATAGCGGCCGCGGGGGTCGGTGCGCATCGAGCCGGCTCGCAGGTCGCGGCTCTTGATGAACGGCAGCCGCGCGATGTCGTCCACCTGCAGCGCAGTCGGGAAATGCTCGTTCAGCGCCTGGCGGACGCGCTCGTTGGCGGCACGCACCTGGGTCTTGGTCAACGTGCTGCGCGAAGTGGGCGCGATGCCGCTGCCCACGCTTTCGGGCGCGCTGCCTTCGGTGAGCAGCCGCCAGGCCGCTTCGGTGAACGGCGTGATGCCGATGTTGCGGTCGATCTGCGGCACCCAGACGCGGATCTTGCGGTCGGCCGGGAACGGCACTTCGGTGTCGCGCCCTTCCTCGTAGTAGGTGGCCGTCGGTGTGCCTGAAAGCTCGATGCGCAACCCGCCGCGATAGGCGCGACCGGGCTTGATCGTCACCATGCCCTTGACCGCGTCGGTGAGGGCGCAGCCCAGCTGCGTGCCGTCGTCCAGGTAGACGCAGACGTTGGCGTTGCGGAACTGCCCGAAGTCGCCGCCGGCGCCGACGCCGCCGTCGCCCGATGCGCCACCGTCGCCGACGCCGCCGCTGCCGTCGCCCCCCGTGCTTTCCCAATTCAGGTTGCCGGTGTCGGCAAAGCCGGTGAAGACGCCGAGCTGCTCGGCCGCGGGGTCGCCGCCGTCGCCACCACCGCCGCCGCAACTGCCCAGGGCCAGCAACACCAGCGCGGCCAGCGGAGCCAGGGCGGGAAAGCGCACTTTCACGGTTTGTCTCCTCGGGCGCTCTTGCTTCGTCGCCCTTTGCTCGCGGCTTCTGCCGTGCCCGTTGGCTGCCAAGCGGTTTGCCGTGGCACGCGGCCCGGGCCAGCCGTCGCTGCGCGAGATGAGGGGAAGCTTAAGGGAGTTGCCTGCGCGGGTAACCCCCTGCTGTGGTGGAACCGCCGCGCCGACCGCACCGGCGCGTCGTGCCGCCGGTGGAGATGCCCCCTGCCGATGTGGGGCGGAACGACAGCAGCAGCGCGCTACAGCCGCGCCACCGCGAAGTCGGGCACGCCGCGCGGCGAGATGAACACCGGCCGCTGGCGGCCGTCGGTGAGCCGCGAGACCTCCTCGGAGACGAAGAGGTTCAGCGCCGCGTAGGTGATGCGGCCGGCGCGCATGAAGTCGGCGCGGCCCGACAGGCCTTCGAGCAGCGCCTTCGTGAAGGCCCCGTTGCCCCACGACTCCTTCTCCAGCGACTCCTCCTGGCCGGTGCTGGAGGCGAAGACGACGACGCCGTTCTCGCTGGCCGAGAGGTCGTTGATCAGCCGCTCGGTCTTCTTGGGCGTCTTGTGCAGCGCCCCCAGCGCGTTGCCGGCGAAGCAGGTGTCGATGAACATCAGCGTGCGGCCGCGGATCTGCGCCAGCGTCGAGACGATCGCCGCCTGCGGCACGCCGGTCGACAACAGCCGCTCGTGCTGGGCGTCGTGCGGCATGAAGAAGTACTGGCCCTGCGCGTCGTTGACGCCGTGCCCGGCGATGAACAGCATCGCCGTGTCGCCCGGCGTCACGCTGCTGCGCAGCCAGTCGAACTCGCGCAGCACCGCCGCCTTCGTCGCCTCGGCGTTGGTGAGCGTCTTGACGACGACGCGCCGGTACTGCCGCCCTTCCTGGCGCTTCATCGCCGCGGCGAAGTCGGCCGCGTCCTTGGCCGCCAGGCCCAGGCGGTACTCCGGCCGCGCGTACTCGGCCACGCCGATGGCCAGCACGTACAGATCCCCCGGCCAGCCGCCCGGCGGCGGCGGCGGCAGTTCGCGCTCGATGATGAACGCGAGCGGCTCGGAGTGCCCGTAACGGTTGCTGGCGATGATCTCCACCGACAGCGGGTTGACGCCGTCGGCCACCGGCAGCTCGATGCGCGCATAGCCCTGCACCTGGCCGTTGAAGGTCTTGGGCAGCACCACTTCGCGCGGCAGCGTCGGCCGGCCGGCCACCTTGACAGCGAGGTCCACGTCGCCGGCCGCGGCGGGCGACTGCAGCGCGAAGGGCAGCGTGACGACGTTGCCGGCTGCCTTCAGATGCGGTTCGCCCACGCCTTGCACGGCGGGCGGGAACTCGGCGGCGCGCAGCTCGGCCAGCGCGCGGCGCGCCGCTTCGGCGCGGCGGCGCTCCTCGGCTTCGCGCGCGGCTTCCTGCGCGAGGCGCTCGCGCTCGCGGGCTTGCTGCTCGGCGGCCAGGCGCTCGGCCTCCAGGCGCTGGCGCTCGCGCTCGGCGGCCAATGCCGTTTCGCGCTCCAGGCGCTGGCGTTCGGCCGCGGCGCGTGCGTCCGCTTCGGCGCGCGCGGCGGCTTGTGCGGCGGCCTCGCGTTCGGCCTGCGCCCGCGCCTGGGCCACCGCCGCCTGGCGCGCCGCTTCGGCCTGGCGCGCCCGTTCGGCCGCTGCGGCGGCCTCGCGCGCGGCGAGTTCGAAGCGGGCGCGGCGCTCGGCCTCGGCCTGCGCCGCGATGCGCACCTGCTCGGCCCGCGCCGCGGCTTCGCGCTCGGCCTGGCGTGCCATCTCGGCCTGGCGCTCGGCTTCGCGTTGCAGCGCCACGCGCTCGGCTTCAGCGCGTGCGGCCAGTTGCGCCAGCGCCGTGCGCTCGTCGCCGGTGGCGAGCACGGCGTCGATGACATCGGGCCGGTTGAACTGCTGCCGGAAGCGCGCCAGCGAGAAGAAGTCCATCGCCTGCGCCGGGCCGCGCGCCAGCGCCCAGCCGACGATGCGGTCGGCGCCGGCGCTGGCATCGAAGAAGCCGCTGGGCGTCCAGGCGACCCAGCGGCCGTCTTCCTGGGCCAGCAGCGACAGCAGTGGCACGCCGTCGGCGGCGCGGTGCCAGCGCAGCGTGCCGTCGGCCATCGCGGCCACGAGCAGGCGGCCATCGGCGCTGGCGTTGATCGCGCGCACTTCGGTGTCGGTGGCGACGCGCCAGGCGAGGTTGCCGGCGGCGTCCAGCCGGTGCAGGGCGCGGTTGGTGCCCACCACGACCGCAGGCCCCGGCGCGGCCGGCTGCTGCGGCCGCTCGGTGAACGCAACGACGGCGCGCGCACGCTCGTCGCTCGCCAGCGTCATCGCGCGGCCGGCGACGACCGGCGCCTTGCCATCGGCCAGCCAGTCGGTGGCCACGCTCAACGGCCCGGCGCGCGTGGCCGGGGCGCGCAGGTTCAGGTCGGCCAGCGCCTGGCCGACAGCCAGCCGCCGCCGATCGAAGGCGAAGGCGAAGCCGCGCCCCGGGCCGCGCTGACCCCAGCGCGCGCCCAGGCCGTCGGCCGCCAGTTCGAGGTCGAACGGCGCGTCGCCGCGCACCGCCAGCACGGGCGCGCCGACGCGCCGCGGCTGCGCCTGGCCGGGAACGCCCACCGTGCCCCACGAGCCGTCGAAGCTCGCCCAGGCGAAGCCGCCGCCGGGCAGCGCCACGAGGTCGGTGATGCTGTCGCCGGCCACTTCGCTGCGGGTGGCCACGGTGCGCGAGGCGACATCGATGCCGACGACGGCAAAGCGCACCTCGCGCGAATGTGCCGTGCCGGCCAGCGCCAGCGTGCGCCCGTCGGCGCTGAAGGCAAGGACGCGCCAGTCGCCGGCGTAGGAATCGGGCGCGGCGATGCGCGCCAGTGGCTGCAGCGTTGCGGCGTCGAAGAGTTCGACGCCTTCGCGGCGCGTGGCGAAGGCCACCGCGAGCTGGCGGCCATCGGGGCTGAAGGCGACGCCGGCCGGCCGCCGCTGCCCGAGGCTGGCCGCGGCGACCCGCTCGACGCCGCTGCCGCCGGCGGCGATGCGGTACAGCCGCAGCGCGCCGTCCAGCCCCACCGCGGCTGCCAGACCCGCGGCATGTGTGGCCAGGCCGAACACCGGCCCCTCGGTGCGGTCGTCGAGCAGCTCGCGGCCGTCGCGCGAAAAGGCCCGCACGCCGTGCGTGCTGGCCGGGTTCGCGCCCTGCGTGCTGGCCGGGTTCGCGCCCTGCGTGCTGTTGTAGCCCGCGAACAGCACCTGCCCGTCGGCCGACCAGGCGAGCTTGCGGATGTCGCCGGCCCGGGCGTCGATCGTCGAGCGCAGCGCCCCCGAGTCGAGGTCGAAGAGATAGATGATGTGCGCATGCGCGGCGCCGCCGGGGGCCGTGCCGCCGGTGCTGCCGGCCAACGCCACCAACGGCTCCCGCGGATGGATCGCCACGCCGTACAGGCGGCCGCCCTCTGCGCCGAACGCGAAGGGGCGCAGCACGTGGCGCAGGGCGCCGCTGGCCAGGTCCCACACGCGTGCCGTGCGGTCGTCGCTGGCGGTGACAACGACACCGCGCGCGGCAGAGACGTCGATGCGGCGCACCGGCGCGCTGTGGCTGCCGTTCTCCACCGCCAGCAGCGGCCGCAGTGCGGCGTCGGCCGCCACGGCCTGTGCCTGCGCCTGCGCTTGTGCTGGTGGTTGTGCTTGCGCCCGAGCAGGCACCGGGGCCCAGAGCAGCGCGGCGCCGACGACGCAGGCAGCGAAGCCGGCGGCGCCACCGCGCGGGCCCAGGCCCGCGGCGAAGCGCGAGGCGACGGCAGCAACGGCGGCGCAAGCCTTGTTCATGTCGGGCGCCGATCCTAGTGGCCGGGGGCCTCGCCTCACAACCGTTGCCGATGGGAAGCCGGCCACCGCCGGCCCCCGCTGCCGGGGGGGGGCGGCGCCGGTGTTACCGTCCGCGTCGCGCACGGCAGCGGCGCCGAGGGCTGCGTCTGCGTTTCGAAGAAGAACCATGCCCGTGGCGCGGCTCGGCACTGCCGCCGCGGGTGCCTTGCTGCTCCCCTTCCACGTGTCCGACCGGCCTCCTTTGCAGCCGCTTGCGGCGACCGGCCTGCGCTGCGAGCGCGGCGAACGCGCCCTCTTCGACGGCTTCGACCTGACGCTTTCGCCCGGCGAGATGGTGTGGCTGCGCGGCGCCAACGGCCGCGGCAAGACGACGCTGTTGCGCACGCTGGCGGGCCTGGCCATGCCGGCGGCGGGCCAGTTGCGATGGGGCGGCGAGCCGCTGGCCAAGGCCGCTGCCCAGTGGCGCTCGCGCCTGGTATTCCTCGGCCACGCCAACGCGCTGAAAGACGACCTGACGGCGGCCGAGTCGCTGCACTTCGCCGCGCGGCTGGCCGGCGCGCCGCGCAGCGCCGGCGAAGTGCGCGCGGCGCTGGCGGCCCTGGGCGTCGCCGCGATGGAGCGCCGCGCCGCGCGCACGATGAGCCAGGGGCAGCGCCGCCGCGTCGCGCTGGCCCGCCTGGCGCTCGCGCCGCGGCCGGCGCTGGCGCTGCTGGACGAGCCGTTCGACGCGCTCGACGACGACGGCATCGACCGGCTGGCGCGCCTGCTGGCCGACCTCGTGGCCGCCGGCGGCAGCGTGCTCTTCACGAGCCACCAGCAGATCGACCGCCTGCGGCCCGTGCCGCGCGTCGTGATGTTGCCCGACGCCCCACCGCCGGCCGGTGCATCGTCCGCAGCCGCCACGACTGCCGCGCGCCCCCCGCAAGGCCCGGCGCAATGAGCGGCTTCTTCGCCACCGTCATGGCGCGCGAACTGCGCCTGGCCGCCCGGCGGCCGGTGGAAGCGCTGCTGCCGGTGGTGTTCTTCGTCGTCGCGGCGAGCCTGTTCCCGCTCGGCGTCGGCCCCGAGCCGCAGACGCTGCGCCACATCGCGCCCGGCGTGCTGTGGGTGGGCGCGCTGCTGGCGGCGATGCTGTCGCTGGCGCCGATGTACGGCTCGGACCATGCCGACGGCTCGCTCGACCAGTTGCTGCTGGCGCCCGAGCCGGCCTGGCTGCTGGCACTGGCCAAGGCGGTGGCGCACTGGCTCACGCACGGCCTGCCGCTGGTGGCGGTGAGCCCGCTGATCGGCCTGATGTTCGGGCTGCCGGGGCCGGCGATCGCGCTGCTGGCCGCCACGCTGGTGCTCGGCACGCCGATCCTGAGCCTCCTGGGGGGCTTGTCGGCGGCGCTGACGCTGGGGCTGCGCAGCGGCGCGCTCCTGAACCTGCTGATCGTGCTGCCGCTGGCGGTGCCGGCGCTGATCTTCGGCTCGGGCGCGGTTTCGGCGCTGGAGGCCGGGCAGGCGGTCGACGGCCACCTGTCGCTGCTCGCCGCGCTGTTCATCGCCACGCTCGTGGGCACGCCGCCCGCCACGGCGGCGGCGTTGCGCATCGCGACAGGCTGAACGCCGCACCCGCGCGGGCGGGGACCGCCGCCGCCCTCGTGCAACGGCCGGTTTGACCTGATGCAATGCAGGTGCAATCTGCGCCACCCCAGCGCGATGCATGGCCTAACATGCGCCGCCCCGGGTTCACCGGTCGTCGCCCCTGTCTCCATGGATCCCCGCGCCGCCTCCCGCGCCAGCCCTGCGTTGCGCCTGTTCACCTTCGCCGCGCCGATGCGTTTCTATCGGCTGGCGGGAGCGTCGCTGCCGTGGTTCTGGGTGGCGGCATTGGCCTTCGGTCTTGCAGGTCTTTACATCGGCTTCTTCGTCGCGCCGACCGACGCCACGCAAGGCGAGAGCTACCGCATCATCTTCATTCACGTCCCCGCGGCATGGCTGTCGATGCTGCTGTACCTGACGATGGCCTTCTGGGCCGCCATCGGCTGGGCCTTCAACGCCCGCATGGCTTCGGTGCTGGCGCGTGCCATCGCCCCCACCGGCGCGATGTTCACCGGCCTGGCGCTGCTGACCGGCGCGCTGTGGGGCCAGCCGACCTGGGGCACCTGGTGGGTGTGGGACGCGCGGCTCACCTCCGAGCTGCTGCTGCTGTTCCTTTACCTCGGCTACATCGCGCTGGTGAACGCCATCGACGACCCGCGGCGTGCCGACCAGGCCGGCGCGCTGCTGGCGCTGGTGGGCAGCATCAACGTGCCGGTCATCTACTTCTCGGTGAAGTGGTGGAACACGCTGCACCAGGGCGCCACCATCAGCATGACCGCCGCGCCGAAGATGGCGCAGACGATGCTCACCGCGATGCTGCTGACGACGCTGGCCTGCTGGGCCTACGCCTTCGCGGTGATATTCATGCGCGCGCGTGCCTCGATCCTCGTGCGCGACCGCCACGCGCAGTGGGCGCGCGAGCTGGCCGTCGCCAAGGCGGCCGACCGCGGCGCGGCGCCGCCGCACGCCGGACCGCGGGAGCGCACCGCATGAACTGGGGCAGCGCGGGCGAGTTCTTCGCGATGGGCGGCTACGGCGTCTACGTCTGGGGCTCGTACGGCGTTGCATTCCTGGCGCTGCTGGTCGAGCCCTGGCTCGCGGCGCGCCGGCACCGGCAGGCCCTCGTCTTCGTCGCCGAAGCGGCGCTCGAAGGCGATGGCACCGAATCGACGGGGAATGCGGACACCGACGGTGCCGCCCCCGAGGAGTCTTACCGATCATGAGCACGATGAAGCCGCGCCATCGCCGGCTGGCCATCGCGGGCGTGCTGCTGCTGGCCGCCGGCGCCATCGCCGCGCTGGTGTTCAACGCCTTCCGCAGCAACCTCGTCTTCTTCTATTCACCCACGCAGGTGGCGGCCAACGAGGCGCCGGCGGGGCGCACCTTCCGCCTCGGCGGCCTGGTGGAAACCGGCAGCGTCAAGCGCGACGGGGTGCGCGTCACCTTCGTCGTCACCGACTCGGCCAAGACGGTGCCGGTGCGCTTCGACGGCGTGCTGCCCGACCTGTTCAAGGAAGGCAAGGGCGTCGTCGCGCAAGGCAAGCTCGAGAGCGGCGTCTTCGTCGCGCGCGAGGTGCTGGCCAAGCACGACGAGAACTACATGCCGCCCGAAGCGGCCGACGCCGTGCACCGCGCCACGCAGGCGCAGGAGCGCGCGGCGCGCAGCCTGGTGAGCGAGGGCAACGCGGGCGCCGCGGGCGGCAAGCCATGATTCCCGAGATCGGCCACTTCTTCCTCTGGCTGGCGCTGGGTGTGGCGCTCTTGCTGGCCACGCTGCCGCTGGCCGGCACGCTGCCGGTGCCGCTGCCGTTCGGTGCCGGCGCACGGCTGCGTCCGCACTGGGTGGCGCTGGCGCGGCCGCTGACGTACCTGTTCGGCTGCACGGTCGTCGTCGCCTACGGCTGCCTCACCGCGGCATTCGTGCGCAACGACTTCTCGGTGCTGTACGTGGCGCTGCACAGCAACGTCGACCTGCCGCTGCCCTACCGCATTGCCGGCGTCTGGGGCGGCCACGAAGGCTCGCTGCTGCTGTGGCTGATGCTGCAGGTGGTGTGGATGAGCGCAGTGGCGCGCTTCAGCCGCACCCTGCCGGCCGAAGTGGTGGGGCGCATCCTCGGCGTGCTGGGCATGGTGGCGGTGGGCTTTCTGCTCTTCACGCTGACCACGTCGAACCCGTTCGAGCGCCTGTTTCCGGTGCCGGCCAACGGCCGCGACCTCAACCCGCTGCTGCAGGACCCGGGCATGGTGATCCACCCGCCGATGCTCTACACGGGTTATGTCGGCTTCTCGGTGGCCTTCGCCCTGGCCGTGGCCGGGCTCATCGGCGGCCGGCTCGACGCCACCTGGGCGCGCTGGACGCGGCCCTGGACCGTCACCGCCTGGGCCTGCCTGACGGTGGGCATCGCGCTGGGCAGCTGGTGGGCCTACTACGAACTCGGCTGGGGCGGCTGGTGGTTCTGGGACCCTGTGGAGAACGCCTCGTTCATGCCCTGGCTCGTGGGCACCGCGCTCATCCACTCGCTGGCGGTGACGGAGAAGCGCGGCGCCTTCAAGTCGTGGACGGTGCTGCTGGCGATCATCGCCTTCTCGCTGTCGCTGCTGGGCACCTTCCTCGTGCGCTCGGGCGTGCTGTCGTCGGTGCACGCCTTCGCCACCGACCCGGCGCGCGGCCTGTTCATCCTCGGCTTCCTGGTCACCGTGGTCGGCGCCTCGCTGGCTCTGTACGCCTGGCGCGCACCGACGGTGGGCCTGGGGTCGCGCTTCCACTGGGCCAGCCGCGAGACGACGCTGCTGGCCAACAACGTGATGCTGGTGGCCGCCTGCGGCGCCGTGTTGCTGGGCACGCTGTACCCGCTGGCGCTGGACGCGCTGGCGCTGGGCAAGATCTCCGTCGGGCCGCCCTACTTCGAGACCGTGTTCGTGCCGCTGATGGCGCCGCTGGTGTTCCTCATGGGCGTGGGGCCGCTGGCGCGTTGGAAGCAGACCGAGCTGCCCGACCTCGGCCGGCGCCTGCGCTGGGCCTTCGCGGTGGCGGTGCTCGCCGCCGCGGCGCAGGCGCTGCTGCTGCGCGGTTCGGCCAACGGCGTGTCGCCGCTGGCGGTGCTCGGCCTCTTGATGGCGTGGTGGGTGGTGGCCTCGCTGGCGGTCGATGTCTGGGAACGGCTGCAGCCGCGCTCGCTCGCCGCCGGTGCGTCGGCGTGGGCTCGCCTGAAGGCCGCGCCGCGCGCCTTCGTCGAGCGCGCGCCGCTGGTGCCGCGCGCCGTGGCGGCGATGTGGCTTGCGCACCTGGGCGTGGCGGTGTTCATCTTCGGCGTCACGATGGTCAAGAGCTTCGAGATCGAGCGCGACGTGAAGATGCGCGCCGGCGACTTCGTCACCATCGGCGAGCTGACCTTCACACTGCAAGGCCTGCGCGAGCGCGAGGGCCCGAACTACCGTGCCGTGCAAGGCTGGGTGGAGGTGACTCGCGGCGAGGGCGCGGCGAAGTCCAAGGTGGCCGACCTGCTGCCCGAGAAGCGCGTCTACCGTGTGCAGGAGAACCCGATGACCGAGGCGGCCATCGCGACGCGCCTGATGGGCGACCTGTACGTGTCGCTGGGCGAACCGGTGGACGACGGCGCGGCGTGGATCGTGCGCGTGTACATCAAGCCGTTCGTCGACTGGATCTGGGGCGGCTGCGTGCTGATGGCGCTGGGCGGGCTGCTCGCCGCCGGCGACCGGCGCTACCGGGCGCGCGCCGAGGCCAAGGCCGCGCAGGCGCTGGTCTCCGGCGCCGCCGCGAAGGGGTGAGCGCGCATGGCTGCTGATTCCTCGCTGCAGCCGCAGCAGCGTCCGGTTGCCGTCGACGCGCCCGGCGTTGCCGCGGGTGCGTCGGCAGTCCCGGCGGCGGCGCGTGCGCCGGCGCCCCGGCGCCGCCGCTTCTGGCTCTTCCTCACGCCGCTGGCGGCCTTCGCGCTGCTGGCGGTGCTGCTCGGCCGCGGCCTTTCGCTCGACCCGCGCGAAGTGCCCTCGCCTTTCGTCGGCAAGCCGGCGCCGGCCTTCGTGCTGCCGCGCCTGGACGACGGCAACGCCACCGCGAAGCTCGAAGACTTCGCCGGCAAGGTGTGGATCCTCAACGTCTGGGCGAGCTGGTGCGGCCCCTGCCGCGACGAGCACCCGCTGTGGGTGGCGTTCGCGCGCCGCAGCAAGGTGCCGCTGGTCGGGCTGAACTACAAGGACAAGCGCGCGGCGGCCCAGCCGTGGCTGGCGCAGCTGGGCGATCCTTATGCGATGTCGCTCTTCGACGCCGACGGCAAGGTCGCCATCGACTGGGGCGTGTACGGCGTGCCCGAGACCTTCATCATCGACCGCCAGGGCATCGTGCGCCTGAAGCACGTGGGCCCCATCACGGCCGAGCTGCTGCGCGACAAGATCGAGCCGCTGCTGAAGAAGATCGATGGCTGAGCAGCGCGCGTCGGTATCGTTCCTGCGTGCCCGGCTGCTCGCTCGTGTCGTGCTGCTGGCGGCGGCGCTCGCGGCCGCTGCGGCCGGCGCGGTGCAGGCCGCCGGCCCGGCGCAGCCGCTGGCCGCCGACCCCCAGCTCGAGGCGCGCGTGCTGAAGGTGACCGCCGAGCTGCGTTGCCTGGTGTGCCAGAACCAGACCATCGCCGATTCGCACGCCGACCTCGCGGTTGACCTGCGCAACCAGGTGCGCGAGATGCTGCGCCAGGGCAAGACCGAAGCCGAAGTGCTGGCCTACATGACCGCGCGCTACGGCGACTTCGTGCTGTACCGGCCGCCGATGAAGGAGAGCACCGTGCTGCTGTGGCTGGGGCCGGGCCTGTTGATGGCCGGTGGCTTGGCAGCCCTGGTGATGGTGCTGCGCCGGCGCGCCCGCGCCGGCGACGAGGCCTTCGAGCCCGATCCCGGCGTGGAAGACGACGACGAGCGCGGCGAGCGCCGCTGAAACGAGCAACCGACCCGACGACGAGCCGATGGACGACCCGACCCCGACGACGTTGGACGCGCTGCGCCAGCAGTGGCACCAGCTGCATGAGCGGCAGCGCAGCGGCGCGCTCGACGCCGCTGCGTACGAAGCGCAGCGCAAGACGCTCGAGCAGCGCATCGTGTCCGCGGTCGTGCAGCAGCCGGTTGCGGCCGGCGCAGCGGCCACTGCCTTTGCATCTGCTGCATCTGCTGCGTCCGCCGCTGTCGTCCCCGCGCCGCGCGCCTCCGGCCGCTTCATCGCCGTGGCAGCGGTGTTCGTGGTCGCCGTCGCCGCGGCCGGCTACGCGTGGAAGGGCGAGCCGCGCGCCGCGGCCGGCACGCCGCCGCACGGCTTCGAGCAGGCCGGCGCCGGAAGTGGCGGCGGTGAGGGCGGCGTCGCCGGCCATCCCGGTGGCGCCGGTGCCGAGCAACTCGACGCGCTCGTCCGGCAACTCCAGGAGCGTCTGGACAAGCAGCCCGGCGACGCGCAGGGCTGGGCGCTGCTGGGGCGTTCGCAGATGGCGCTCAACCGCTTCGAAGAGGCGGCGGCCGCCTACCGCAAGGCGCTGGCGATCAAGCCCGACGACGCGGCCCTGTTGACCGACTACGCCGACGCGCTGGGCGTGCTCAACGGCCGCTCGCTCGAAGGGGAGCCGCAGCGCCTGCTCGACAAGGCCCTGAAGCTCGATCCGCGGCACATCAAGGCGCTGGTGCTGGTGGGCACTCTCGAATTCCAGCGCGGCAACTTCGCCGGTGCGCAGAAGCGCTGGGAAGAAGCGGTGGCCATCGGCCCCGCCGGCGACGGCCTGGTCGAGCTGGCGCGCGAAGGCGCGTCGCAGGCGCAGGCCAGGCAGCAGGGGGCCGGCGGCGCGCGTCCGGGAACGGCTTCGAATGCGCCGGCCGCCGCGCAGCCGCGGCCGCAGGCGCCCTCGACAAGCGGCGGCGCCCCAGCCGGCGGCGCAGCCGCCGCGGCCGGTGGCGGCATTCGCGGCACGGTGCGCCTGGCGGCTTCCCTGAAAGCGCAGGCGGCGCCGGGCGACACGGTGTTCATCTTCGCCCGCGCCGCCGGCGGGGGCGGCATGCCGCTGGCGATCCTGCAAAAACGCGTGTCCGACCTGCCGGCCACGTTCACGCTCGACGACAGCCAGGCCATGTCGCCGGCGGCGCGCTTGTCCGCGGCGCAGCAGGTGGTGGTCACTGCGCGCATCAGCAAGTCGGGCCAGGCGACGCCGCAGCCCGGCGATCTCGAAGGCGTCTCGGCGCCGGTGGCGCCGGGCTCGGCGGCGGCCGGCGATCTCGTCGTCGAGATCGGCACCGTCAGGCGCTGAGGCGGCTCAGGCGGTTCAGGCGCTTCAGCCGCCGCGCCCCGCCAGCAGCGCCGCAGCGCGCCGCCGGCGCGTTCGCCTTCAGAGTGCGAACACCTTGCCTGGATTCATGATGTTGCGCGGGTCGAGCGTGCGCTTGATGCTGCGCATCATCTGCACCGCCACCGGGCCGGCTTCGTCGAGCAGGTAGCCCATCTTGTGCAGGCCCACGCCGTGCTCGCCGGTGCAGGTGCCTTCCAGGCGCAGCGCGCGCTGCACCATCTGCACGCCCAGGCGCTCGACTTCGGCCACTTCGCGGGCGTCGTTGGGGTCGATCAGCCAGCTGAGGTGGAAGTTGCCGTCGCCCACGTGGCCGACGATCCAGTAGGGGATGCCCGCGGCGTCGCTCTCGGCGATGCTTTCGTTGATGCTCTCGGCCAGGCGCGAGATCGGCACGCAGGTGTCGGTGCTCTGGCAGCGGCAGCCCGGGCGCGTCTGCAGCGCCGCGAAGTAGGCCTTGTGCCGCGCCGTCCACAGGCGGCTGCGCTCCTCGGGCGTGGTGGCCCACTGGAAGTCGGCGCCTCCGTGCTCGCGGGCGATCTCCTGCACCGTGGCCGCCTGCTCGGCGACGCCGGCCGTCGTGCCGTGGAACTCCATCAGCAGCATCGGCTGCTCGCGCAGGCCGAGCCTGGCGTAGGCGTTGACGCCGCGGATCGCGTTGGCGTCCAGCAGCTCGCAGCGCGCGATCGGCACGCCCATCTGGATGACGGCGATCGTCGTGCGCACGGCCGCGTCGACGCTGGGGAAGTGGCAGATCGCCGCGCTCATCGCCTCGGGCAGCGGGTACAGCTTCAGCGTGATCTCGGTGATGACGCCCAGCGTCCCCTCGCTGCCGACGAACAGGCGCGTCAGGTCGTAGCCGGCGCTGCTCTTCTTGGCCCGCGTGCCGGTGCGCATCACCTCGCCGCCGGCGGTGACGACCTCCAACCCGAGCACGTTCTCGCGCATCGTGCCGTAGCGCACCGCGTTCGTGCCCGAGGCGCGGGTGGCGGTCATGCCGCCGATGGTGGCGTTGGCGCCGGGGTCGATGGGGAAGAAGAGCCCGGTGTCCTTGATCTCGCGGTTGACCTGCTCGCGGGTGACGCCGGGCTGCACGGTGACGGTGAGGTCGTCGGCGTCGATGCGCAGCACACGGTCCATGCGGCCGAGGTCGAGCGTGATGCCGCCTTGCACCGCGAGCACGTGCCCCTCCAGCGAGCTGCCGATGCCGAACGGGATCACCGGCACCGCGTGCTCCTGCGCCAGGCGAACCGCCGCGGCGACGTCGTCGGTGCTTTCGCAGAACAGCACCGCCTCGGGCGGCGTGGCGGCATAGACCGATTCGTCGCGGCCGTGCTGCTCGCGCACCGCCGCGGCGGTGGAGCAGCGCTCGCCGAAGCGCTGGCGCAGCGCTTGCAGCATCGCCGGCGGCACCACGCGCACGGCGGCGGCGCCAGGGGGCTTCAGGATCGGGTCGTGCGGAGCGTTCATCGCGGCGCGTCCTTGGGCAGGCGAAAGGGCGGGGGCGGGCGGCCGGGTGCGTCGCGCCGTCGGCACAGAGGGCGCCGATTCTAGGAGTGGGGGGCGCGATGCGCGGGCAGCGGGGCGGCGTGCGACCCGCCGCCCGCTGCAGGTGCCGCCGCCGCATGGCGTGGCCGCCCGGCGGCGGCGCGGGCACGCATCCTGCCCGCGCAGGTCGGCGCGAACAGGCTGCCTCGCCGGCCGCAATTCCGCACACCGGCCGGGGCGCCCGCGGCGCAACATGGCGCCGCCGTTCACACGCTCTTGCGCCACGCCGCCCCCCTTCCAGCCTGCCCAGCCACCCACTTCATCGCCATGGCCGCCGCCGCTGCCCCCGCCATCATCGCCGACCGCGGCGAGTTCATCGACGTGCTACGGGCGCTGTGGCGCGGGCACGTGCTCGTGCATTGCGGCGAGGAAGCCGGCGGCTGGCTGCTCGACGGCGGCCGCGTGTTCACGTCGTACAGCCCGCTGCTGCGATACGGCCTGGTGCGCGAGGTATCGAATCCGCAGGGTTTCGAGCATGTGCGCTACTTCCGCTTGAGCGAACGCGGCCGCGCGTTTGCCGAGCGGGCCATCGCGGCCTGGCGGCAGCGGCCGCTGCTGGAACGCCTGCTGGTGCGGCTGCTGGGCTGATCGGCGGCCTGCCGGCGCCCGCTGCGCGGGCCGGCCGGAACACCCTGAAACACGCCGTACCCGGCCGCGTGCGGCGAGAATCGCCGGCGCCATGTCCAACCGCCTCACCCAGATCGCCACCCGCACCGGCGACGACGGCACCACCGGCCTCGGCGACGGCCAGCGCGTCGGCAAGGACCACCGCCGAGTGGCCGCGATGGGCGACGTCGACGAGCTGAACTCCAGCCTCGGCGTCCTGCTGGCCGAACCGCTGCCCGAAGAGGTGCGCGAACTGCTGGTGACGATCCAGCACGAGCTGTTCAACCTCGGCGGCGAGCTCTCGATCCCCGGCACGAGCCTGGTCAAGCCCGAAGCCGTGACCGCGCTCGACGCGGCGCTGGCGCGCCACAACGCCACGCTGCCGCGGCTCGTGGAGTTCGTGCTGCCCGGCGGCACCCGCAGCGCGGCATTGGCGCACGTGAGCCGCACCATCGCGCGCCGCGCCGAGCGTGCGCTGGTGACACTGGGCACCGCCGAACCGGTCAACGAAGCGCCGCGGCAATACCTCAATCGCCTGTCGGACCTGCTGTTCGTCCTGGCGCGCGTGCTCAACCGCGCCAATCTCGACGGCCTCGGTGGCGACGACGTGTATTGGCACAGCGAGCGGCTCGCCCGCTCGCGGCAACCATGAGCGGGCGGCCCGCCGCTCGCGCCAACTGTGAACGAGCGGCTCGCCCGCTCGCGTCGACCATGATCCGAGCGGCTGGCCTGCTCGCCGCAACCATGCCCGAGCTGAGAACGACGATGACTGCGATCGGCCGCTGCGCCTTCGCCCTGTGCCTGGCGTTGGCGGCCTGGTGGCTGCCGGCAACCGGCGCGCTCGCGCAGATCGCCGACCCCAGTCCGCCGTGGGACACCGCCGAGAGCGCGCACTTCCGCGTCCACTACCGCGCCGCGCAGCGCGCGCAGGCCGAAGCGGTGGCCCGCGCCGCCGAGCGCGCCTGGCCGCGCGTGACTCAGGCGCTGGCCTGGGAGCCGAAGAGCCGCATCGATGTCGTCGTCTACTCCGAGCTCGACATCTCCAACGGCTTCTCGACTCCGCTGCCCTTCAGCATGATCGGCGTCTTCCTGACGCCGCCCGACGAAGGGCAGCTGCTGGACAACAGCGGCTGGCTCGACCTGCTGCTCACGCACGAGCTGACGCACGCGGTGCACCTGGACAAGGTGCGCGGCGCGCCGCGTGTGCTGCAGAGCATCTTCGGGCGCATCGTCTGGTTCATCCCCAACCTGTTCAACCCCGGCTGGATGGTCGAGGGCC
The DNA here is from genome assembly GCA_016790425.1 of Rubrivivax sp. Taxonomy (GTDB): domain Bacteria; phylum Pseudomonadota; class Gammaproteobacteria; order Burkholderiales; family Burkholderiaceae_C; genus Rubrivivax. Next base: position 25,212 of record JAEUPF010000135.1, read on the forward strand.
TGGCGGTGTGGGAGGAAAGCGGGCGCGAGCAGGCCGGCAACGGCCGCGGCCGCCTCAAGGGCCCGGTGTTCGAGGCCTGGCTGCGCGCCGAGCGCAAGCGCGGCTTCATCAAGCTGGCCGAGCTGAACGCCGACGGCCGCGCGCTGCCCACGTCCAAGCAGTACCTCTACGGCGCCTACTTCTACGAGTTCGTCAACCGCCGCTACGGGCCGACGAAAGCGCAGGAGATGATCGAGCAGTACAGCGGCAACATCGGTTTCGCGCCGCGCCTGCACACCATGCCCTACGGCGCCACCGGCAAGACGATGGACCTGCTGTGGGACGAGTTCCTCGCCGACCTGGCCGAGCAGGTGGGCGCGCGCGCCGCGCCGATCGAGCGCGTGGCCGAGGTGGCCGGCCGGGCCGTGCTGGGGCCGATGTTCGACCTGCCCAGCGTCGCCGCGCTGCCCGACGGCGCCGTGCTGGCCATCGTCGACGATGGGCTCGGTGCGCCGTACATCGAGCGCATCCGGCGCGACGGCGCCAACGGTGTCGTTCGCGAGCGCGTCACCAGCGTGCTCGCGGGCGCGCGCCTGGAAACGGGCGCCGACGGCAGCGTGCTCGTCATGCAGCCGGACATCTGCCGCATCCGCTATGTCGGCTACGACGTCTATCGGCTCGAGGGCTCGCGCTTGTCGCAGCTGACCCACTGCGCCCATCTGCGCCGCGCGGTGCGGGTGGGTGCCACCGTCGCCGGCGGTGGCGCCGAACGCGGCCGCGGCGCCGTGGCCGCCGCGGCGGGCAGCGGCGACCTCGTCGCCATCCAGCTCGACGCCGGCCGCACGCGCATCGTGCGGCTGGACCCGGCCCGGCGCGGCACGCCGCCGGCGGTGCTTTTCGCACCGCCCGAGGGAACCGACGTCATCGACATCGCCATCGCGCCCGACGGCCGCCGCCTCTTCGCGGTGACACGGCGCGAAGGCGACTGGCGCGTCGTCGAGTTCGACCTCGCCGCGGCGGCGCCGGCGCCCGTGCTGCGCCTGACGCACAACGCGCCGATCGCCAACCTGCGCCACGGCGCCGGCGGCCTGGAGATGCTGGCCGTCGACGGCGGCGTGCTCAACGTCTGGCGCCTGACCCCCGGCGGCGCGTGGCAGCGGCTGACGCACAGCCACACCGGCATCGTGGCGCACGGCGGCAGCGCGCGCGACGGCTCGCTGGCGCTGGTGGCCGTGGCGCAGCAGGGCTACGAGCTGCGCTTCATGGCTTCGGTGGCGCCGGTCCAGGAGAAGGCGGCGCCAACGTCGGCGCCAACGTCGGCGCCAGCGTCGGCACCGGCGCGGGCCGCAAGCGCGGCCGCTGGCGCGGCCGGCGCAACGGCCGCAGGTGGTGCCGCGGCCGAAGGCACTGCCGACGCCGCGCTCGGCCCGGCGAAACCCTATGCGCCGTGGCGAACGATGTACCCGCGGTCGTGGTTCCCCACGATCACCAGCGACCGCGGCCTCACCGCCTACGGCGCCAGCACGGCCGGTGCAGATGCGGTGGGCTGGCATGCCTACACCGCGACGCTGCAGTACGAGACCTCGCAGCGCGAGTGGCTCGGCAACATCGAATACATCTACCACGAGCGGCACGGCCTGGCGGTCGAACGAAAGCTCGTCGCGCGCGCCTGGACCGGCGACAGCGCCGACGAGACGACCACCGTCTACGACCGCGAGCTGCAGGCGCAGTGGCTGAGCCTGTTCCCGATCCCCGGCCTCAACAGCCTGGAGCGGCGTTGGAACATCGGCATCGGCGCGGCGCTGGACCGCATCGACCGCGTCACCGTGGCCGGCCCCACCACGGCGCGCCGGCAGGACGAACGCATCGCCGCGCTGCTGGCCGACTACGACAGCCGCAACGGCAACTGGTACTCCGACGGCGCCAACCGCGGCCTGAAGATCACGCTGCGCGGCGAGAGCTACAAGCCGTTCGAGACGAGCAGCAGCGACGGCGCGCCCGACTACGACGGCCTCGTCGTGCGCGCCGACGCCAAGGCGTACGTCGGCATCGGCCAGGGGGTGCTGGCGCTCAGGCTCACCGAAGCACGAGCGCGCAACCGCACGCGGCCGTTCCAGCTCGGCGGCGCCACCGAGACCGGGCGCGGCATCGGCTTCGCGCTCAACAACCGCGAGATCGCGCTGCGCGGCTACCGTGGCGACGAGCCCGAGCTGCTCGGCCAGCAGGCGCGGCTGGCGAGCGTCGAGTGGCGCATGCCGCTGGTGGACATCGACCGCCACGGCATGGTGCCGGCGCTGGGCATCAACCGCCTGTCGGGCACGCTCTTCTACGACATCGGCGCGGCGTGGGCGGCCGGCGTCAACAACCCCGACAGCTACCGCCGCGGCATCGGCGTCGAGCTGCGCGGCGAAGCGAAACTGCTGTATGCGCTGGCGATCGACCTGCGCATCGGCGTGGCGCGCGCACTGGATCCGATTCCAGGCCGTGGCAGAACACGCGGGTACCTGACGATCGGGCAGGCGTTCTGAGGGTGGGTGGTTGAGTCGAGCCGCGTCTCGGCCTCAGGCCGAGGCGCGCTGCTCGGCCAACGCCTTGCGCCTTGCCTTCCAGGCCCCAGCCAGCGCAATCACGCCCGGCACGATGATCATCGCCCACACGATGACGCTGAAGTTCGCCTGCACCCAGGGCAGGTTGCCGAAGAGGTACCCCGCGCCGACGAGCGTGACGACCCACAACCCGCCGCCGGTGATGTCGTACAACGCGAACTTGCTGCGCGTCATCTCAGCCACGCCGGCGACGAACGGCGCGAAGGTGCGCAGGAACGGCATGAAGCGCGCCGCGACGATGGTGATGCCGCCGTAGCGTTCGTAGAAGGCGTGCGCCTGCTCGAAGGCGCGCTTGTTGAACCAGCGGCTGTGCTCCCAGCTCCACACCCTCGGGCCGACGGCGCGGCCGATCGTGTAGTTGGTCTGGTTACCCGCCACCGCGGCCAGCCACAGCAGTCCGATCGACGGCGCCAGGTGCATGAGCCCGACGCCGCACAGCGCGCCGACCACGAACAGCAGCGAGTCGCCGGGCAGGAACGGCATCACGACGAGCCCGGTCTCGACGAAGATGATCGCGAACAGCAGCGCGTAGACCCAGGTGCCGTAGGCGAGGACGAACTCGCGCAGATGGCGGTCGACGTGCAGGACGAAGTCGATGAGTTGCGGCAGGGCGTCGAGCATGATGGGCGGCGCGGATTATCCCGGCCGCATCGCCGCGATAGGGCCTTGGCCATTCAGGCCTTCAGGTAGTCGGCGCGCGATCCGAGCCAGCGTGCGACATGTTGCTCGGCGATCGCGGGCGATTCCCTTTGCAGCCGCGGGGCCGTTTCGCGCGCCAGCGCCAGCAGATCGTTGTCGGTGGCCAGGTCGGCGAAACGCAGCAGCGCGTCGCCGCTTTGCCGCGCGCCCATGAATTCGCCCGGGCCGCGGATGGCGAGGTCGCGGCGCGCGATCTCGAAGCCGTCGCCGGTCTGCGCCATCGCGCGCAGCCGCTCCTTCGCCGCCGGCGACAGCGGGGCGCTATACAGCAGCACGCAGACGCTGGCCGCGCTGCCGCGCCCGACGCGGCCGCGCAACTGGTGCAACTGCGCCAGGCCGAAGCGCTCGGCGTGCTCGATGACCATCAGGCTGGCGCTCGGCACGTCGACGCCGACCTCGATGACCGTGGTGGCCACGAGCACGCGCATCTGGCCGCCGGTGAACAGCGACATCACCGCCGCCTTCTCCGCCGCCGGCATGCGCCCGTGCAAGAGGCCGACCATCGTGCCCGGCAGCGCGGCGCAGAGCTCGGCGTGCGTGGCGGTGGCGTCCTGCAGATCGACGTGCTCGCTTTCCTCGACGAGCGGGCAGACCCAGTAGACCTGCCGCGGCGGTTGCGCCCCCGGCTGCGCGGCCTCCTGCGCCAGTTCGTCGCGGATGCGCTCGATCACCTTCTGGCGCTTGTCGTCGGCGAACAGCTTCGTCAGCACCGGCGTGCGGCCGGGCGGCAGCTCGTCGAGCGTGCTCACGTCGAGGTCGGCGTAGTAGGTCATCGCCAGCGTGCGCGGGATCGGCGTGGCGCTCATCATCAGCAGGTGCGGCTCGAGGCCGCACGCCGCCGCAGCAGCGTCGCCTCCGTTCGCTGGTGCGCCCGGCTCGGCGGCGGCCCTCGAAGGCGCACCCGGCCTGGCAGGGGCTCTCGCAGGCGCGCCCAGCTTGGCGCGCAGGGCCAGGCGCTGCTCGACGCCGAAGCGGTGCTGCTCGTCGACGACGGCCAGGCCCAGGCGCGCGAAAGCCACGTCGGCCTGGATCACGGCATGCGTGCCGACGACGAGCGCCGCCTCGCCGCTGGCCACGAGGTCGAGCATCGCCTGCCGCGCACGGCCCTTGCGGCTGCCGGTGAGCCAGGCGATGCGAACCGCGAGCGGCTCGAGCCAGCCGACGAGCTTCCTGAAATGCTGCTCGGCCTGTATCTCGGTGGGCGCCATCAGCGCGATTTGCCAGCCGGCGCTGATGGCGGTGGCCGCGGCGAGCGCGGCGACGACGGTCTTGCCGCTGCCCACGTCGCCTTGCAGGAGGCGGTGCATCGGCCGCTCGCGCGCGAGGTCGGCCTCGACCTCGCGCACGACGCGCTCCTGCGCTGCGGTCAGGCGGAACGGCAGTGCCGCGGCGAGGCGGGCGCGCAGGTCGGCGCCTGCTGCGTCGCCTGCGCCTCCTGCGCTGCCAGCACGCAGCGGCGGCGCGCGCAGCAGCGCCCGCTCGGCCACGGCACGCGCCTGCGACAGCTGCTGCGCCAGCAACTCCTCGTATTTCAGCCGCTGCCACGCCGGGTGGCTGCGGTCTTCCAGGGCCGCCAGCGGCGCCCCGGGCGCCGGATGGTGCAGCGCCAGCACCGCATCGCGAAGTGGCGGCAGGCCGGGCGGCAGCGCCCATGCCGGCAGGATCTCGGCCAGCGGCGCGCGCGCCAGCGCCGAATCCACAGCCTTGCGCAGATAGGCCTGCGGCAGCGTCGCCGTGGTCGGGTACACCGGCGTCAGCAGCTGCGGCAGCGGCGTGCCGGGCTCGACGACCTTCAGCACCGGGTGCACGATCTCCAGGCCGTGGAAGCCGCCGCGGACCTCGCCGCGCACGCGCACCAGCCGCCCGGCGGCCAGCTGCTTCTGCTGCGAGGGGTAGAAATGCAGCCAGCGCAGCGCGAGTTCCCCCGTCGCATCGCGCACCCGTGCCACCAGGTGGCGGCGCGAGCGCGAATGCTCGACGCGGCAGTCGCGCACCTCGCCTTGCACCTGCGCGGTGTCGCCTTCACGCAGCTCGGCGATTGGCACGATGCGGGTTTCGTCCTCGTAGCGCAGCGGCAGGTGCAGCGCCAGGTCGATGTCGCGCACGAGGCCGAGCTTGTCCAGGGCCCGCGCCGGGGCTGACCGCGTTGCCGCAGGCGTGGCAGAGGGGGGCATGGGACAATTTTGCGGGCATGACCACACCCCGCGAGTTCACCCTCGAAGACTTCGACTACACGCTGCCGCCCGAGCTGGTGGCGCAGCGCCCGCTGCCCGAGCGAGCGGCCTCGCGCCTGCTCGACGGCAGCGGCCGCTGGCCGGTGGACCGGCTGTTTCGCGACCTGCCCGGGCTGCTGCGCGCCGGCGACCTGCTGGTCTTCAACGACACGCGCGTTCTGCGCGCGCGGCTGCTCGGCGAGAAGCTGCCCACCGGTGGCGCGGTGGAGGCGCTCGTCGAGCGCGTGCTGCCGCCGCCCGCGGTGAACGAGGTCTGGGCGCACCTGCGCGCCAGCAAGTCACCGCGGCCGGGGACGGTGCTGCGCTTCGCCAGCGCACCAGGAAGCCGCGGCAGCGACGAGGGCTTCGAGGCCGAGGTGCTCGGCCGCGCCGGGCCCGAGGAGGCCCTTTTTCACCTGCGTCTTCCCGCCGAGCCGCTGGCGCTGCTCGAACGCTTCGGCCACGTGCCGCTGCCGCCGTACATCACGCATGCCGATACCCCCGAGGACGCGGCGCGCTACCAATCGGTGCTGGCGGCGCGGCCCGGCGCCGTCGCTGCGCCGACGGCGTCGCTGCACTTCGACGAGGCGATGCTGGCCGAACTCGCCGCCCGCGGCGTCGGGCGCACGGTGATCACGTTGCACGTCGGGGCCGGCACTTTCCAGCCGGTGCGCGTGGCGCGCATCGCCGAACACCGCATGCACAGCGAGTGGTTCGAGGTCGGCGAAGCCGCCGCCGCCGCCGTGGCGCAGGCGCGCGCGGCGGGCGGCCGCGTCGTCGCCGTCGGCACGACGGCGCTGCGGGCGCTGGAGTCGGCGGCATTGCGCTCGCCGCGCGGCGCGGTCGAGCCGTGCCGCGGCGACACCGACCTCTTCATCACGCCCGGCTTCGCCTTCCGCGTCGTCGACCGGCTGCTCACCAACTTCCACCTGCCTCGCAGCACGCTGCTGATGCTGGTGAGCGCCTTCGCCGGCCACGCCCATGTGCGCTCGCTGTACCGGCACGCGGTGGAGGCACGCTACCGCTTCTTCAGCTACGGCGACTGCATGTTGCTGGCCCGATGCTGACCTTCGAGCTGCTGAAGACCGAGGGCCAGGCGCGACGCGGCCGCCTGACGCTCAACCACGGCGTCGTCGAGACGCCGGTGTTCATGCCGGTGGGCACCGACGGCACGGTGAAGGGGGTGCTGCCGCGCTCGCTGGAGGAGATGGGCGCGGCGATCATCCTCGGCAACACCTTCCACCTGTGGCTGCGGCCGGGGCTCGACGTGATCCGCCGCTTCGGCGGCCTGCACCGCTTCGAGGGCTGGCAGCGGCCGATGCTCACCGACAGCGGCGGCTTCCAGGTCTTCAGCCTCGGCGGTGCAGACGGCAAGGGGCGCCGGCTCACCGAAGAGGGCGTGCACTTCGCCAGCCCCGTGAACGGCGACAAGCTGTTCCTGACGCCCGAAACGAGCATGCAGATCCAGACCGTGCTCGACAGCGACATCGCGATGCAGCTGGATGAATGCACGCCGTACGAGACGGCCGGACGCGTCACCTCCTTGGACGAGGCGCGCGCCTCGATGGCGATGAGCCTGCGCTGGGCGCGGCGCAGCCAGGCCGAGTTCGCGCGCCTGGAGAACCGCAACGCGCTGTTCGGCATCGTGCAAGGCGGCATGTTCGAGCTTCTGCGCGAGGAGTCGGCGGCGCGCCTCGCCGAGCTCGACTTCCCCGGCTACGCGGTGGGCGGCGTCAGCGTCGGCGAGCCGAAGGAGGAGATGCGCCGCATCATGGCGAGCACGCCGCGCCTGCTGCCGGCGGCCAAGCCGCGCTACCTGATGGGCGTGGGCCCGCCCGAGGACCTGGTCGAAGGCGTCGGTGCCGGCGTGGACCTGTTCGACTGCGTGATGCCCACCCGCAACGCGCGCAACGGCCACCTCTTCACGCGCTTCGGCGACCTGAAGATCCGCAACGCCCGCCACCGCGCGGACGAGCGGCCGCTCGACCCCACCTGCGGCTGCCACTGCTGCGCCCGCTTCAGCCGTGCCTACCTGCACCATCTGGAGCGCTGCGGCGAAATGCTGGCGCCGATGCTGGCTTCGATCCACAACCTGCACTACTACGTGAACCTGATGCGCGAAGTTCGCGAAGCGCTCGACGAAGGCCGCTTCGCTGCCTATGCGCAACAGTTCGCGGCCGAGCGCGCGCGCGGCATCGAGTAGCCCGGTTGCGGCCGCGGGGCGCGGCTAGAGTGGCGCCGCCGCCGGACCGACGGCGCGACACACGCCCCTCCATGCTCGTCATCGCGATCGCGCTCGGCGCCCTGTTCGGGGCTGCCCTGGGCCATGGCCTCTTCGGCGCTGCGGTGGGCGCGCTGATCGCCTGGCTTGTGCTGCGCCTGCAGCGGCTGGAGCAGGCGCTGGCCGACATGCAGCGCGCGTTGCTCGAGCTGCGCCGCGCGGGGGCGCGGCCGGCGGAAGCGAGCGCGACAGCGCCGGCTTCGCTGCGGCCGGGCGAGGTGCCCGCGACACCGGCCGCGCCGGCAGCGGCGCCAGAAGCGACGCCGGAAGCGACGCCGACAGCGAGACCGACAGCGAGACCGCTATCCACGCCGGCAGCGGCGACAGCGCCGGCAGCGCCGACCGCGACGCCGCCATCGACCCCCGC
>JAEUPF010000033.1 GCA_016790425.1 Rubrivivax sp.
CGTCGGGTAACGCACCTGCCCGAGGCCCACGTGGCCCGGCAGCGCGCGCATGTTGCGGGTGCGGAACACGTCGCGCACCATGCCGCGCGCCTTGTGCATGAAGCACTTGGTGCCCATCATCGTGACGATGCCGGCGGCGTCTTGCCCGCGGTGCTGCAGCAGCAGCAGCGCGTCGTAGATCAGCTGGTTGACGGGCGCCTTCGAGATGACGCCGACGATGCCGCACATGGCTTTGGGAGGGTTGAGGCGGAGCGTCGCGCGCCCCGGAGTCACGGGTTGATCAGCCGGGCAGCAGCCGCGCCGCCGGTGCGGGAAGCAGGGGCTTGAGCGACGCCAGCATCTGCGTCAGCCCGCGCGCCCCCACCGAACCCCGCCACGGAGCCGATTGTGCCGCCGGCGTCAGCGACACCACGGTGGCCAGCGCCAGCAGCAGCACCAGCGCCCTGAGCGCCCCGAAGGCACCGCCCAGGATGCGGTCGGCCACCGAGAGCGGCGAGGCCTGGATGGCCAGGCGGACCAGGCGCGACAGCAGCGCCCAGACGATCAAGGCGAGCACGAACGCCACCGCGAACGCCACGCCGTAGTTCAGCCCCCCGCCCGGCGTGCCCACGGGCAGGCGCGGCGCCAGCTCCGGCGCCGCCCCCTGCGCCCCGAACCACGCCACCACCCAGCCGGCCAGCGACAGGCACTCGAACACGAAGCCGCGCACGAGGCCGACGATGATCGATGCGGCGCCGATCAGCAGGATCAGCCAGTCCAGCCAGCCGAGGGTTTCGAGGAAGGCCATGAGACCGGTCAGCGGCCGCGCCGCGGGGGCGGCACGGTCACAGCGTCAGCAGGTTGGCCGGCAGGCCCGCCGCCTTCAGCTTGGCCGCAGCGGCCTGGGCCTCGGCCTTGGTCGCGAACGGGCCGACACGCACGCGCGTGCGCCGGCCGGCATCGCCCTCGATCGCCTGCGTGTAGGTCTTGAGGCCGAGCTTCTCCACCTTCTGGCGCGTCTCCTTCAGCATGGCCGCGTCCGAGTACGCACCCACCTGGACCGCGAAGCGACCTGGAGCTTCCGCGGCGGCAGGTTCGGCGGCGGGCCTTGAGGGCGCGGGCTTGGTCGCGGGTGCTGGCGCCAAGGTGGCGGGTGGCGGAGATGGCGAAGCCCGCGACGGGGCGGGCGCAGCGGCCTGCGCCGGTGCGGCCTGCGGCGCGTGGGAGGAGGCGCGTACCGAGGCGGCAGACGCCAGGCGATCCGCAGCCGGCGCCGACGCGAGCGGCGCGGCCGCGACGGCCGTCGAAGGCACCGACGCGCCGGCAGTCGAGGCCGCACGGCCTGGCGCCACCGCGCTGGCCGCCGCAGCGGCCTCGGCCGTGGCGTCGGCCCTCGCCCGGCCCTCGGGGTTCGACACCGGGGCATCGGCAGCCGGCGGAGCGGGTGCGACGACACTGGACTCGCTCCGCGAAGGCGCTGGTCGCGCGCCGCCCGCCGGCGCGCGGGGCACCTCGCCCTGCGCGGTCACGATGGGCAGATTCGAAGGCAGCGGCCGCGGCTTCGTCTCGAAGAGCAGCGGGAAGCCCGCCACGCCGATGGCCACGAGGACGGCGGCGCCGATCAGCCGGCGGCGTGCCGACTGGCGCGCCGCCGCGACGGCCGCATCGGCCGAGTCGCCCCCTGGGCCGGGCACGCGATCGGCCGCGCCACGGGGGTCTCGTTGTCGGTCACGCTGGAAGGGCAGGCGCATGCGGAGGTCGGGGCCGTCGGGGTGGGCCTTCGCGGTGGCGAGGCCGCAGGCTCTCAGCGACCCGCGATGCCACCGCCCGGGCCGGCGACGGCACGCCCATGCGGCGCCTGCAACCGGGGCAGCCCCTCCTTCAGGACGCCACCCACGGTGAAGAACGAGCCGAAGACCACGATTCTATCGGCGCCCTCTGCGCCATCCAGCGCCGCGCGCAGGGCGGTGGCCGGGTCGGCATGCGACTTCACCTCGACATCGCGCCCAGCCGCGCCGGCCTGGCCGCCCGTGCCGGGCGACGCGGTCGTCGACGACAGCGCCGCGCGAATCTCTCTGGCCAGCTCTTCGCCACGCGCCGCGCGCGGCGTCGGCAGGTCCGTGCAATGCCACGTGTCCACGAGCGGCAACATCGAAGGCAGGAAGTCGGCGATGGCCTTGTCGCGCATCGCGCCGAAGACAGCGTGCGTGCGCGGGTAGAAGCCCATGGCGTCGAGGTTGCGGGCCAGCATCGCGACCGACTGCGGGTTGTGCGCCACGTCGAGCACGAGCGCCGGCTGGCCGGGCACGATCTGGAAGCGACCGGGCAACTCGACGAGCGCCAAGCCGTTGCGCACGGCCTGCGCATTGACGGGCAGGCGGTCGCGCAGCGCCTCGAATGCCGCGAGCACGCCGGCGGCATTGAACAGCTGGTTGGCGCCGCGCAGGGCCGGGTACGCGAGGCCGCTCAGGCGTTGCTGGCGGCCGCTCCAGTTCCACTGCTGGCGGTCGCCGGTGAAGTTGAAGTCCCGGCCAAGCGTCCAGAGGTCAGCGCCGATCGACGCGCCGTAGTCGAGCAGCCGCTGCGGCGGGTTCGGGTCGCCGACGATCGCCGGGCGGCCGGTGCGCATCACGTGGGCCTTCTCCCAGCCGATGCTGTCGCGGTCCGGGCCGAGGAACTCCATGTGGTCGAGGTCGATCGTGGCGATGACCGCGCAGTCCGCGTCGATCATGTTGACCGCGTCGAGCCGCCCGCCGAGGCCGATCTCGAGGATCACGACGTCGGGCGCCGCCTCGGCCAGTGCGCACAGCACGGCCAGCGTGGTGAACTCGAACCACGTCAGCGGCGTGTCGCCACGCACCGCGTCCACGGCCGCGAAGTGGGGCAGCAGCCGCTCGGCCGGCACCGGCACGCCGTCGATGCGGCAGCGTTCCTCGAAGCGCACCAGGTGTGGCGAGGTGTACAGCCCCGTGCGGTAGCCAGCCTGGCGGGCGATCGACTCGAGCATCGCGCAGGTCGAGCCCTTGCCGTTGGTGCCGGCCACCGTAAACACCGGCATCGTCAGCCGCCGGTCGAGACGGGCCCACACCGCGGCGACGCGCTCCAGGCCCATGTCGATGGACTTGGTGTGCAGGCGCTCGCAGTGCGCGAGCCAGTCGTCGAGCGTGGCGGGGGCGTTCATCTCGGGCAGGTACGGCGGGCCAGCAGGTCGGGCCGCGGCCCGGGCCGGCGCTGTCTGCGAAAGAACGAGGTCAGGCGACCGCGTCGGCGCTTTGCCGCTGCAGCATGGCGAGCGCGCGCGCGATCGTCGGCCGCAGCTGGCGACGGTCGACGATCATGTCGAGCGCGCCCTTGTCGAGCAGGAACTCGGCGCGCTGGAAGCCCTCGGGCAGCTTCTCGCGCACCGTGTTTTCGATCACCCGCGGGCCGGCAAAGCCGACCAGCGCCTTCGGCTCGGCGATCACCAGGTCGCCGACGAAAGCGAAGCTGGCCGACACGCCGCCCATCGTCGGGTCGGTCAGCACGCTGACGTAGGGCAGCCGCGCCTTGGCCAGGTGCGTCAGCGCGGCGTTGGTCTTGGCCATCTGCAGCAGGCTCAACAAGCCTTCCTGCATGCGCGCGCCACCGGTGGCCGCGAAGCTGACGAAGGGCACTTTCTGTTCGAGCGCCGCCTCGACGCCGCGAACGAAGCGCTCACCGACGACGCTGCCCATGCTGCCGCCCATGAAGTCGAACTCGAAGCAGGCGGCCACCACCGGCACGCTCATCACCGCGCCGCCCACGACCACGAGCGCGTCGGTTTCGCCGGTGGCTTCGAGCGCGTCCTTCAGGCGCTGCGGGTACTTCTTGCTGTCCTTGAACTTCAGCGCGTCGATCGGCATCACTTCCTGGCCGATCTCCCAGCGGCCTTCGGGGTCGAGAAAGGCATCGAGCCGCGCCCGCGCCCCGATGCGGTGGTGGTGATCGCACTTCGGGCAGACGTTGAGGTTCTTCTCGAGGTCGGTCTTGTAGAGCACCGTCTCGCAGCTCGGGCACTTGATCCACAGGCCCTCGGGCACTGCGCGGCGCTGCTCGGGATCGGTGGGCTGGATCTTGGGCGGCAGCAGCTTTTCGAGCCAGCTCATCGGGGCACTCTCCTCGGATCGAAAGACGGGGCGCGCTTCAGGGCCGCGGACCGGATGCGGGGCCGCTGTCCAGCGCGGCCCGGATGCCGGCCAGGAACGCCTGGGCGGCGGCGGGAGCATTGTCGCGCGACTCGCCTTCCAGGACCTGGATGAGGCGGGAACCGATGACCACGGCGTCGGCGACGCGCGCGACGGCACGCGCGCTCTCGGCATCGCGGATGCCGAAGCCCACGCCCACCGGCACGCGCACCTGCTGGCGGATGCGCGGCACCATCGCTTCGACACTCGCGGTGTCCAGGTGCCCGGCGCCGGTGACGCCCTTCAGCGAAACGTAGTAGACGTAGCCGCTGGCGATGCGCCCGACCTGCGCGATGCGCTCGTCGGTCGATGTCGGCGCGAGCAGGAAGATGAGGTCGACGCCGACCGCCTTCAGTTGCGCGGCGAACGATTCGCACTCCTCGGGCGGGTAGTCGACGACGAGGATGCCGTCGACGCCCGCCGCGGCGGCGTCGCGCGCGAAGGCGCCGGCGCCGTGGCGCTGGTCGTGGCGCTCGATCGGGTTGGCATAGCCCATCAGCACGACCGGTGTCTTCGCGTCGCCGCGGCGGAACTCGCGCACCATCGCCAGCACCTGCACCAGGCCGATGCCGCGCGCCAGCGCGCGCTCGCCGGCGCGCTGCACGACCGGGCCGTCGGCCATCGGGTCGGAGAACGGCACGCCGAGCTCGATGACGTCGGCACCGCCTTCGACGAGCGCGCGCATCACCGCCGGCGTGATGTCGGCGAACGGGTCGCCGGCAGTGACATAGGGGATCAGCGCCTTGCGGCCTTGCTGTTGCAGCGAGCGCAGGGTGGGGGCGATGCGGCTCATCGGGCGCCCGCCTGCGCGGCTGCGGCCGCGTCGAGCGCGGCCACGGTGTTGATGTCCTTGTCGCCGCGGCCCGAGAGGTTGACGAGCAGGTGCTGGTCGGGCCGCATCGTCGCGGCCAGCTTCATCGCGTGCGCCACCGCGTGGCTCGATTCGAGCGCCGGGATGATCCCTTCGCACCGGCACAGCCGGTGGAAGGCGGCCAGCGCCTCGTCGTCGGTGATGCCGACGTATTCGGCGCGGCCGATGTCCTTGAGCCACGCGTGCTCGGGGCCGACGCCGGGGTAGTCCAGGCCGGCGCTGATGCTGTGCGTCTCGATGATCTGGCCGTTGTCGTCTTGCAGCAGGTAGGTGCGGTTGCCGTGCAGAACGCCGGGCGAACCGGCGCAAAGCGACGCGGCGTGGCGGCCGCTGGCCAACCCCTGCCCCGCTGCCTCGACGCCGATGAGCCGCGTGCCTTCGTGCCCGATGTACGGGTGGAACAGGCCCATCGCGTTGCTGCCGCCGCCGACGCAGGCGATCACCGCGTCGGGCTGGCGCCCGGCGCCGCCGCCGAGTTCGGCGATCGCCTCGGGCATCTGCACCAGGCACTCCTCGCCGATGACGCGCTGGAAGTCACGCACCATCGTCGGGTAAGGGTGCGGGCCGGCGACGGTGCCGATGATGTAGAAGGTGTTCTCGACGTTGGTCACCCAGTCGCGCAGCGCCTCGTTGAGCGCGTCCTTGAGCGTCTTGCTGCCGCTCTCCACCGGCACCACCGTCGCGCCGAGCAGGTGCATGCGGTAGACGTTGGGGCTTTGCCGCTTCACGTCCTCGCTGCCCATGTAGACGACGCACTCCATGCCGTAGCGCGCGCAGATGGTGGCGGTGGCCACGCCGTGCTGGCCAGCGCCGGTCTCGGCGATGACGCGCGGCTTGCCCATGCGGCGCGCCAGCAGCGCCTGGCCGATCGTGTTGTTGATCTTGTGGGCACCGGTGTGGTTGAGGTCCTCGCGCTTCAGGTGGATCTGCGCGCCGCCGATCTCGCGCGACAGGCGCGCGGCGTGGTAGACCGGGCTCGGCCGGCCGACGAAATGCTTCAGTTCATGGCGGAACTCGCGCTCGAAGGCGGGGTCGGCCAGCGCCCGCATCCAGGCGGCTTCGAGTTCGTGCAGCGCATGCACCAGCGTCTCGGCGACGAAGGTGCCGCCGTAGGGTCCGAAGTGCCCGCGCGCGTCGGGCTGGGAATAGGCAAGCATGGGTTCCTCGATGGGCTTCGCTCGACCCGCGGCAAGGCAGGCGTTGCGAATGGCGCGCAGCGGCTTCGGCAGCGAGGTCTTCAGCGCGCTGCGGGCAGTTCCGGCATCTCGCCGGCAGCCAGCCGCGCATCGGCCTCGCGCACCGCGGCGCAGAACCGGCGCATCAGGGCGGCATCCTTGATGCCTTTGCCCTGCTCGACGCCGGAACTCACGTCAACGGCAAAGGGCCGGACGGCAAGGACGCCAGCGGTCACATTGGCAGGATTCAACCCACCAGACAAAACGACCGGACAAGGCACGCTTGGCGGAATCCGTGACCAATCGAAGACCTTTCCTGCGCCGCCGTAGCCCTCGACATGGGCGTCGAGCAGCAGCGCCTGCATGAGCGCGCTCTCGGCGCGCCAACTCGCGGCAAAGTCTAGCAAATCGAACCCCTCGGCCATGCGCGCGGCGCGAAGGTACGGGCGCGCCGCGGCCTCGCATTGCGTGGGTGTCTCGTCGCCATGGAACTGCAGCAGCGCCTGCGGAATGTCGGCGGCCGCGGCGGCCACTTCGCTCGCGCTGGCGTTGACGAACAGCAGCACCGGCGTCACGAACGGCGGCAGGCGGGCCGCCAGCGCGGCGGCGCGGTCGCCCGAAACGTGGCGCGCGCTGCCGCTCCACAGCACGAAGCCGACTGCGTCGGCGCCGGCCTCGACGGCGGCGTCGACGTCGGCCTCGCGCGTGAGGCCGCAGATCTTGATGCGCGTGCGGCTCATCGCGCGCTATTCAGGGAAGCCACTGCATCGCCGCGGTCGCCGTGGGCAGGCCATGGCAGGCATCGTAGTACGGGCCGACGAAGTACAGCCCCTGGGGCGGAAAGGTCGGTGCCGCGAGGTCGCGCCGGCGCGAAGCCAGCACCTCGGCCAACCACGCCGGCGAGCGCCGCCCGCTGCCCACGGCAACGAGGCAGCCCATGATGTTGCGCACCATGTGATGCAGGAAGGCGTTGGCGTCGAAGTCGAAGTGCCAGTACCCCGCCAGCGACTGGCCGCGCAAGGCGATGTCGATGCTGCGCAGCGTCTTCACCGGCGACTTCGCCTGGCACTCGGCGGCGCGGAAGGCGCTGAAGTCGTGTTCACCGACGATGAGCGCGGCGGCCGCACGCATCGCTTCGCCGTCCAGGGGCCTGAACACCCAGCCGGCGAGCCCCGTCTCGAGCGCCGGCCGCACCGGCGACTCGAGCAGCACGAAGCGGTAGCGGCGGCCGCGCGCGCTGGCACGGGCGTGGAAGCCGTCGCTCACCTCGCGGCACCACTGCACGGCGATGTCGGCAGGCAGGTGCCGGTTGGTGCCGCGCACCCACGAGAACTCGTCGCGCCGCACGGGCGAGTCGAGATGCACGACCTGGTTCAGCGCATGCACGCCGGCGTCGGTGCGCCCGGCGCACAGCGTGCGCACCGGCGCGCCGATGAACAGCGCGAGCGCGCGCTCCAGTCGGTCCTGGACCGTACGACCGCCGGGCTGCGACTGCCAGCCGTCGTAGGCCTGGCCACGGTAGGCCACGCCGAGGGCGACCCGGGTCGCCGCCGCGGCCACGGCTGGTGTCTCGGCCTGCGAAGTCAGCGCCAGCGGCGCCGCTTCACGCCAGCGCGTCGAGCATCGCCTTGGCCTTCGTGCGCAACGCGCCGTCCGCCTTGGCCATCACCTCTTCGAGCAGGTCGCGCGCCCCTTCGGTGTCGCCGATCTGGCGGAACTCCTCGGCCAATTCGAGCTTGCGCGACAGCGGGTCGCCGCTTTCGCCACCGGCGCTGCCGCCCACCGGCGGCAAAGCGACGGTGGTGGCCTGCTGCGCCGCCAGCGCCGTGGCCGGCGTCGGCGCCGGCGCTGTGGCCGGCACGTCGAGGGTGAAGCCGCTCACGTCGAAGTCAAGGCTGCGGCTGTTGGGCTCTTCGAGCGAACCCTCGCCGGTGTCGAGCGGGAAGTCGAGGCTGCCGCCGCCACCCGGCCCGGACAGGCTGGCGCCGGTGGCGATGGGCGCCGTGCGCTCGATGGGCGACTCGTTGAAGTCGCCCGGACCCGAGATGTCGAGGTCCAGGTCCATGTGGCCGCTGTCGCCGCCGTCGCCGGTGTCGAGCGTGGCATCGGCGGCCGGCTTGAACGCCGGCGGCGCCACCGGCGCCTGGTAGGGCATCGTCGAGGCGCCCAGCGGCTCCACCGGCTGGCCGCTGGCACCCATCACCGCGTCGGGCTGGCCGCCGGGCTGGTACAGCGGATTGTCGGGGTCCACCGTCTGGCCGAGCGCCTGGGCCTTGGCCCAGTCTTCGCCCTGGCCGCTGGTGAGGCTGTGCAGCTGCGTGGCCAGCAGCTCGAAGCCCTTGGCGTCGCGCCGCTTGGCGTAGACCTCGAGCAGCTTGGTGCGGATCGCCATGCGCTCGGGGTTGGCGCGCATCGCCTCCTTGAGGATCTCCTCGGCCTGCAGATCGCGGCCGTAGGCGAGGTAGACGTCGGCCTCGGCCACCGGGTCGACGTCGCCGATGGCATCGAGCTGGCTGAGCGAGTAGCTCATCGACGACGAACTGGTCGTCGAGCTGGCCTCGCGCGTGTCGATGCGCTGGCCGCCGCTGGCACCGAAGAACGAATCGGGCTGCAGGCGGCTTTCGAGGAACGACGTTTCGTTGCCCGACTTGCCCTTGCCCTTGCGCAGGCGGTAGATGCCCAGTCCCGCCAGCAGCGCAACGAGCACGCCGGCGCCGGGCAGCACCATCGGGTTGTCCAGAAGGCCCTCGAAGAAGCCCGGCTCTGCTGGCGCAGGCGGCTTGGCGGGCGCAGCGGCCGGCGCTGCCGCGACAGCGGATGCAGGCGCGGTGACCGGCGGCGTCGCGGCGGCCGAGGCTGCCTCGGCGGGCGAGGAGGCGGCGGCAGCCGGCGGCGTCGCGGGCGCGGGCACCGGCGGCACGCTCGGCGTTGCCACCGGCGTCGGCACGGAAACGCCCGGCGCAGAGGCTGCCGACGGAGCCGGGCTCGGGGTGGCCGATGGCGCGGGCGCCGGCGCCGGCGTGGGAGGTGTCGGCGGCGCGGCCGGGGTGGGCGCCACCGGCGGCGTCGCAGCAGGCGTGGCCGGCGCGGCAGCGACTTGCGTGCCACCGCCGGTACCCGGCGTGACGCTCTGGCGCAGCTGACTCAGCTCGCGCACGTTGCGCGAGAGCTCGGCCTCGCGTGCGCTGGCGGCGCGGCGCTGGGCCTCGGCCGACAGGCGCGCCTCCGGCGAACCGGGACGCGCAGCCCCGCCCTGCGCCAGGCGCAGGCGGTCGGGTGACGAAGCGGCGGCCTGGCGGCGGTCTTCCACGCGCGTCTGCACCTGGCCGCCCGCCTGGCGAGCCGGCGCTTCCTCGGGCGTGGCGGTGGTCGCACCGGCCAGGCGCTGGCGGTAGGCGGAGAAGTCGGCGCTCTGGGCCTGGATCACCTCGCGCGCTTCCTGCGCCGTGACCTGCTGCGCGGCATCGGCGCCGGGTACCTGCAGCACGACGCCCGAGCGCAGCCGGTTCATGTTCTGGCCCATGAAGGCGTCGGGGTTGGCGCGGAACAGCGACACCAGCATCTGGTCGAGCGAGACGCCCGGCTTCTGCACGCGCCCGGCAATGCGCGACAGGGTGTCGCCCTGGCGGACGCGGTACTCGTCGCCGGAGGCCGCAGCGGGCGCCGCGGCCGGAGCGCGCGATGTCGTGCGCGGCGGCGGCGCGCTGCCCGTGCCGCCTGCAGGCGGCGCCGAGGGCAGGTTGGTGTCGGCCGGCGGGCGGCTCGGCGTGGACTGCGGCAGCGTCGGCGGCGGGGCGGCAGGCAGCGAAGGCGCAGGGGCCGGCGTGATGACCGGCGCCACTGCCGGTGGCGGCGCGGCCGGCGCCGTGCGGGCGCCCGGCGGGTCGAGCAGGAGCGTGTACTCGCGCACCAGGCGGCCGGTGGACCACGTGGCCTCGATGATCACGTCGATGAAGGGCTCGGTCACCGCGCGGTCACCGGTCAGGCGCAGCACCGTGCGGCCGTCGGGCCGGCGCACCACCTGCACATCGGCCGAGGCGAGCGCCGCGTTGTATTCGACCCCCGCGGCGCGGTAGGCCTCGGGCGGCGCGACGCGCAGGCGCAGCGTCGCCGCTTCCTCGGCATTGATGCTCGTGACGTCGATCTCGGCCTTCAGCGACTCGCCGAGCGCCGACTGCACGTTCAACCGCCCCAGGCCCAGGGCAAGAGCCTGCGATGTCCACAAGAGGCAGGCGCAGGCCGTGGCGACGCCGGTCAGCGCGAATCGCAAGGCAGTGGTCGGGCGGTGTTTCAAGGCGAGTCCCCCATGCATCGTTCCCACGTCGCGGAGCAACCGGAAAAAACTCAGGCCGATCAAGGCCGGTTCACACGCGCGGGCCCCTCGGAGCCGGCAGCACGCCTGGGCCGGCAACGGACCGGGAAGGCGCTCGACCCCGAAACTACAGCAGTATCAAGCATATAGGAGCCGAAGCTCATGCAAAAGCTAACGAATGTGTCTTAAAGCGTTCGGCACCCCACGCGCGTGGAGATGTTGCCCGGCGACAACGAGAGATCGAGGGGGCGCCGGCGGGCCAATCTGCAAGTGTGCCCCGTTCCATGGCTGCCGGCCCGCCCCTCACTGCTCGAGCAGGATGCGCAGCATGCGCCGCAGCGGCTCGGCCGCTCCCCAGAGCAACTGGTCGCCGATCGTGAAGGCGCCGAGGTAGCTGGGGCCCAGCGCCAGCTTGCGCACGCGGCCCACCGGGATCTGCATCGTGCCGGTCACCGCCACCGGTGTGAGCTGGCGGATGCTCGCCTCGCGGGTGTTCGGCACCAGACGGACCCACTCGTTGTCGGCGGCGATCATCTGCTCGATGTCGGCCAGCGGCACGTCCTTCTTGAGCTTGAGGGTCAGGCTCTGGCTGTGGCAGCGCATCGCGCCCACGCGCACGCAGATCGAGTCGATCGGCACCGGCGGCGCGCCGAACCCAGGCCCGCGGCCCATGATCTTGTTGGTCTCGGCGCCGCCCTTCCATTCCTCGAGGCTGGTGCCGTCGCCGCGGTCGGCGTCGATCCACGGGATCAGGCTGCCCGCCAGCGGCACCATGAAGTTCCTGGTCTCCTCGGCCGACAGGCCGCGCTGCGTGGCCGCCACCTGGCGATCGATCTCGAGGATGGCGCTCGCCGGGTCGGCCAGTAATGCCTTGACGCTGGCGTTGAGCGTGCCCATCTGCGTCAGCAGCTCGCGCATGTGCTGAGCGCCGCCGCCGCTGGCGGCCTGGTAGGTGGTGGCCGTCATCCACTCGACCAGATCGGCCTTGAACAGCGCCGAGAGACCCATCAGCATGCAGCTGACGGTGCAGTTGCCGCCGATGTAGTCCTTGACGCCCTTGGCCAGTGCGTTCTTGATCACCGGCATGTTCACCGGGTCGAGCACGATCACCGCGTCGTCCTGCATCCGCAGCGTCTTGGCCGCGTCGATCCAGTAGCCCTTCCAGCCGGCGGCGCGCAGCGGCGCGTAGGCCTCCTTCGTGAAGTCGCTGCCCTGGCAGGTGATGACGATGTCGCAGGCGGCCAGCGCCTTCAGGTCGGTGGCGCTTTGCAGCTTGCGCTCGTTCTTGGCGAAGCGGGCGATGGCCGGCGGCAGCGCACCGCCGGCAGCGCTGGTGCTGAAGAACACCGGCTCGATGAGCGCGAAGTCGCCTTCCGCTTCCATGCGCTGCATGAGCACCGAGCCGACCATGCCGCGCCAGCCGACCAGGCCCACGCGGGGATTCGAGTTGAGAGCCATTTCAGTCTTGCCTTTCCGTTCTTCCGGACCCCTGCTTGCCCCGGCTCGCTTCGCCGGGGTCCAGTGGTGAGGAGTGGGGGCGAGACGAACCGGGAGCTGTCAGCTCTTCTTGGTGGTGGTGACGGTTTTCGCGGCGACCCGCGCATCGCCGGCTACCCGCGCATCGCCGGCGAGGGCCTCGACCACGGCGTCACCCATCTCGCGCGTGCCGACCTTGCGCACGCCCGCCTGGCCCTCGCTGTACACGTCGGCCGTGCGCAAGCCGGCGGCGAGCACGGCCTTCACGGCCGACTCGATGCGGTCGGCCGCGGCGCTCTGGTCGAGGGAGAAGCGAAGCATCATGGCAGCGGAGAGGATTGTAGCCAGCGGGTTGGCAATCCCCTTGCCGGCGATATCCGGTGCGCTGCCGTGGCTCGGCTCGTACAGGCCCTTGCCGGCCTTGTCCAGGCTCGCCGAAGGCAGCATGCCGATCGAGCCGGTGAGCATCGCCGCCTCGTCGCTGAGGATGTCGCCGAACATGTTGCCGGTGACGATGACGTCGAAGTTCTTCGGCGCGCGCACCAGCTGCATCGCCGCGTTGTCGACGTACATGTGCTCCAGCTGCACGTCCGGGTACTGCGCGTGCACCGCGGTCACCACGTCCTTCCAGAACTGGAACGTCTCCAGCACGTTGGCCTTGTCGACGCTGGTGACCTTGCCGCGGGCGCCCGGGCGCCCGCTTCCTGCCGCACGCTTGCGGGCGGCCTGGAACGCCACGTGCGCGATGCGCTCGACCTCGGGCCTGCTGTAGCGCATCGTGTCGAACGCTTCCTCGCTGCCGGGGAAGTGGCCGTCGCTGGCGATGCGGCGGCCGCGTGGCTGGCCGAAGTAGATGTCGCCGGTGAGCTCGCGGATGATGAGGATGTCCAGCCCCGCCACCAGTTCCGGCTTCAGCGAACTGGCGTGCGTGAGCTCTTCGTAGCACAGCGCCGGGCGGAAGTTGGCGAACAGGCCCAGGTGCCTGCGCAGACCGAGGATCGCCTGCTCGGGCCTGAGCGCGCGTTCGAGCTTGTCGTACTTCCAGTCGCCCACCGCGCCGAAGAGGATGGCGTCGGCCGCCTTGGCCAGCGCCAGCGTCGAGTCGGGCAGCGGATGGCCGTGCGCCTCGTACGCCGCGCCGCCGACGAGGGCGGTCTCGGTCTCGAACTTCAGGCCGTGGATCGTGCCGACGGCGTCGAGCACGCGCACCGCCTGCTCGACGATCTCGGTGCCGATGCCGTCACCGGGGAGGATCGCGATCTTCGTCTTCATCGGGGTTTGCTCCGCAGGTGCCTCAGCCGAGCGCCGTCTGCGCCAGCCACGGCATCTTCGCCAGGCGTTCGGCCTCGAAGGCGCGGATCTTGTCGGCGTGGCGCAGCGTCAGGCCGATGTCGTCGAAGCCGTTGAGCAGGCAGTACTTGCGAAAGGCCTGCACGTCGAACGGCAGTTCGGCGCCGTCGGGCTTGACGATCACCTGGCGCTGCAGGTCGATCGTCAGCGCGTAGCCGGGGAACGCAGCCACTTCGTCGAAAAGGCGCGCCACCTGCGCTTCGGGGAGCGTGATGGGCAGCAGGCCGTTCTTGAAGCAGTTGTTGAAGAAAATGTCGGCGTAGCTGGGCGCGACGAGGGCGCGGAAGCCGAACTGCTCGAGCGCCCAGGGTGCATGCTCGCGGCTGGAGCCGCAGCCGAAGTTCTGCCGCGCCAGCAGGATGCTCGCGCCTTGGTACCGCGGCTGGTTGAGCACGAAGTCGGGGTTCGGCCTGCGGCTGGCCGGATCCTGCCCCGGCTCGCCCTTGTCGAGGTAGCGCCACTCGTCGAACAGGTTGGGGCCGAAGCCGGAGCGCTTGATCGACTTCAGGAACTGCTTGGGGATGATCGCGTCGGTGTCGACGTTGGCGCGGTCCATCGGTGCGACCAGGCCCTTGTGCACGGTGAACGGTTGCATGGCCTTCCTCCTTAGCCGAAGCGCCGCACGTCGACGAAGTGGCCGTGCAGCGCGGCGGCGGCGGCCATCGCGGGGCTGACCAGGTGCGTGCGGCCGCCGTTGCCCTGGCGGCCCTCGAAGTTGCGGTTGCTGGTGCTGGCGCAACGCTCGCCCGGCTCCAGCCGGTCGGCGTTCATCGCCAGGCACATCGAGCAGCCGGGCTCGCGCCACTCGAAGCCGGCGGCGCGGAAGATCTCGTCCAACCCTTCGCGTTCGGCCTGCGCCTTCACCTGGCCCGAGCCCGGCACCACCATCGCCAGGCGCACTTCGGGCGCCACGCGCCGGCCGATGCGGCGAACGACGGCGGCCGCCTCGCGCAGGTCCTCGATGCGGCTGTTGGTGCACGAGCCGATGAAGACCTTGTCGATGCCGATGTCGGTGATCGCCTTGTTCGGCGTGAGGCCCATGTAGGCCAGCGCGCGTTCGATGGCGCCACGCTTGACGCCGTCGCGTTCCTTCTCGGGGTCGGGGACGCGGCCGTCCACCGGCAGCACCATCTCCGGGCTCGTGCCCCAGGTCACCTGCGGCTGGATCTGCCCGGCGTCGAACTCGACGACGGCGTCGAACCTCGCGCCGGCGTCGGAGTGCAGCGTGCGCCAGTGCCGCACCGCCTGGTCCCAGGCGACGCCGGTGGGGGCGAACGGACGGCCGCGCACGTACTCGATCGTCTTGTCGTCCACCGCCACCAGGCCGGCGCGGGCGCCGGCCTCGATGGCCATGTTGCACACCGTCATCCGCCCTTCCATGCTGAGCGAGCGGATCGCGCTGCCGGCGAACTCGATCGTGTAGCCGGTGCCGCCGGCGGTGCCGATGCGGCCGATGATCGCCAGCACCAGGTCCTTCGCCGTGACACCGCGGCCGAGGGTGCCCTCGACCTTCACGAGCAGGTTCTTCGCCTTGCGCGCCAGCAGCGTCTGCGTCGCCATCACATGCTCGACTTCGCTGGTGCCGATGCCGTGCGCCAGCGCGCCGAAGGCGCCGTGGGTGGAGGTGTGGCTGTCGCCGCAGACGACGGTCATGCCCGGCAGCGTGGCGCCGTTCTCGGGCCCGATGACATGCACGATGCCCTGGCGCTTGTCGAGGAACGGAAAGTAGGCGGCGGCACCGAAGGCGGCGATGTTGGCGTCGAGCGCGACCACCTGCTGCTTGCTGGTGGCGTCCTCGATGCCGTCGTAGCCGCGCTCCCAGCCGGTGGTGGGCGTGTTGTGGTCGGCGGTGGCGACGATGCTGCTCGTGCGCCAGACCTTGCGCCCGGCCAGCCGCAGCCCTTCGAAGGCCTGCGGGCTCGTCACCTCGTGCACGAGGTGGCGGTCGATGTAGAGGACGGCGGTGCCGTCTTCCTCGGTATGCACGACGTGCTCGTCCCAGAGCTTGTCGTAGAGGGTGCGCGCGCCGGGGCTCGCGGAGACCGGCTGCACGCCGGTCCTGGTGGTCGCTGGGGCAGTCATGGCGGGGTGGCCTTGGGCAGGAACCCACGATTGTCGCGGAAGCGAATCGGCGGCGCCCGCACCGCCCCACCCCCTGAGCGCACATGTAAATGCCGGCGTCCCGCCGACTGGAGCGAAGGGCGGCGCTCCTAGAATACGCACCGTTACAACATGGCGGCGCCAGCGACAGGCAGCGGGCGCTGCCGCTCTGCCGATGAGGTGCGAAAGATGAGGCCGCCCTTCCTGAGCACGGACTTCGCGCAATCGCGCATCGAAGACGAACCGATCCTCGGCACCGTGCTGCGCCTGCCCGATGGCCGGGTGCAGTTGTTGAGCTGGTGGGAGCGCCTGCAGTTGGCGCTGCACCTCACCGATGCGAAGGCGCTCGAAGAGCGCCACGCCCGCACCGCCGGCGCGGCGCGCGCCTGAGGCGGCCGCAACACGACGCCCGGCAACGCGGGTGCTTCGCGCCCGCGCCACGCCAGAGCCGATGCCATGCAACGCCTTCGCTTGATACGCACCGCCACGGCGGCCGCCTTGCTGGTTGTCGCCGCGCAGGTCGGCGCGGTGCCCGGCGACGAACCCGCGCCGGCCGACGACCGGCTCGGGGCGGCCATCTCGCGCGTCGAACGGGCGCTGGAACGTGGCGTGCACGCCGCCGGCCAAGGCGTTCGGGCAGGTGCTGCCGCTGCCGCGCGCGGTGTCGAGCGCGCCGCCGCGGCCACCGCCCGGGCGGCCGAAGGCGTGGCCCGCAAACTCGAACAACGCCGCGCCGCGCCCGAAGCCGCGCCCGAACGGGGTCGGCGCGGCCCGGGCACGCCGCCGCGCGGCCCCACGGAAACCTGACGGAACTAGGGACTGTCCGCGCGGGCGCCGGGGCGGCGCGCGGCTGCTGCCTCAGCGCAGCGAAGCGTTGATCTTCGCCAGCGCCTCGCTGCCGGGGCACAGCACCGGCTCGGCCAGCATGTTCAGCGGCTTGGCGGTCGTGCCCAGCGCGGCGTGCAGGTCGCGTGCTTTGGGCTCGATGTACAGGAGCCCCGTGGGCACCTCGCCTTGCGCCTGCAGCGCCTGCACCAGCGTCATCGCGGCCACGCGATCGGCCGGGTCGTAGCCCTCGTGCAGCTTGCGCAGGCGCATCAGGCCGCCGTCGGGCTGCGGCAGCTCGAACACCTCGCCGGGCGGCAGGCCGCCCGGCTCCACCGTCGCCGGCTGGGCCAGGTCGATGAAGTCGATGCGGCTCACCGCCTCGTTGTGCTCGCGCACGTAGTCGTAGCTGCGCGTGCTGCCGGGGTGGTTGTTGAACGCCACGCACGGGCTGATGACGTCGATGAACGCGGCGCCGCCGTGGCGGATGGCACCCTTGATCAGCGGCACGAGCTGGGCCTTGTCGCCGGAGAAGCCGCGCGCCACGTAGGTGGCACCCAGCTGCAGCGCCATGCCGACCAGGTCGACCGGACTGTCGTTGTTGAGCACGCCCTTCTTGCTCTTGCTGCCGCGGTCGGCGGTGGCGCTGAACTGGCCCTTCGTGAGGCCGTAGACGCCGTTGTTCTCGACGATGTAGACCATCCTCACGCCGCGGCGCATGGCGTGCGCGAACTGCCCCAGGCCGATGCTGGCGCTGTCGCCGTCGCCGCTGACGCCCAGGTACAGCAGTTCGCGGTTAGCCAGCGCCGCGCCGGTCAGCACGCTGGGCATGCGGCCATGCACGGTGTTGAAGCCGTGGCTGGCGCCGAGGCAGAAGTCGGGCGTCTTGCTCGAGCAGCCGATGCCCGAGAGCTTGGCCACGCGGTGCGGCTCGATGTCCAGCTCCCAGGCCGCCTGGATGATCGCGGCGCTGATGCTGTCGTGGCCGCAGCCGGCGCACAGCGTGCTGACCTTGCCTTCGTAGTCGCGGCGGGTGTAGCCGACCTTGTTGCGCGCCAGCGTCGGGTGGTGCAGGCGGGGCTTGGCGATGTAGGTCATCGGTACTTCTCTTCAGGCTCGCTCGCGGGCCGGTGCGACGGCAATGGCGTGCACCTTGCGCGTGATGGTCTGCGTGATGGCGCGCGCCGTGATCGGCGTGCCGTCGTAGTGCAGCACCGCCTGCAGCCGCGCCGGGTCCACTTCGAGCTCGTTGACCAGCAGCGAGCGCATCTGCGCGTCGCGGTTCTGCTCGACAACGAAGACCTCGTCGTGCGAGGCGATGAACTCGGCCACCGCGCGCGGGAACGGGAAGGCGCGCAGGCGCATCGCGTCGAGGTGGATGCCCACCCGCGCCAGCGCCTCCAGCGCCTCGTCCATCGCCGGCGCGGTGCTGCCGAAGTAGATGACGCCCAGGCGCGTGCGCTTCTGCGCGGCGCGCACCACCGGCTGCGGCACCAGCGTGGCGGCGAAGGCGAACTTCTTCAGCAGCCGCTGCACGTTGTAGACGTAATCGGGGCCGGTTTCGCTGTAGCGGGCCTGCGGGTCGCGCGTCGTGCCGCGCGTGAAGTAGCTGCCGAGCGTGGGGTGCGTTCCCGGCAGCGTGCGCCACGGGATGCCGTCGCCGTCGACGTCCTTGTAGCGGGCGAACTCGCGGCCGGCCTCCAGCTCGGCGGCCGTCATCACCTTGCCGCGGTCGTAGCGGCGTTCGTCGTCCCAGCGGAAAGGCTCGCACAGGCGCTGGTTCATGCCGATGTCGAGGTCGGTCATCACGAACACCGGCGTCTGCAGGCGGTCGGCGAGGTCCAGCGCCGTGGCCGCGAACTCGAAGCACTCGTTGGGGTCCTGCGGCAGCAGCAGCACGTGCTTGGTGTCGCCGTGGCCGGCGTAGGCGCTGCTGACGAGGTCGGCCTGCTGCGTGCGCGTGGGCATGCCGGTGCTCGGGCCACCGCGCTGCACGTCGATGATCGTCACCGGGATCTCGGCGAAGTACGCCAGGCCGATGAACTCGGTCATCAGCGACACGCCCGGCCCCGACGTGGCGGTGAAGGCGCGGGCGCCGTTCCAGCCGGCGCCCACGACCATGCCGATCGAGGCGATCTCGTCCTCGGCCTGCACGATGGCGTAGTTCGCCTCGCCGCTGGCGCTGTCGTGGCGCAGCTTCTTGCAGTAGCCGATGAACGCCTCGGCGACGCTCGAACTGGGCGTGATCGGGTACCAGGCGCACACCGTGGCGCCGCCGTACACGCAGCCCAGCGCCGCCGCCGCGTTGCCCTCGACGAAGATGCGCTCGCCCACCGCGTCGGCGCGCTGCACCTTGAGGCCGCAGCCGGCGCCGGCCGGCGCCCTCAGGTGCTCGCGCGCGAAGCTGCGGCCGCTGTGCAGCGCCCGCCCGTTGCTCTCGAGCAGCCGCTCCTTGCCCTTGTACTGCTCGCCGAACAGCTTCTCGATGACGTCGGCGTCGACATCCATCAGCACCGACAGCGCCCCCAGCACCATGATGTTCTTGAACAGCGTGCGCTGGCGGGGGTCCTCGTAGGTGGCGTTGCAGATCGCCGTCACCGGCATGCCGATGACGGTGATGTCCTTGCGGAAGGCGCTGGCCGGCAGCGGCCGCGTGCTGTCGTGGAAGAGGTAGCCGCCCGGCTCGACCTCCTTCACGTCCTGGTCCCACGTCTGCGGGTTCATCGCCACCATCATGTCGATGCCGCCGCGCCGGCCCAGCCAGCCCTTCTCGCTGACCCGCACCTCGTACCAGGTGGGCAGGCCCTGGATGTTGGAGGGGAAGATGTTGCGCGGGCTCACCGGCACGCCCATGCGCAGGATGGCCTTGGCGAACAGCTCGTTCGCGCTCGCCGAGCCCGAGCCGTTGACGTTGGCGAACTTGACGACGAAGTCGTTGACGGCCTCGATGCGGTTCATGCTGCGACTCCCTGTCGCACCGGCGCCGGCTTCCTGTCCCGGCAGCTCGGGCCGGCCTTGGTGGTGACGAACAGGAACTTCTGCATGTCCCACGCTCCGGTGGGGCAACGTTCGGCGCACAGGCCGCAGTGCAGGCACATGTCCTCGTCCTTGACCATGACGCGCGTGGTCTTCAGCGGCGCGCTCACGTACAGGTCCTGCGCGGTGTTCGCTGCCGGCGCCTTCAGCCGCGTGCGCAGGTCGGCCTCTTCGCCATTGCCGGTGAAGGTGATGCAGTCCATCGGGCAGATGTCGACGCAGGCATCGCACTCGATGCACAGGCGGTCGGCGAACACCGTCTGCACGTCGCAGTTGAGGCAGCGCTGCGCCTCGTCGAAGGCGGTCTTGGCGTCGAAGCCGAGTTCGACCTCGATCTTGATGCTCTTCAGCGCCTTCTCCGCCGCCGCCCACGGCACCTTGTGGCGGGCGTCGTTGGTGGGCGCGTTGTCATAGCTCCACTCGTGGATGCCCATCTTCTGGCTGATCAGGTTCACGTGCGGCGGCGGCCGCTCGCGCACGTCCTCGCCGTGCAGGAAGCGGTCGATGCTCACCGCCGCCTCGTGCCCGTGCGCCACCGCCGTGATGATGTTCTTCGGCCCGAACGCCGCGTCGCCGCCGAAGAAGACGCGCGGCAGGCTCGACTGCAGCGTCGTCGCGTCGAGCAGCGGCAGGCCCCACTTGTCGAACTCGATGCCGGCGTCGCGCTCGATCCACGGGAAGGCGTTCTCCTGGCCCACCGCCACCAGCACCTCGTCGCACTCGAAGGTCACTTCCTCGCCGGTGGGCACCAGCGTGCGCCGGCCCTTCTCGTCGTAGACGCTCTTGACGATCTCGAAGCGCATGCCCACCAGCTTGCCGTTGTCGTGCAGGAACGCCTTCGGGCTGTGCTGCGCGATGAGCGGGATGCCTTCGTGCTCGGCGTCCTCCTTCTCCCACGGCGAGGCCTTCATGTCCTCGTAGGTGCTGCGCACGAGCACCTTCACGTCGTCGGCACCGAGGCGGCGGGCGCTGCGGCAGCAGTCCATCGCCGTGTTGCCGCCGCCGAGCACGAGCACGCGCTTGCCCACCTTCGTGACGTGCCCGAAGTAGACCGAAGCCAGCCAATCGAGGCCGACGTGGATGGCCGCTGCCGCCTCCTGGCGCCCGGGGATCGGCAGGTCGCGCCCGCGCGGCGCGCCGCAGCCCACGAAGATGGCGTCCCAGTCCTGGGCGACGAGGCTCTTCAGCGAATCGATGCGCTCGCCGCCGCGCAACTCCACGCCGAGGTCGAGGATCCAGTCGACTTCCTCGTCGATCACGTGCTCGGGCAGGCGGAAGCGCGGCACCTGCGTGCGCATGAAGCCGCCGCCCTTCTGGTCGCCCTCGAACACGGTGACCGCGTAGCCCTGCAGCGCCAGGTCGCGTGCCACCGTCAGCGAAGCCGGCCCGGCACCGACGCAGGCCACCTTCTTGCCGTTGCGCTGGCTGCGCGCCGGCGGCCGCGGCATCAGCGCGCGGATCTCGGCGCTCTTGAGGTCGGCAGCCACCCGCTTCAGGCGGCAGATGGCCACCGGCTGCGGCTGGCTCAGGTTCTTCTCTTCGACGCGCCCGCGCCGGCAGGCCGGCTCGCACGGGCGGTCGCAGGTGCGCCCGAGGATGCCGGGGAAGACGTTGCTTTCCCAGTTGACCATGTAGGCCGCGTCGTAGCGGCCCTGGGCGATGAGCCGGATGTATTCCGGCACGGGGGTGTGGGCCGGGCAGGCCCACTGGCAGTCGACGACCTTGTGGAAGTAGGCCGGGTTGCTGGCATCGGTGGGCTGCACGCGCTCGTCTCTCCTGCGTGTTCGGCACCCGGGCGTCCGCTGCGGCGCGGCGTGGCCGGTGCGGGCTGGGGCGACGAAGGAACGCGCCGTGGTTCTGGCGCGCGGCAGTCTAACGCCGTGCGGCGGGCCGTCTGCCGGCCTCATCGGCGCAAAGGGCATCGCGGTGGCACACCGTGCACGCCGCCGTTGATGTGATCTATCCTCTGCCGCCTTGCGTTGCCGGCGGCGCCAGCCGGAAGCGAGCCAGTTCGAGTCACCCTTGCGAGCCCGCACCTCCAGCACCCCGCGCGCCTTCCGTGCCCCGGTCTCGCCGGATTGCCCTGCGATGAACGCGCTGGCGGCGCTGGCCGCTGCCCTGCTGGTGCTGGCGGCGCTGATCTACCTGCTCGACCGCCCTGCAGGCTCGGCATGGCTGCTGCCGGCGCAATGGCAGGCGAGGTGGCAGGCCTGGTGGCCGGCGCCCGCCAGCGGCGGCTGGTTCGGCAGCGCCGGGCTGTGGCTGCCGAGCTTCGTGCACGCCTTCGCCTTCAGCGTGCTCACCGCGTGGCTGCTGCCGCCGCGGCCGGCCCTCGCTGCCACCGCCTGCGCCGGCTGGGCCCTGGTCGACACGTTGGCCGAGCTCGGCCAGCACGCGGCTGTGTCGCCACACGTTGCGGCGGCCATCACTGCGCTCTTCGGCCACAGCAGTGCCGTCTTGCACACTGCGCGCTACTTCTCCAACGGATCGTTCGCCGCTGCCGATATCGTCGCGGCCCTGGCGGGCAGTGCGGTTGCATTCGCCGCCACGTGGTGGGCCATTTCGCCGCAGCGCGCGCGGATGTGTTCTCTTTTCCCGATCGGACGTTGAAGCAAGGCAAG
Organism: Rubrivivax sp.; assembly: GCA_016790425.1. Lineage (GTDB taxonomy): Bacteria > Pseudomonadota > Gammaproteobacteria > Burkholderiales > Burkholderiaceae_C > Rubrivivax. The sequence continues at coordinate 21,948 of JAEUPF010000033.1, forward strand.
GAAGGGAAGTTCATCGTGACGCCGACAAGCACCTCGAATGACAGCGCGTTCCTCTCGCCGCTGCGCCTTGCGGCGCGCTGGCTCGGCTTGGCGGCGCTCGCCTTCGCGGGCCTGGCGAGCCTGGTCGGCTCGGGCGGCGGCGGCGGTGGCGACGACCCCGTCACCCCGCCACCGACCGGCCCGGTGACCCTCAGCGGCGTCGCCGACTTCGAATCGGTGCCCAGCGACACCGGCAGCAACGGCCGCCTGCTCTACGCCAGCACCACCAACCGGCCGATCCGCGGCGCCACCGTGCAGGTCCTCGCCGCCAGCAACAACGCGGTGCTGGCCAGCGGCACGACCAGCGCCACGGGCACCTACTCGCTGACGATTCCCTCGGCGCAGTCGGTCTACGTGCGCGTGCGCGCCGAGATGCTGAAGACCTCGGGCGCGGGCGGCACCTGGAACTTCACGGTGCGCGACAACACGGCCGGCGACGCCGTCTACGTGCTCGACACCGCCGCCTTCACGCCCGCGGCCGCGGCGACCACGCGCAACGTTCACGCCCCCTCGGGCTGGGGTGGCTCCAGCTACACCGGTACGCGGGTGGCGGGGCCGTTCTCGGTGCTCGACGTCACCTACGACGCCGTGCAGAAGATCCTTTCCGCCTCGGCCAACCAGGCGTTCCCGGCGCTGCAGCTCATGTGGAGCGTGAACAACCGGCCCGCGAGCGGCAACCTCGCCACCGGCTTGATCGGCACCTCGTTCTACACCCAGGGCGGCAGCGGCCACCGCATCTACATCCTCGGCGCGGCCGACACCGACACCGACGAGTACGACCGCCCCGTGGTGGCGCACGAATTCGGCCACTACATGCAAAGCGCCTTCTCGCGCGACGACAGCATCGGCGGCTCGCACAGCGGCGGCGACAAGCTGGACATGCGCGTGGCCTTCTCCGAAGGCTGGGGCAACGCCTGGTCCGGGATGGCGCTGGCCACGCAGTACTACACCGATTCGGGCGGCGCCGGCCAGCAATCGGGCTTCCGCGTCGACCTCGCCGCGGCGCCGGCCGTGGGCGACCGCGGCTGGTACAGCGAGCGCACGGTCCAGTACCTCATGTACTCGTGGAACGCCAACGGCGCGATCGGGTTCACGCCCATCTTCACCGTGCTGGCGGCAATGCCCACCACGCTGCCGGCCGACGGCGCGCTGTCCGCGATCCACAGCTTCGCCTTCCGGCTGAAGCAGGCGGTGCCGGGGCAGGCAGCGGCCATCGACACGCAGCTTGCCGGCGTGTCGATCACCGCCGCCAGCCCGGTGGGCGCCGGCGAGAGCAACAGCGGCGGCATCCCCGAAGCCCTGCCGGTCTACCGCACGCACACCGCCGCTTTCGGCGCGGCGCAGAACTACTGCCTCACCGACGCCGCGGGCCAGGGCGACTTCGAGCCCAACAAGCTCGGCGCGCACATCTTCATCCGCTTCACGCTCGCCACCGCCGGCACGCGCTCGATCAGCGTGGCGCAGACCACCGGCGGCGTCACCTCCGACCCCGACTTCCGCCTGTACCGCAGCGACGGCACCGAGGCGGACTTCGAAACCGATGCCGCCACCAACGAGAACACCGGCCCCATCGCTCTCGGCGCGGGCACGCACGTCATCGCGCTCGAGGACTACACGCTGACGCGCGGCACCAACGCCGCCACCAACAACGGCACGCGCTGCTTCAACGTCACGATCCAGTGAGGAACCCGACCATGATCCGCCGTCCCTCGCACCGTTCCGCCCCGCTCGCGCCTGCTCGCTTCGCTGCGGCAGCGGCTGGCATCGCCTTCGCGCTGGCTGCCTCATCGGGCGCCGCCCTCGCCTCCGCTGCGGCGCCCGCCGCCAGCGGCAAGGCAACCCCGGCCGCCGCGGCCAAGCCGCACGGCAAGCCCGGCTCGGGCGTCAGCGTCACGCCCGTCGTGCCCTCGCGCATCGGCATCGGCGAAACCGTCAGCGTGCGCCTGCGCCTTGCCGGCGTCAGCGCCGCCGACGGCGCCACCGTCGAGGTGCGCGACCCGGCGACGAAGCTGACCTTGCTGTCGACGCAACTCGCGCAGGGCGAGCAGCGAACGATCGACCTGCCCTATACCGGCCGCAGCGACGGCATGCAGTACCTCGACGTCATCACCACCCAAGGCGGCCGCAGCTCGGTGCTTTCGGTGCCGCTGGCGGTGGGCTCGGGGCAGCTCAGGCTGAAGACCGAAGGCGAGCGTCGCACCACCGCCGACGGCGAAGCCGTGATCTCGCTGCCGGCAACGTCTCCGGGCAGCCGCTGACGTTTCGCGCCCTGCGCCGCGCCGCGGGACGAGCGCGAAGGATCAACTCAGCTCGTGCGCGCCGCCTTGCTGGCGCGGCGCCTTGCGCACCACCGGGTCGGCCGCCGTCGCCGCGGCCAGCGCGACATACACGGCCGCGAAGGCGGCCACCGCCCACGGCCCGCCCCAGTGCTCCAGCGCCCAGCCGCACGCCAGCGCCCCCAGCGGGTTGAGCGCGTGCGCGATGAGCCGGAAGCTGCTGTGCACGCGCCCTTGCAGCCCGTCGGGGATCAACGCGATGCGGTAGGCGAGCTGAACCACGTTGTAGACCGGCCCGACGAAGCTCATCAGCGCGAACACAACGCCCAGCCACAGCGGCCCGGGGCACAACGCGAACAGCGGGAACAGCAGCGCCTGCGCGGCGATGACGCCGATGATCACCTGCCCGAAACCGAACCGCCGCGCGATGGCCCCGCCCGCCGCCGCGCCGGCGATGGCGCCGATGCCGCCGAGCGAGAACACGAGGCCGATCTCGGCGTCGCTTGCGCCCAGGCGCTTGGCCAGCACGATCAGCACCAGCGGCGTCGCCGCGTTGACGAAGTTCAGCCCGCTCGTGATCAGCGCCATGTCGCGCACGAGCCGCTCGCGCCACAGCCAGCGCAGCCCTTCGGCGACCTCGGCGCGCAGGTCGCGCCGCTCGTTGCGTGCAGCCGCCGCCGGCGTGAACGACGTCTTCATGCGCGCCAGCAGCAGCGCCGCCGAAGCGTGGCACAGCACGTCGAGCACGAACGGCCAGGCGCGCCCCGCCGCCTGGAACAGCCAGGTGCCCAGCGGCGGCCCCACCACCGCCGCGGCGGCATAGCCGGCCATGTTCTGCGCTGTCGCCTCGGGCAACTGCGGCGCGGCCACAACGCGCGGCAGCGCCGCCGTCTCGGCGATGTTGAAGAAGACGTGCAGCGCGCCTTCCACAACGGCCACGGCGTAGATCAAGCCCACCGTCAGCACGTCGAGCCCGATCGCCAGCGGCAGCACCGCCACCGCAGCGCAGCGGCCCGCGTGGCACAGCATCATCACGCGCTTGCGGTCCCAGCGATCGACCAGTGCCCCCACCGGCAGGCACAGCAGCAGGAACGGCACGATGCGCAGCGCCGTGGCCCAGCTGGCCAGCGCCGGCGAGCCGGTGAGCGCCAGGATCAGCAGCGGGTGGATGATGCCGGCGGCCGAGGCGCCGACGGTCGCCGTCACCTGCCCGCCCCACAGCAGCAGGTACTCGCGCTGGCGCCACACGGGCGGTGGCGGCGCGGCGGCCACGCCGGGCACCGGCTCTCGCCTCGCGCCGTCGTTCACAGCAGCCGCGTCGGCTTCTGGAAGCCCTCGATCTTGTGCCCCTTGCGCGCGCGCCGCGCCACGTGGCCGGCCAGTTCAGCCTTGCCGAGCGTCTCTTCCTTCGCCTTGCCGCCACGCCCCTGCCCCTGCACGCGCAAGGTTGCGGCGAACGTCGCCACCGAGACGAGCGGGGCCTTCGCGTCGACGTCGATCAGCGTCAGCCCGCGCCCGCCGTTGCTCTGCAGCTTCAGCTCCTCCAGGCCGAAGACGAGCAGGCGCCCGTCCAGCGAAAGACACGCCACCTGCGCGTGCTCGGGCAGCACCGTCACCGGCGGCAGCAGGTGCTCGTTCGCTTCCAGCGCAAGGAAACTCTTGCCGCCGCGGTTGCGCCCGTGCAGGTCGCCGGCCTTCGCCAGCAGCCCGTAGCCGCCGGTGTTGGCCAGCAGCAGCGTCGTCTCGGCCGGCCCGGCGAGGTACTGCACCGGCTGCGTCCCCGCTTCGAGGTCGATCAGCGTGGTGATCGGCTGCCCGTCGCCGCGGCCGCCGGGCAGCGCCGAAGCAGCGACGCTGTAGACGCGGCCGTTGCTGCCGAACACCACCAGCGTGTCGACGCTGCGACAGGCGAAGGTGCCGTACAGCTCGTCGCCGGTCTTGAACTGCAGCGTCGCCGCCTCGACCTCGTGCCCCTTCAGCGCGCGCACCCAGCCCTTGCGGCTGACGACCACCGTCACCGGTTCGTCGACGACGCGGATCTCGGCCACCGCGCGCTTCTCTTCCTGCACCAGCGTACGGCGCGCATCGCCGAACTGCTTCGCGTCGGCTTCGATCTCTCTGGTCACCGTGCGCTTCAGCGCCGCCGGGCTGCCGAGGATCTCTTCGAGCTTGCCCTGCTCGCCGCGCAGGTCCTTCAGTTCCTGCTCGATCTTGATGCCTTCCAGCCGCGCCAGCTGCCGCAGCCGGATCTCGAGGATGTCCTCGGCCTGGCGGTCGCTGAGCTTGAAGCGCGCGATCAGCGCGGGCTTCGGCTCGTCGGCGTTGCGGATGATCCGGATCACCTCCTCGATCTTCAGCAGCACGAGCTGCCGGCCTTCGAGCACGTGGATGCGGTCGAGCACGCGCGCCAGGCGGTGGCGCGTGCGCCGCTCCACGGTGGCGAGGCGGAAGTCGAGCCACTCGCGCAGGATCTGCCTGAGGCCCTTCTGCACCGGACGGCCGTCGCGGCCGACCATCGTCAGGTTCAGCGGCACGCTCGATTCGAGGCTCGTGTGCGCGAGCAGCGTCGTGATCAGCTCGGCCTGCTCGACGGTGCGGCTCTTCGGCTCGAACACGAGGCGCACCTTGGCTTCCTTGCTGCTCTCGTCGCGCACCGCGTCGAGCACGGCGAGCACCGTCTGCTTGAGCTGCACCTGTTCCTGCAGCAACGCTTTCTTGCCGGCCTTGACCTTCGGGTTCGTCAGCTCCTCGATCTCGGCCATCACCTTGGCCGCACTCGTGCCCGGCGGCAGCTCGGTGACGACGAGCTGCCACTGCCCGCGCGCCAGGTCCTCGATGACCCAGCGTGCGCGCACCTTCAGGCTGCCGCGGCCGCCGGCGTAGGCGTCGCGCAGCTCGGCGGCACTGCTGATGATCTGGCCGCCGCCGGGGAAGTCGGGCGCCGGCAGCAGCTCGGCCAGTTCGTCGTCGCTGAGCTTGTCGCTCTTCAGCAGCGCCACCGCCGCGGCCGCCACCTCGCGCAGGTTGTGGCTCGGGATCTCGGTGGCCAGGCCCACCGCGATGCCGCTGGCGCCGTTGAGCAGCACGAACGGCAACCGCGCCGGCAGCAGCGAGGGCTCTTCGGTGCTGCCGTCGTAGTTCGGCCGCCAGTCCACCGTGCCTTCGTCGATCTCGTCGAGCACCAGGCGCGCGATCGGCGCCAGCCGCGCTTCGGTGTAGCGCATCGCCGCGGCACCGTCGCCGTCGCGGCTGCCGAAGTTGCCCTGGCCATCGACCAGCGGGTAGCGCTGGCTGAAGTCCTGCGCCATGCGTACCAGCGCGTCGTAGGCGGCGATGTCGCCGTGCGGGTGGAAGCGGCCGAGCACGTCGCCCACCACACGGGCGCTCTTCACGGGCCTGGGCGCACCGCCGCCGCCGGCGCCGAAGGTCAGCCCCATGCGGTGCATCGCGTACAGGATGCGCCGCTGCACCGGCTTGTCGCCATCGCACACGTCGGGCAGCGCGCGGCCCTTCACCACCGACAGCGCGTATTCGAGGTAGGCGCGTTGCGCGTAGTCGGCCAGCGGCAGCGTGTCGGCGGGGTCGGGGGGAACGTGGGGAACGGGATCGAACAGGTCAGGCATGGGTCAGGGGGCACGCACTTGCGGAGCTTCGCAGCCCGGCCATCGAGGCGCCGCGCGACTCGCGGACGGCCGGGCAAGCCACGGCGCCGAAGCGGCCACGGCCGGCCCGGCAGGTTCGGTGCCCGCGCCGGCAGGCGAAGGGCCGCGATTCTCGCCCAGGTACAGTTCCGCCCCGATGGCGACCCTGGTCGAACTGGCGCGCGTGCTGCCCTGGCCCGACTGGCTGGCGCTGGTGGTGCTGTTCGGCGGCTGGGCCGCCTATGCCCGCTTCGCGAAGCAGCGCTCGACGGTGCGCCCTTCGCTGCTGGACGCCACCAACCGCGAGCGCCGGCGCTGGATGAGCGAAGCCACCGTCCGCGAGAACCGCATGCTCGACGGCATCGTCGTGCAGAACCTCAGCTCGCCGCCGGCGTTCTTCGCCTCGACGACGATCCTCATCGTGGGCGCGCTGCTGGCCGCGCTCTTCGCCGGCGACAAGGCGAGCGAGTTCGTGCGCGAAGTGCCTTTCGCCGCGCGCACCAGCGTGCTCGTGTTCGACCTCAAGCTCGTCGTGCTGGCGGCGATCTTCGTCTTCGCGTTCTTCCGCTTCACCTGGAGCGTGCGGCAATACAGCTTCGGCGTCATCCTCGTGGCCACGCTGCCGCCGCGCGCGGCGTTCGAGCACGACACGGCCGCGCGCGAAGCCTTCGCCGACCGCGCCGGGCGGCTGGTGGGCCTGGCCGCCGAATCGCTCAACGACGGCATCCGGGCCTACTACTTTTCCTTCGCCGCCGCGGCCTGGTTCGTCTCGCCGTGGATGTGCCTGGCCGCCACCGCCGGCGTGGTGTGGGTGCTGTACCGGCGGGAGTTCGAAAGCGACGTGTTGAAGGTGCTGACCGAGCCGCGGGGGTAGCGTCCCGGTCGACCCGGCAGCGGGCAGGCACTGGCGCGCTTCGCTGCACGGTCGCGGCCACTCACTCGTCTTCGCCCACGAACCGCGCCCGCGGCCGCAGCACCGCGGGCGAGGCTTGCTGCTCCAGCACGTGGGCCACCCACCCGGCCGTGCGGCCGATGGCGAACAGCGCCGGGCCGAAGCCGAGCGGCAACTCCAGCGCCGCGCAGGCGGCGGCGATGGCCACGTCGACGTTCGGCTTCGGCCGCCCCGTGGCCTGCACCGCGTCGGCCACGGCGAGCACCGTGCGCAGCCGCGGCGAGCGCGGCGCCAAGGCGATGGCGCTGTCGCCGAGCGGTGGCACGCGCGGATCGCCGAGCGGGTACAGCGGGTGGCCGAAGCCGGGCAGCCGTTCGCCGCGCCGCAGGCGCTCGCCCACCGTCGCCGCGGCACGCGCCGGCTCGCCGGCTTCGCGCACCAGCCACTCCACCTGCTCGCTGGCGCCGCCGTGGCGCGGACCGCTGAACGCCGCCAGGGCGGCGCTGAGGCAGGCGTGCAGGCTGGCGCCGGTGGAAGCCGCCACGCGGGCGGCAAAGGTGGAGGCGTTCAGTTCGTGGTCGGCGGTGAGGATGAGCGCGGTGCGCAGCACTTCCATCGCCTTGCGCTTGCGTTCCGGCACGCCGAGGGCACGGGCCAGCGCCAGCACCGGGTCGGCGGTGTCGAGCGCCGCCGGCAGCCGGCGCGCATCGACGGCGAGCGCCACCGACGCCGCCAGCAGCGGCACGAGAAAGCGCGCGCGCGCCAGCACGGCAGGCGGCTCGGCGTCGAAGCGCAGCGGGTCGGCCGCGGCCAGCAGCGGCAGCGCCAGCGCCAGCACCTGCAGCACGCCGGGCAGCTGCTGGCCGGGGCCGGCAGCGGCCCCGCGCAGCAGGCGCGCGAACTCGCGCGAGGCCAGGGCCCGCGCCGCCTCCTTCCGCGGCAACGCGGTCGCAAGCGTGCCCTGCGATCCGGCCAGCGACGCGGCCAGCGACGCGGTTGGCGACGCGGTTGGCGACGCGGTTGGCGACACGGCCGGCGACGCGCTTGGCATCGCGGTTGGCAGCGCCCGGGGCAACGCCGACTTCAGCGATGACCGGGCCCGCGCCGGCGCCCCGGCTTCCCAGCGCGGCCTCGCCGTCGGCAGTTCGCCGCGCCACAGCAGTTCGGCCACCGCCTCGAACGAATGGCCTTCGCGCACGAGGTCGGTGGCCAGCCGGCCGCGGTACGCGGGGCCGGCCGCCGTCATCTGGGTGATGCGCGTCTCCAGCACCGGCTCGCCGTAGCGCAGCGCGCTGGCTGCCGGCCCGGCGCTGCGCGCGCGCAGCGGCTCGAGGTCTGCACGCCGGTAGCGCCTCTCGCCGCGGCCGCGCGCCTGGGCCGCGGCGGCTGCCGGCGCGAGCCGGCTCTTGACGAGGCCGCGGCTGACGTAGGCATACAGCGTCTCGCGCTTGACGCCGAGCCAGGCGGCCGCCTCGGCGGTGGTGAGCCAGTCGGAAGGGTCGGCAGCGGGCTTGGCCATGGCCGGGATGTTGATCCGCCGATCAAGATTGATCAACCCGTTTCGCGCGCGCATGATGAGCGCCATGCCGACCATCGCTCCTGCACTCGCCGCCCCCTCGTCCGCCTCGTCCGGCTCGCCCACCGTGTCCACCGCGCCCACCGTGTCTACCGCGTCCAAGGCGCCCACCGCGGCCGCAGCGGCCGCACTCCCGAAGGGGCCCGCAGCCCCCGCCGGCGGCATCGAGCCCCAGCCAGCCGCAGGCCCCGGTGGCCTCGAAGGCATCGTCGTCGCCGACACGCTGCTCAGCGACGTCGACGGCGAGCGCGGCCGCCTCGTCGTGCGCGGCCACGATGTCGAGGATCTCACCGGCCGCTGCGACTTCGAAGCGATGTGCGCGTTGCTGTGGACGGGCGAGTTGCCGGCCGCGGGCGAAGCGAAGCACGCCGCGCTGCGCGCTGCGCTCGGCCAGGCGCGGTTGCGCGCGTGGCAGCGCCTGCCGAGCCTGGGCGACGCGCTCGCCGCCGACGACGCGATGGAGGCGCTGCGCGCGGCGCTGGCGCACTGGCGCTGCCCGGCCACGATGGACGCCGCCACCGCGCGGCTCGACCTGTCCGCGGCGATGGCCGTCTTCGCGGCCGCGTGGGCTCGCCGCCATCACGGCGAACCCCCGCTGCGGCCCGACGCGACGCTCGGCCACGCGGCCGACTTCCTGCGCATGGCCGCCAGCGGCTCGGCCGATCCATTCGCCGCCGCCCGCGCCGCGGCGCTCGACGCCTACCTCGTCACCGCCGCCGACCACGGCATGAACGCTTCGACGTTCACCGCGCGCGTCGTCGCCTCCACGCAGTCCGACGCGGTCTCGGCCGTCGTCGCCGCCCTCGGCGCGCTGAAAGGGCCGCTGCACGGCGGCGCACCAGGCCCCGTGCTCGCGATGCTCGACGCCATTGGCGAGCCGGCCAACGCCGCGCCGTGGATCGCGAAGCGGCTCGCCGCGGGCGAACGCATCATGGGCATGGGCCACCGCGTCTACCGCGTGCGCGACCCGCGCGCCGCGGTGCTGGAAGCCGCCGTCGAGCGCCTGCAGGCGGCCGGCGTGGCGAGCCCCCGCCTGGCGCTGGCGCGCGCCGTCGAGGCGGTGGCCACCGCGTCGCTGCGCGAGCACCGGCCCGAGCGGCGCATGGCCGCCAACGTGGAGTTCTACACCGCCGTCATCCTCGACGCGGTGGGGTTGCCGCACGAGCTCTTCACCGCCACCTTCGCCGTCGCGCGCGTGGCCGGCTGGCTGGCCCACTACGACGAGCAGCGCGCGCACGGGCGGCTGATCCGGCCGGCGTCGCGCTACGTCGGCGCGCTCCCGCCGGGCCCGCAGGCGGCGTGAACGCGCCTACTTCGCAAACCGCTCGCGTAGCTTCAGCTTCCAGAACTTGCCCGTGCTCGTTCGCGGCACGGCGTCGATGACTTCATAGCGCTCGGGAAGCTGCCACTTCGCGAAGCCGCCCTGGGCCAGCAGCATCGCGTTCAGCGCCTCGGGCGTGGCGCTGGCGCCATGCTTGAAGGCGATGCAGGCCAGCGGCCGCTCGCTCCATTTCTCGTCGGGAATGGCGATCACCGCGGCCTCGGCGATGGCCGGGTGCGCCATCAGCGCGTTCTCCAGGTCGACCGAGCTGATCCACTCGCCGCCGCTCTTGATCAGGTCCTTCGTGCGGTCGGTGATGCGCAGAAAGCCGAGCGCGTCGATCGTCGCCACGTCGCCGGTGCGCAGCCAGCGCTCGCCCTCGCCGCCACCGGCGCGGCCGCCGTCGCCGGCGTCGCCGGCGAACTTGTCGGCCGTCACCGGCACACCGTGGTACGAGCCGGTGATGAACGGGCCGCGCACCTGGATCTCGCCCATCGTGCGGCCGTCGGGCGGCACTTCGGTGCCGCCTTCGGTGCGCAGGCGCAGGTCCACCAGCGGCGCCGGCACTCCGGCCATCGCGGCGCGGCGGTAGCGCTCGTCGCTGCCCGCGCCGGCCAGTTCCTGGCGCGGATAGCTCACGGTGGCCAGCGGGCTCGTCTCGGTCATGCCCCAGCCTTGCAGCAGCCACACGCCGTGCCTGTCGAAGGCGCGGATCAGCGCCTCGGGCACCGCCGCGCCGCCCACCAGCGAACGCATGCCGCGGGGCAGCTTCCAGCGCCCGGGCTGCTCGGCGAGCGCGCGCTCGTAGGCCTGGATCAGCCCGAGCCAGATGGTCGGCACGCCCAGCGCCAGCGTCGGCGGCTCGATCTGCATCAGGTCGAGCAGGTCGTCGGGATGCAGGTGCGGGCCGGGGAAGACGATCTTCACGCCCATCATCACCGCCGCGTAGGGCGTGCCCCAGGCGTTGGCATGGAACATCGGCGCCACCGGCAGCAGCACGTCGGTGTTGCGCATCGCCCAGTAGTCGGGCTGGTTGCCCACCAGCGTGTGCAGGATCGTGCTGCGGTGCGAATAGGCCACGCCCTTGGCCTTGCCGGTGGTGCCCGACGTGTAGCACATGGACACCGGGTCGTCCTCGTCGTGCGCCGCGTAGCGGAAGTTCGCTTCGTCGGCCGCCGAGACGCCGGCCAGCAGCGCTTCGTAGTCGGTGAACTCGGCGGGCACCGGCGCGCCCGAGAACGGAACGACGATGACGCGCTCGAAGCGGTGCAGCGGCGCGAACTGCCGGTACAGCGGCAGCAGGATGTCGTCGACGACGAGGAAGCGGTCGTTGGCGTCGGCGGCGATGGCACCGATCTCGGCCGGCGCCAGGCGCAGGTTCAGCGTGTGCATCACGCCGCCGGCCGCGGGAATGCCGAAGTAGCACTCCAGGTGGGCGTGGTGGTTCCAGCACAGCGTCGCGACGCGCTCGCCCTTCAGCAGGCCGAGCGCCGCCAGCGCCGCGGCGAGCGTGCGCGTGCGGCGATGCCACTGCGCATAGCTGTGCCGCACGAGGCTCTTGTCGGGCCGGCGCGAGACGATCTCGCTGGCCGCGAAGTAGCGCCCGGCGCGGTCGAGCAGGTGGTTCAACGACAGCGGCACGTCCATCATCGTCGTCTTCATGCGGCACTCCTTGGCGGGCGCGGGCCGATCCCGCGGGCACGATGAGCCGGCGGGCGCGGTGCGTGGCCGGCGGGCGCGGTGCGCCGGCGTTGCGCGGTCAAGCTTGGCGGCACCGCCGCCGCGGCACCAGCGGGTCAAACCCGGCGCGCCGGCGCCCGCGCTCGGGCACACTCGGCGCATGACCCCGAGCATCGCCGCCCTCGACACGCCTTGCGCCCTCATCGACGAAGCGCGCATGGACCGCGCCATCGCCCGCATGCAGCAGCGCATGGACTCGCTCGGCGTGGCGCTGCGGCCGCACGTGAAGACGGCCAAGTGCATCGAGGTGGCGCGCCGGCAGCGTGCCGCCGGCGCCCGCGGCATCACCGTGTCCACGCTGAAGGAAGCCGAGGAGTTCTTCGCCGCCGGCTTCGACGACGTGCTCTACGCGGTGGGTCTGGCGCCGCAGAAGATCGCCGCCGCATTCGACCTCGTTCGCCGCGGCTGCCGGCTGTCGGTCGTCGTCGATTCGGTCGCCGCGGCGCAGGCGCTGGCCGCCGCCGCGCGCCGCGACGGCGCGCGCATCGGCACGCTCATCGAGATCGATGTCGACGGCCACCGCGCCGGCGTGGCACCCGATTCACCGCTGCTGCCGCAGATCGGCCGCCTGCTGCACGGCGCGGGGCTGCTGGCTGGGGTGATGACGCATTGCGGCGCCAGCTACGAGTGCCGCGGCGAGGCCGCCCTGGTGGCCATGGCCGAGCAGGAGCGCGCGCGCTGCGTCGCTGCCGCCGAGCGGCTGCGCGCCGCCGGGCTGCCGTGCCCCGCGGTCAGCGTCGGCTCCACGCCCACCGCGCTCTTCGCGCGCACGCTGGAAGGCGTCACCGAGGTGCGCGCCGGCGTCTACGTCTTCCACGACCTGGTGATGGCGGGGCTGGGCGTCTGCGCGCCCGAGGACATCGCGCTCACGGTGCTCGGCACGGTCATCGGCCACCAGCGCGACAAGGGCTGGGTGCTCACCGACGCCGGCTGGATGGCGCTGAGCCGCGACCGCGGCACGCAGGCGCAGCCGCTCGACCAGGGCTACGGCCTCGTCTGCGACGAGGCGGGCGGCGTGCTCGAAGGCTGGATCGTCAACCAGGCCAACCAGGAACACGGCATCGTCGAACACCGCCGCGGCGCCGCGGCCGCCGGCGACGTCGAGGCCCGCTTCCCGATCGGCACGCGGCTGCGCATCCTGCCCAACCACGCCTGCGCCACCGCCGCGCAGCACGCCGGCTACGCGGTGATCGAAGGCGGCAGGGTCCAGGCGCGCTGGCCGCGCTTCAACGGCTGGTAGCAAGGTGCGAGCATGCGGTCGCTGACGTCACGCCGCCTTGCGCTGGCATGGACCGCCGCCACGGCGCTGCCGCTGGCGGCCGCGCCGGGCCGCGCGGCCGATGCCGCATTGCACCCGCAGCGCCGCTGGTACGAGCGGGCGCACCAGATGCTGCTGCTGGCGCAAAGCTTGGGCGACCAGAGCTACGGCGCCGTGGTGGTGTTGGGCGATGCCGAAGTCGGCCTCGGGCCGAGCCGCGTCGTCAAGGACCGCGACCCCGACGCGCACGCCGAGCGCGTGGCGCTGCGCGAGGCCGAGCGCGCCCTCGGCCGCGCCGACCTGGGTGGCGCGGTGCTGTACTCGACTTCGCGGCCGTGCCGCGTGTGCGAGGCCGCCGCTGCCCGCGCCGGCATCGCGCGCATGTTCCACGGCCCGGCGTTGCTGGACGCCGGCGTGCCGCAGCCGTGACCCCACCCCCCTTGGAGGAAAGCGCGATGACCCGGCCCATGCTCGTGAACCCGCAAGGCGGCCCGGCCCCGGGCGGCCACTACAGCCATGCCGCGGTCGGCGCGGGGCTGGTGTTCGTCGCCGGCCAGTTGCCGGTGGCACCGGACGGCCGCCGGCTGGCCGGCGAGCCGTTCGAGGTGCAGGCGCGGCAGGTGCTGGCCAACGTGCAGGCCGCGCTGGAGGCAGCCGGCTCGGGTGTGGAGCTGCTCTTGCAGGTGCGCGTCTACGTCACCGACATCACCCACTGGGGCGCCTTCAACACGCTGTACGCCGAGTGGACCGGCGCGCACCGGCCGGCACGCGCCGTGGTGCCGGTGCCCACGCTCAACGGCGGCTTGCTGCTCGAAGTGGAAGCCGTGGCGTTGATGGGCAGCAGCGACCGGCCCTGAAGCGCGCGGCGCCCCGACCCCGGCAGCGACACCGTATCGACCCTTGTCGCGAGTCGGCCATGCGCGTGAGTTCGTGCGTGAGTTCGCGCGTGAGTTCGCGCGTGAGTTCGCGCCGAGTTCGCACGTGAGCGCACGCGTGTCCCCACCGCTCGTTCGTACCCCCTAGGGCAAAGGACGGCGGCGCGCGGGCGTGCTTCCTACCATCGCGCCTCCTGGCTTCGCCACCCTTGCCGCAGGAGAGCTCCCGATGGCCGACGAACCGAACCCGCTGCCGCCGCTGGAGATTCCCTGGAAGCTCGCGGCCACCACGCAGCCGCTGGCCGCCGGCGAGCCCGAGCAGACGGCGCTGTCGCTGTTCTTCTTCGAGCCCGACGACGCTGCGCTCATCGGCGCCTTTCCCGACGAGCGCATCGTCTTCGTCAAGCTCACCGCCTCGGTATCGCCGGCGTCGATCCCGGCCAGGCTGTCGCCGGTGGCGGCGGCGTTCCTCGGCGAAGGCATCCCCTGCCTGCACCTGCTGTTGGACCTCAAGGTCAGCGCGAGCGACCACGCGCCGGGCACCGTGCGGCCCTACTTCCACGCCGCCGCGCCGCTGAACCGGCGCATGGTGCAGACCGGCGTCGTCGGCGGCGACGCCTACGAGGGCGAAGCCGAGTCGCTGGCCGTCGGCAAGAGCGGCACGCAGGTGCGCGAGTCGCTGCGCAGCCACGCCACCACGACGACGGCCGGCGCGTCGGGCGGGCTGAACCTGGGGCCGGTGTCCATCGGCGGCGGCGTCAGCCGCACCAGCACCGACCTGGAGAGCAGCCGCGCCGTCTCGCAGGTGGTGGACACCACCACGCGCCAGGCCGCCGAGGAAAGGCGCGAGCTCATCAGCCACACCACCAACGTCGAGAACATCATTTCGCTGCTGCGCGCCAAGTACGTGGGCACGCCGCACCTGAGCTTCTCGCTGTCGCCGCAGCCGCTGACGCAGCTGTCGATCGACCCGGCCGACCCGAACCTGTGGTTCCAGCAACTGCTGGCGCGCCGCTCGTCGGGCATCGAAGGCATCCAGGAGTTCACCGCGGTGATCGTGGCGCCGCGCGGTTCCGGCTTCTGCCTCAACGCCCGCCTGCGCCGCGTGTGCCTGCTCGACAGCCCGCCCGGCCCGTTCGAGGTGCGCGAGCGCTTCGACCCGAACCTGAACCTGCTGCAGCTCAACCGCATGGTGCAGTACCTGAACCGCACCTTCCCGCCGGGCACGCCGCTGGAGGAACTCGACATCGACATCGTCGCCGGCCTCGCCAACGCCGGCGCATTCCGGCGCGCGGTGGTGGAGCTGTGGGGCTTGCGTCTGGGGCCGCAGCTCGTCATCGCCTCGGTCGTCTCGCCCACCGGCACCGGCGACGCCCTGGCCACGGGGCGCGCGGCGTACAAGCATTTCCTCGAGGTGTGGCTCGATACGCTGCGCGACGAGTACGAGCGCGAGGTGGCGCGCTCGCCGCTGGAGCGCGGCGTGCTGCTGGGCGAGAACCGCTTTCTCGACACCTGCTTCGGCTTGGCCGACGGTGGTGGTGGCGGTGGCGACGAAGGCGCCGAGCCGCCGCTCGTCGTCACGAGCACCTCGGCCAGCGTCGGCCCGCTCATCCGCGTGCCGCTGCCACGCGGCTTCTTCGACATCGGCGGCAGCTCGGTGCTCACGCACAGCGGCAACGGCAGCTCGGCGCGCGCGCATGCGCTGGAGACCACCGCGCGCTGGAACGCGCTCGACCAGCGCCTGGCCGGCCTGCTTGCCAACGGCAGCATCGCCGCCGGCAGCGGCGACACGGTGCTGAAGGCCAACGACCCGGCGCTGGTCGGCGTGTTGCTGGAACACTGGCGCAAGCTTCCCGAAGGCGACCCGCGCAACCTCGGCTTCGAACAGGCCGCGGCCTTGCTCAAGCTCGGTGACGCGCAGCGCAAGGCCTTGCGCGGCACCGGCGCCACGAACCTCTCCGGCATCGCCTCGGCGTTGACGAGCGCGGCCCGCGTCGAGGAGCACAACGCCGACGTGGCGCGCGCGCAGGAGCTGTTCAGGAAGCGCAAGCTGACCGCGCCGCCGGAACTGCTGCGCACGACGCTCGATGCGCGCTCCGCGGCCGCCATCGTCGGCGGCATCGGCGACGTGCTGGCGAAGGCGCCGCCGCCGCCGCTGGCCGAGGTGCCGGCCGTCCCGCCTGCGGGCGGCGGGCCGACGAAGAAGTCCGGCAAGTCCGGCGAGCGCGGCAAGCGTTGAGCACCGGCCCGGAGTAGGGACATGGCGGCCAAGCGAGCGGCCGGCCCGCGGCGCCTGACGCTCGGGCCGGTGCTCGGGCACACCGACCACGCCTCGACGCGCATCTGGATCCAGGTGGCGGACGACCCGCGCCTGTACGCGGTGCGCGTCGAAGGTGCCGGCCTCTTCGCGTTCGAGAGCACCGAAGCGGCCGGCGCCGTCGAGTTCGGCACGGCGATCGCGCGCGTCACGGGCCTGCAGCCCGACCGCCGCTACGGTTACCGCATCCTGCGCGCCGGGCGCTATCTCGCCGCGGCGCGCGGCTCGGTGCGCACGCTGCCGCCGCCGCCCTCGATGACGCCGCTGCTGTTCGACGTCGTCTCGTGCAACGGCAGCAGCCGGCTGGGCGCCTGGCAGCAGCTCGCCGACCATGTGGAGCGCGCGCAGCCGTCGTTCATCGTCATGATGGGCGACCAGGTCTACCTCGACGAGGACGAACCGAACATCTTCCGCGACCACTTCGGGGCCGGCGACTCGCCGCGCAGCCGCGCCGCGCGGCGGCAGGCGATGGCCGCCAACTACCGCGCCAACTGGTCGCGCGAGCCGGTGGCGCGGCTGCTGGCCAGCACGCCCACCTACATGGTGTGGGACGACCACGACATCCGCGACGGCTGGGGCTCGATGGCCAGCGACAGCGAGACGCTCGTGGCGCAGTTCCCGCGCGGTGCCGGCATCTTCGCCAAGAGCACCGCCTATTTCGAGGACGCGCGCGACGTCTACTGGCACTTCCAGGGCTGCCGCAACCCGCGCCCGGGCGACCACGCCGACCCGCTGAACCCGGCGCAGCCCGACCCCGCGTTCCCCAACTACGTCGATGGCCCGTTGCCCGCGAGCGTGCGCGTGGGCATGCCGTTCGTGTTCCGCTGCGGCAGGTTGATGGTGGTGGTGCTCGACAGCCGCGGCGCGCGCGACGTGTTCCGCAAGGACAAGCCGATCCTCGGCAACGTGCAGTGGACCTTTGTCGATCAGGTGCTGGCGCGCGTGCCGGCCGACATCGACGCGCTGGCCATCGTCACCGCGACGCCTCTGGCTTCGCAGGACCCCGACGGCCAGACGCAACGGCTGATGGGGGGGCGCACCGACGACGTGCAGAGTTTCCGCCGCGGCGACGAGCAGGAACTCTTCCACCCGCCGAGCAAGGACGGCAAGGCCGAGGGCATCGTCAAGTCGATCATCAGCGCCAAGGTCGAGCGCCTGACCGGCACCAACCCGAACCTCGGCGACTTCCAGGTCAACAACATCGACGAAGCGCGCGACCAGTGGTCGCACCGCTTCGCGCGGCCCGAGCAGCGCGCGCTGCTCGCCGCGGCGTTCAAGGCGCGCCTGGCCAACCGGCCGCAGGGCTTCAAGGGCCGTGAACTGCTGTTCCTCTCGGGCGACATCCACATCGGCTGCAGTTTCGAGGTCAGCGCGGCGCGGCCGGTCAAGGCGAAGGCCACGTCGCTCACGACGTCGGGCATCAGCCAGATCGAGGACCGGCAGCCGTTCATCGGCGTCTACGTCGACCGCTCGTTCGCGCTCGCGCCGGGCATCAGCGCCGAGCTGAAGGACGTGATCGTCAGCTTCAACTTCGGCGTCGTCACCGTCACCCCCACCGGCAGCGGCGCGCAGGTGCAGACGGCCATCGCGCACGAGGGCAACGGCTTCGCGTTCGAGCTCGACGTCAAGGACTTGATCTGAGTCGAACGGGCCGGCCGGGCGCGCCCGAAGCGCCGCGCCGCGGCTGCTAGGCTCGCGTCGTGGACCGTGGCGTCAACTCCGAAGCGCTCCAGCGCCTCATCGCTCTGTACCCGGCGCTGGCGGCGCTGCCCGAAGCCGAGCGCGCCGACGTCATCGAGCGCGACGCGCAGTGGCTCGAAGTGCCTGCCGGCACGGTGCTGTTCGAGGAAGGCGCACCCTGCCGCGGCTTCCCGATGGTGCTGGCCGGCGACGTGCGCGTGGCGCGCGGCGCGCCGGGCGGGCGGCGGCTGGAGCTGTACCGCGTGGCGCCCGGCGAGCTGTGCGTGGTCTCGGCGTCGTGCCTCTTCGGCCACGCCCCGTTGACGGCGCACGGGCAAGCCGCCGAAGCCAGCGAATTGCTGGTGCTGAGCTTGGCCGGCTTCGAGCGCTGGTGCGCCCACGAGCCCTTCCGGCGCTACGTCTTCGGCGTCTTCGCCGAGCGCCTGGCCGACCTGATGCAGCTCGTCGAAGCGGTGGCCTTCCAGCGCCTGGACCAGCGCCTGGCGCAAGCGCTGCTCGGCCGCGGCCGCGAAGTGCAGGCCACGCACCAGGCGCTGGCCGACGAGCTGGGCACCGTGCGCGAGATCGTCTCGCGGCTGCTGGCCCGCTTCGAGCGTGCCGGCTGGGTGCAACTGGCGCGCGAGCGCGTCGTGCTCGTCGATGCGCGGGCGTTGCGCGCGCTGGCCGCGGGCGAGCCGGTACCGGCGCGCTGAGGCGGTTGGCCCCCGTTGCCCCGCCGCGGCGCGGGCGGCTGCGTGTGACCGCAGTCACCGACTCGCCGCGCGGCGCTGCGCACACTCCCCTTCGAACCGGCCGCCTTCAGGCCGGTGCATCACGACAAGGACCCGCGAACATGAAGACCAACGTCGGCGGCATCGACCGCCCCCTGCGCATCGTGGCCGGCCTGGCGCTGATCGGCCTCACGCTCTCGGGCGTGATCGGCGCCTGGGGCTGGATCGGTGTGGTGCCGCTTGCCACCGGCGCCCTGGGCACCTGCCCGCTGTATTCGGTGCTCGGCTTCAACACCTGCCCGATGCGGGCCGGCGGCCAGCGCTGACCCCCGGCCGCGCCGCGGCCTTCAGCCGAAGCGCTGGGGCGAGTAGGGCCGCAGCTCGAGCGGCGGCTGGCGCCCGGCCAGCAGCGCCTCCACCACTGCGGCCGTCGCTGCCGACTGGGTGAGGCCGAGGTGGCCGTGGCCGAACGCGTAGACGACGCGCTCGTCGTCGCGCGCGCGCCCGATGGCCGGCAGCGAATCGGGCAGCGAGGGCCGGCAGCCCATCCACGGCGTGCCGCCCTCGGCGCGCAGCGCGGGCAGGAAGCGCTTCGCCTTGGCCAGCAGCGCGGCACTGCGGCGGTAGTCGGGCGCTGCGTCGAGCCCGGCCAGTTCCACCGCGCCACCCACGCGCACGCCGCCGGCAATGCGCGTGACGACGAAGCCGTGGCCGGGGAAGGTGAGCTGCCGGCGCAGGTCGAACGCGCCGGGCGGCAGCGTCGTGTTGTAGCCGCGCTCGGTGTCCAGCGGAATGCGCTCGCCGAGCGTGCGCGCGAGGCGGTGCGACCAGGCGCCGGCGGCCACCACCACCTGCCGGGCCGCGACCTGCGCGCCGCCGGCCAGCCGCACGCGCACCGCTTCGGCCGCGGGCACCAGCGCCTGCGCCTCGCCGCGCACGAGGCGGGCGCCGCGCGCGAGACAGTGCGCGGCGATGCGGCGAACGAGCCGGTGCGGGTCGTCGATGGTGGCCCAGCCCGGCACGAAGGTCGCCGCAACGAGCGCGGGGCTCAGCCCCGGCTGCCATTGGGCGATGGCAGCGGGCCCGTGCGCATGCTCGAAGGCGATGCCGTGCGCGGCGCGCTGCTGCCAGCCGGGCAGCGAGGCACGCCACTCGGCTTCGCTCTCGTACAGGTGCAGGTTGCCGTCCTCGTGCCACCAGTCCTGCGCGCCCAGGGCGGCCAGCAGGCGCGGCGTGCCTTCGGCGGCGAGCCGGTTCAGCGCCACCTGCGCAACGGTGGCCGCGTCGACACGCGCCGCAGAACTCGCGCGCCAGAAGCGCCACAGCCACGGCGCGATGCGCAGCAGGTATGCGGGCCTCAGGGCCAGCGGCCCCAGCGGGTCGAGCAGCCAGCGCGGCGCCTGGCGCACGATGCCGGGCGAGGCCAGCGGCTGGATGTCGGAAAACGCGTAGGCGCCTGCGTTGCCGCGGCTGGCGCCGGCAGCGACGCCTGCGCGGTCGAGCACGACGACGCGGCGCGCCGGGTCGGCCAGCAGCAGCCGCAGCGCAATCGACAGGCCGACGACGCCCGCGCCGATGACGACGACATCGGCGGTGCCGGCGAGCAGCGCTGCGTCCGGCGCGGCCAGCGGCGCGTCGGGCGGCAGTTCCGGTGGGTCGGGCTGCGGCGTCATCGCGCGGCGGCCTTGGCCTTGCCGACCGGCGCGATCGCCTGGCGCCGCGGCTGCGGCGGCGGCTTCGCCCGCTTCGACCGTGCGGCCTGCTGCGGCGCCAGCAGCCGGTGCAGATCGGCACGCACCGCTTCGATGTGCGCAACGAGGTGGGCGCAGGCCTCCTTCGTCTTCCCCTGCCGGCACAGCGCGATCAGCCGCCGATGCTCGCGCTGCGCCCGCGCCAGCGCGGCGGTGCGGCTGAGTTGCACGCGCGTGTAGCGCTCGCTCGCCTGCAGCAGGGTGCCGACGATCGCCAGCGTGCGCGGCAGCGCCGCGTGGCGGTACAGGCTCAGGTGCCACTGCGCGTTCAGTTCACCCCACCGTGCCACGTCGTGGCGGGCGATCGCCTCGGCGAAGGCGGCGTCGAGGCCGTCGATCTCGGCGTGGTCGGCCGGCGAAAGGCGCGGCGCGGAGCGCGCCAGCAGACGCGGCTCCAGCAGCACGCGCAGGTCGAACACATCGTCGATCTCGGGCAGCGCGAAGCCGGCCACTAGCGCGCCCTTGTGCGGCTCGATGCGCACCAGGCCCGCGGCCTCCAGCTGGAACAGCGCCTCGCGCACGGGGATGCGGCTGACCCCATAGGCCAGCGCCAGCGCATCCTGCCGAAGCTGCGCGCCGGGACCGTGGCTGCCGTCCAGAATGTCCTGCCGCACCCGGTCGGCAATCGCCGCTGCCAGTGTCCGCGCTTTCAGTGCTGCCGTCACCACTGCCGTCTCCTCAGGAGCGCCCCAATACGACCATTCAACACGGCCGCGCCACAGAATTGCGCGACACGACCGCGCGCCAAAAGTCCCGCCAAGGCCGTTTCCCAAGAGGTCCCGACAAGACCATCCCCAGCAGCGTGAGATACCACCTGAAGCGGCCTCGCCTCTTGACT
>JAEUPF010000041.1 GCA_016790425.1 Rubrivivax sp.
GGCAGCGTCTCGATGCCCTGCAGGATCAGCCAGGCGGTGTGCGGGCTCATGCAGGCGCCGAAGTCGCGCAGCCCCTCGCGGCGCGCGCGCAGCAGGAAGGCGGCCACCGTGCTCTCCTCGGCGAAGACCATGCCGTGGAAGCCGGTGTACGGTTGGCTCAGTTCCGGAAAGCGGCCGCTTCGATCCCAATCGAAGAGGCCGCTGTCGGCGAGCACGCCGCCGATCACCGTACCGTGGCCGGAGAGGAACTTGGTGGCGCTGTGGAACACGAGGTCGGCGCCGTGCGCCACGGGCTGCATCAGCCACGGCGTGGTGAAGGTGCTGTCCACCAGCAACGGCAAGCCGGCCTCGTGCGCGATGGCGCTCACCGTGGGGATGTCCAGCACGTCGAGCCCCGGGTTGCCGAGCGTCTCGCCGAACAAGAGCCGGGTCTCGGGCCGGATGGCGGCGCGCCAGCCGTCGATGTCGCCCGGCTTGACGAAGGTGGTCTCGATGCCGAAGCGCGGCAGCGTGTAGGCCAGCAGGTTGTGGCTGCCGCCGTAAAGCGCCGTGCTGGCCACGACGTGGTGCCCGGCGCCGGCGATGGTGCCGATGGCCAGGTGCAGCGCCGCCTGGCCGCTGGCGGTGGCGATGGCGCCGGCCGCGCCTTCGAGCGCCGCGACGCGTTCCTCGAGCACCGCGTTGGTCGGGTTGCTGATGCGCGAGTAGACATGCCCCGAGCGCTCCATGTTGAACAGGCTCGCGGCGTGCTCGCTGCTGTCGAACACGAAGCTCGTCGTCAGGTGGATGGGCACCGCGCGGGCGCCCGTGGCGGGGTCGGGGGCGGCGCCGGCGTGCAGCGCCAGCGTGTCGAAACCGGGGTCGGTGGGTCCGAGCATGGCGCGGGCATTGTGGGCTATATTGGTCCGCAGCGAAGGCGTGCGCCCGAGCCGGCGCCGCGAGCCGGGACAGCCCGAGGTGAGGCACGAGGGACCGATGAAAGTCAGCGACATCCTGCGCGTCAAGGGCAACACCCTCGTCACCGTGCGCCCCGACGACGCGCTGGCCGAGGCGGTGAAGTCGATGGCCGAGCACGACATCGGCTCGCTCGTCGTCATGGAGCACGGCGACCTGGTGGGCATGCTCACCTTCCGCGAGGTGCTGCTGGCCGTGGTCGGCAACGGCGGCAGCGTCGGCACGCAGCGCGTGCGCTCGGTGATGGACGACGCGCCGCTGACCTGCACGCCCGAGACCAACATCAACGAGGTGCGCCGCATGATGCTCGGCCGGCACGCCCGCTACATGCCGGTGCTCGACCGCCGCACGCTGATGGGCGTGATCTCCTTCTACGACGTGGCCAAGACGGTGGTCGATGCGCAGGACTTCGAGAACCGCATGCTGAAGGCCTACATCCGCGACTGGCCGGAGGAGAAGGGCGAGCAGAGCGGGTGAGGGTGCGGCGGTGCCAGCGAGTCTTGCCGCACGGCCAAGGCATCCGGCGCGAGGGTGTTTCAGCTCGAACCTCAGGCACCGCATGAACGCCGCCTCTGTCGTCCGCGGGTCTTGTCTTTGCGGCTCGGTTCGTTTCTCGGCTGAACTGCCGACGAAGTGGGTGGCGCACTGTCACTGCACGTTCTGCCGCCGGGCTCATGGCGCGCCTTTCGTCACCTGGGCCGGGTTCGCCTCCTCCGCCTTCGCCCTCGAGCCGGGCAGCCTTCAACCAGGCTGGTACGAGTCGAGTCCGGGTGCACGGCGAGCGCACTGCCCGCGCTGCGGAACGCCGATGCTCTTCGAGTCGGCCCGCTGGCCTGGCGAAGTCCATGTGGCCAGAGCGCTGATCGAAGCACCGCTCGACAAGGAGCCAGGCGCCCACGTCTTCTACGAGACACATGTTCCGTGGCTCCAGGTCCAGGACGCACTCCCCAAGAAGGTCAGCCCAGCGGTCGCCTCGCCGCCTCCAAGCGGTGCAACCCCGTCGCATTCCGCTTCGGGCGATGCCTGACCCGTCGCTCCCGGTGCCGTCATGACGACAAGCGGGCCGCCTGATCCCGAAGCGGCGGCGGCGCCTGGCCCGCTGCCGGGCTGCGACGTGCACGGCTATGCCATCGTGTCGGCCGACGGCATGATCGCCGACCGCGATGGCGCCATGCCCGCCGCGCTCAGGAACGAGGCCGACTGGGTGTACTTCCAGGCGCAGCTCGACCTGGCAGACCTGGTGCTGCTTGGACGCAAGAGCCATGAGCTGGCGCCCAATCCGCGTCGTCGCCGGCGCCTGGTGGCGTCGGCATCGGTGGCATCGCTGGAGGAGCGGCTTGACGCGTGGTGGTGGAACCCGGCTGCGATGCCGCTGCGCCGGGTGCTCGCGACCTTGCTGCCCGGCGGCGGCCGCGTCGCAGTGCCCGGCGGACAAGGCGTGTTCGACATGCTCGTGGCGCTCGCTGCGTTCGACCACTTCCACCTTGCCTGCGCCACCGGCGTGCGGCTGCCGCAAGGCCTGCCGATCTTCTCGGACCTGGCCCGTGGTGCGACGGCGGCCTCCGTCCTGGCCCGGGCGGGCCTGAGCCCGCGCCGGGTGGTGACGCTCGACCCTGTCGCGCCTGTTGCGCCCGTCGTGCTGACCCTCTGGGAACGCGCCATCACCCTGCCCACCGGCGAACGGAGGCCCTCATGATCCGCGGCATGCATGCGATGTTCTACTCGTGCGAAGCGCAGGCGCTGCGCGAGTTCATCCAGGAGAAGCTGGCGCTGCCCGCGACGGACGTCGGCGACGGCTGGCTGATCTTCGATGCCCCGCAAGCCGACCTCGGCGTGCACCCCACCGACGAGGGCGGCCCGCCGTCGGGCACCGCGGAGATCTCGTTCTACTGCGACGACATCCAGGGCACCGTGGCCGCGCTGCGGTCGCGGGGCGTCGAATTCACGCAGGATGTCGAAGACCACGGGTATGGGTTCGTCACCTACTTCAAGGTGCCCGGCGGATTCAAGGTGCAGCTTTACGAAGCCAAGTACCGCAAGTAGGGACCAGATCCATGTGCCGCAACATCAAGACCCTGTTCAACTTCGAGCCGCCGGCCACCGAGCTCGAGATCCGCGACGCCTCGCTGCAGTTCGTGCGCAAGCTCAGCGGATTCACCGTTCCGAGCAAGGCCAACCAGGAAGCCTTCGATCGCGCCGTGCTCGAGGTGGCGGCCGTCGCGCGGCAGTTGATCGGCACGCTGCGCACCAGTGCGCCGCCGCGCAATCGCGAGGTGGAGGCCGAGCGCGCCCGGCAGCGCTCGCTGCAGCGCTTCGGCGCCTCGACGTCGGCGTAGCGGGCGCCGGCAGCTCGCGGCCTGGGCGCATCGCTTTGCGGCGCGGCCAGCGCCTGCGTTGTACGGGGTGCCGGTTTCAGTCGGCCGGCGCGCCGTGGCGCCCGGCGCCGGCGGCGAAGCGGGCCGCGCCGGCCAGCGCTTCGGCCTGCACCACGGGGTAGCCGTTGGCGCCTTCCTGCCGCAGCGCTTCTTCGACGGGCAGGTCCCACTGCGCCAACGCCGAAGCGCGGTCGGCGCGCAGGCACGCCTGCGGAAACGCGGCGATCTGCCGCGCCAGCGCCTGCGCCGCGGCGAGCGCTTCGCCGTCGCCGACGACGCGGTTGGCCAAGCCCATGCCGAGCGCCTCGTCGGCGCCGACGGCGCGGCCGGTGAGGATCATGTCCAGCGCCCGCCCCATGCCCACGATGCGCGGCAGGCGCACCGTGCCGCCGTCGATGAGCGGCACGCCCCAGCGGCGGCAGAACACCCCGAAGGTGGCGCTGCGCGCGGCGACGCGCAGGTCGCACATCAGCGCCAGCTCCAGCCCGCCGGCCACGGCGTAGCCCTCGACGGCAGCGATCACCGGCTTGGCGAACGCGATGCGCGTCGGTCCCATCGGGCCGGGGCCGCGGCCTTGCGCGTCGATGGCGTTGCGGCGCGCCGGGTCGCCGAACGCGGCGAGGTCGGCGCCGGCGCAGAAGTGGCCGCCGCCGCCGGTGAAGACCGCCGCGCGCAGCGTGTCGTCGGCCTCGAAGGCGGTGAACGCCTCGCGCAGCAGCGCGGCCGTGGGGCCGTCGACGGCGTTGCGGCACCCGGGGCGGTGCAGCGTGATGGTGGCGATGGCCGAGCCGGGCGCGAGGGTCTCGCGCTCGACGGTGACGGCGGCTGACGGGGGGTGGGCAGGGTGGTCTGGGTTCATGAGGGGGTCTCGCCGGGTGCGGCCCGTGATCATGCACTCGGGCACACTGCGCGCATGACCGACCTCCGCCGGCGCCGCGCCGTCCAACAGCTCTTCGTCGCCGGCGCTGCCGGCGTGGCCAATGCCGCGGGCCTGGCCCTGCCGCTGTTCGTTCGCGACGCGCGCGCTGCCGACGCGCCGTTGTTCCCGTACGGCATCGCTTCGGGTTCGCCGACGGCCACCTCGGTGGTGTTGTGGACGCGCCTGGCGCCGGCCACTTCGGGCGAAGGCGGCCCGGGCCCGGGCGGGGGCGATGCCGTTGCCGCGGCCGCCGCGGGCGAGGTCCCGGTGACCTGGGAAGTGGCGGCCGACGAAGCGTTCAAGAGCATCGTCGCGCGCGGCAGCGACGTGGCGCGTGCCGGCGACGCGCACACGCTGCACGTGGAAGTCGCGGGCCTGGAGCCCTCGCGCTGGTACTGGTACCGCTTCGCCGCGCGCGGGCAGCGCAGCGCCAGCGGCCGCACGCGCACGGCGCCGGCGCCCGAGGCGGCGGTGGCGCGGCTGGACTTCGCCATCGCCAGCTGCCAGCGCTGGGACCATGGCCACTGGGCGGCGTGGCGCGACGCGGCGGCGGCCGGCGCTTCGCCGCAGCTCGACCTCGTGCTCTTCCTCGGCGACTACATCTACGAGTACGCCTCGCCGCCGAACGCGGTGCGCGCGCACACCGGCGGGGCGGCGACCACGCTCGCCGGCTATCGCGACCGCTACGCGCAGTACAAGACCGACCCGCTGCTGCAGGCCGCGCACGCTGCCGCGCCGTGGATCGTCATCTGGGACGACCACGAGGTCGAGAACGACTACGCCGGGCTGCAGGGCGAGCGGCTGCAGCCCGACTTCGCCGCCCGCCGCGTCGCCGCCTACCGGGCGTGGTGGGAGCACATGCCGCTGCCGCATTCGCTGCGGCCGCTCAGTGCCAACGGCGGCGCCGCGACGATCCACGGAAGGCTCGACTGGGGCACGCTGGCGCGGCTGCAATGGATCGACGATCGCCAGTTCCGCGACCCGCAGTTGTGCCCGCGCGCCGACCGCGGCGGCGGCAGCAACACGGTGCCGTTGCGCGACTGCCCCGGCCTCGTGCGCGAGACCGCGCGCACGCTGCTGGGCGCGGCGCAGGAACGCTGGCTGGCCGAAGGCTGGAGCCTGGCGCACCCGTGGAACCTGCTGGCGCAGCAGACGCTGATGGCGCGCTTCACGCGCGAGGCGGTGAGCGAGCGCGCCTTGCCCGGCACCGACCCGGCAGCGATGCAGGGCCGCTACTGGACCGACGGCTGGGACGGCTACCCCTGGGCGCGCCAGCGGCTGCTGTCGGTGCTGGCCGAGCGAAAGGTGCCCGGCGCCGTCGTGCTCGGCGGCGACGTGCACGCCAACTACGTGGCCGACCTGCGCGTCGACCCCGACGATGCCACCGCCCCCTTCGTCGCCACCGAGTTCTGCGGCACCTCGATCAGCAGCCGCGGCAGCTCGCAGAGCTCGGTCGACGCGGCGCTGCGATTCAACCCGCACATCCATTACGGCCGCAGCCAGGAGCGCGGCTACATGCGCTTTGCGTTGACGAAAGACCGGCTCGAGGCCGACCTGCGCGTGGTGGCGCAGCCGAACGATCCCGCCAGCGCGGTGGTCAGCGCGGCGCGCTTCGTCGTCGAGGCGGGCAGGGCGGGCGCGGTGCGCGCTGGCTGAAGGCGGCGCTGACCCCGGCCGGGGCTCAGCCCGCCGCCAGCTCGGCGCGCAGGCGTTCGATCAGCAGCCGCAACTCGGCGGCGATGGCCTCGGCCTGCTGCTGCATCTCGCCGCTGTCGGCGGCCTCGCCGGACCTGGCGCGGGCGGCGCGTTCGTAGTCGTGCAGCGCAGCGGCGATCTGCACCGCGCCGATGGTGGCGCAGGCGCCGCGCAGCGAGTGCGCGCGCGCCGCGTCCAGCGGCAGCGGGTCGTGCCCGCCGTAGGCCTGCACGAAGCGCTCGAGCACGCGCCGGAAAAGCGCGGGCTGGCCGCCGACGACGCGCATCGCCTGCCCGACGTCCAGGCCGGGAACGGCGGCCAGGCGGTCGTGCAGCGGCGCAGCCGGCGGCGGGGCCGGTGTCGGCGGGACTGACGCAGGGACTGACGGCGGGACTGACCGCGGGACTGACCGCGGGCTGGGCGCGCTGGCCGCCCTCGCCGGCGGCGCGACCGGCGGCGCGACCGATGGGGCGACCGATGGGGCGACCGATGGGGCGACCGATGCGGCGACCGATGGTGCCGCCAACGGCGAGGGCGGAATCGAGGGCGACAGCGACGGCGGAATCCAGGGCGGAATCGAGGCCGGAATCGAGGCCGGAATCGACGGCGGAGTCGACGGCGGAATCGACGGCGGAATCGACGGCGAGGTCGATGGTGAAACCGACCCCGCGCCCAGCGTCATGCCTTCGGCGGCGCCGAAGGGCGTGGCAGGCCCAGGCGCAGGCGCATTAGCCGGCAGCCAGCGCAACAGCGTCGCGTACAGCCGCTCGGGATCCACCGGCTTGGCCACGTGGTCGTTCATGCCGGCGGCCAGGCAGGCCTGCCGGTCTTCGCCGAACGCGTTGGCCGTCATCGCCACGATCGGCAGGTCGGTGCGGCCCGCCGCACGGATGCGGCGCGTCGCCTCCAGGCCGTCGGCGCCGGGCATCTGCACGTCCATCAGCACGAGGTCGCAGTCGCCGGCCAGTGCGCGCTCGACGGCCTCGTTCCCATCGTTGGCCGTGGCGACGACGAGGCCGGCGGCGCGCAGCAGTTCGCCGGCCACTTCCTGGTTGATGGGGTTGTCCTCGGCCACCAGCACCCGGCGGCCGCTGCGGCTGGCGCGCACCTCGCGCTCCATCGCATCGCCGGTGGTGCGCGGCGCCGCGGCGCGGCCGGGCGAGCGCAGGTGCAGTGCCACCGCCAGCGCGTCCAGAAGCGTCGAGGGCGTCACGGGCTTCAGCAGCACCGTGGCGAAGCCGGCGCCGCGCGCCTGCTGCGCCAGCGCCGCGTCGTCGGTGCTCGTCA
>JAEUPF010000044.1 GCA_016790425.1 Rubrivivax sp.
AGATGCTGGAGCACGCGCGCAACCTCGAGTTCGAGAAGGCGGCCCGGGTGCGGGACCAGCTCGCGCTCTTGCGCGAACAGGCCTTCGGGGCCAGCGTGCAGGACGCTGTCGTGGTGCCTATCGCCGCGGCGGCTGGGCGTCCTGTGGCGCCGGTGCCGCCGCCGCGCCCGCGTGGCTCGGGCGGCGCGTGAGCAGTCCCGACCAGCCGCAAAGCGGCCCCGTGCAGCGGTAGCGCGCGCGATCCTGGTTGCGCGTCAGCCAGCGCTGCACGAGCGTGCGGCGGCAACGGCGCACCGGGCGGGCGCAATGCGGGCAGCTCAGGCGCTGGCGGGCCGGCGCCTCCGGTCGGACGTCGTGTGCGGGTGCCGGCACCGGCAGCGGCACAGCCGCAGCCGGCAAAGCCTCGAACGGGGCCACCGCGGCACGGGCAGCGTGTTCCACGGCGGCCGCGGGCGCGGCCTCGGGCTGAGCGGCCGCGGCCGGAGCGGCGCCTGCGGCTTCGATCGTCGCGGTTTCGTCGAGCATGGCTTACCGGGGCATGGCAAGGCGGGACGGCCTGGCGCGGCCGGATCCCGGCTGGTTATCGGCGCCGCGCCCCGTGGCTGAAGGGCCCCGCGCCGCCGGCCCGGGCGGGCGCTTTGCTATCCTGAGCCGTGATGGCGCTGCGCGACCGACTCCCTTCGCTGGCCTTCTGGAAGCGTTCTCCCGCTGGCGAGGACGAAGCGCCGCTGCCCGGTGCGCTGCATGTGCTGATGGTGTGCACCGGCAACATCTGCCGTTCGCCCACCGCCGAAGGCGTGCTGCGCGCGCGGCTGCGCCGCGAGAACCTGCACCGCGCGGTGCGTGTCGATTCGGCCGGCACGCACGGCTACCACACCGAGGAGCGGCCCGACCCGCGCGCCATCCGCTACGCCGCCGCGCGCGGCTACGACATCGCCGCGATCAAGGCGCGCCCCGTGCAGGGGCACGATTTCGCGCGCTTCCACTGGATGCTGGCGATGGACGAGTCGAACCTCGCCTGGCTGCAGCGCAAGTCGCCGGCGCCGGAGTCGCCGCGCATCGAACTGCTCACGCTGGCCGGTGGCTTGGCCGAGCGCGAGGTTCCCGACCCGTATTACGGCCCCGATATGGGGTTCGACCGCGTGCTCGACCTGGTCGAGCGCGCCTGCGACGGCTTTGTGCAGCGGCTGCTGCGCGAGGGGGTGCTGCGGCCCGCCGTCGAGCCGGGCGCTGCCGCCAAGCCGGCCGGCCTCGAGCCGCGCTGAGGCAGCCCGGCGCGCGGCCGGATGCCCGGGCGTGGGCGAGTGCGCGGCCGGGTGCGCGGTCGGTGCGCGGTCGGTGCGCGGTCGGGGGTTCGCGGCGCCCGTCGTCGAGCGGCCGCCCCTGCCGCAGCCAATGCCAATGTCGAGCGATTTGGTCGGGTAAGTTGTATACTTGAGTCGTTTAGTCGGGAACCAGGGCAGCCGCGCGTGATCTACCGCGAACGGGGCCTTTCCCGCCGGAGCAAAACCGATGCGACTCACCACCAAAGGCCGCTTTGCGGTCACCGCGATGATCGACTTGGCCCTGCGTTCGAACGCCGGGCCGGTGGCCTTGGCCGCCATCAGCCAGCGCCAGCAGATCTCGCTTTCCTACCTCGAGCAGCTGTTCGGCAAGCTGCGGCGGCACGAACTCGTCGAAAGCACCCGCGGCCCCGGCGGCGGTTACTCGCTCGGCCGCCCGGCCGAGGAGATCAGCGTCGCCGACATCATCGTCGCCGTCGACGAGCCGATCGACGCCACCGGCTGCGGCGGAAAGGAAGACTGCATGGGCGCCGACGCTGGCAAGTGCATGACGCACGACCTGTGGACGAACCTGAACACCCGCATGATCGAGTACCTCGATTCGATCTCGCTCAAGGGACTGGTCGACGACCAGCTTGCCAAGGGCGTGTCGGTCGACGGCGCGCCGGTCAAGCGCGCCATCTCGCCGACGCCGGTGGTCAAGCCGATCAAGGTCAACGCGCCCAATTCGGTGTTCGCACTCGGCACGGCGTTGAGCAAGTGAGGATGGTCCGCTGCGGCGGCCGGCGCGTGCTTCGCACCGGCCGCCCGGCGCCCGCTGCCGGCCGCTCGCCGGACCCCGTGCCACAACAGACAACAATCGCCGCATGACCCCGCACCTGCCCATCTACATGGACTACGGCGCCACGACGCCGTGCGACCCGCGCGTCGTCGACGCGATGATCCCGTGGCTGCGCGAGCACTTCGGCAACCCGGCCAGCCGCAGCCACGCCTGGGGCTGGGAGGCGGAGGAAGCGGTCGAGAAGGCGCGGACCCAGGTGGCGCAACTCATCGGTGCCGACCCGCGCGAGATCGTCTGGACCAGCGGCGCCACCGAGAGCAACAACCTGGCGCTCAAGGGCGCGGCCCACTTCTACGGCAGCCGCGGCCGGCACCTCGTCACCGTCAAGACCGAGCACAAGGCCGTGCTCGATACGACGCGGGAGCTCGAGCGACAGGGATTCGAGGTGACCTACCTCGACGTGCAGCCCGACGGCCTGCTCGACCTCGACCGGCTCAAGGCGGCGCTGCGCAAGGACACGATCCTCGTCTCGGTGATGCTGGTCAACAACGAGATCGGCGTCATCCAGGACGTCGCCGCCATCGGCGCCCTGTGCCGCGAGCGCGGCATCGTCTTCCATGTCGACGCGGCGCAGGCCACCGGCAAGGTGGCGATCGACCTGGCGAAGCTGCCGGTCGACCTGATGAGCCTGGCGTCGCACAAGACCTACGGGCCGAAAGGCATCGGCGCGCTGTATGTGCGGCGCAAGCCGCGCGTGCGCCTGGAAGCGCAGATGCACGGCGGCGGTCACGAACGAGGCATGAGAAGCGGAACGCTGCCGACGCACCAGTGCGTGGGCATGGGTCTGGCGTTCGAGATCGCGCGCACCGAGATGGGCACCGAACTGGAGCGCATCCGTATGCTGCAAAGGCGCCTGCTCGACGGCATTGCCGGCATCGAGCAGGTGTTCATCAACGGCGACCTCGAGCGCCGCGTGCCGCACAACGTCAACGCCAGTTTCAACTTCGTCGAGGGCGAGAGCCTGATCATGGGCGTCAAGGGCATCGCCGTCAGCTCGGGCAGCGCCTGCACCAGCGCCAGCCTCGAGCCGAGCTACGTGCTGCGCGCGCTCGGCCGCAGCGACGAGCTGGCGCACTCGAGCCTGCGCATGACGATCGGCCGCTTCACGACCGAGCACGACATCGACACCGCCACCGCCTTGCTGCGCGACCGCGTCGCCAAGCTGCGCGACCTGTCGCCGTTGTGGGAGATGTACAAGGACGGCGTCGATCTGGGCAGCATCCAGTGGGCGGCGCACTGAGGCGGCCAGGCGGCCGGCGGGCGCTGGCAGCGAGGGACAATCCGACCCAAGGGTCGATCCAGGGGTCATAGGGAAACGAACATGGCTTACAGCGACAAGGTCGTAGACCACTACGAAAACCCGCGCAACGTCGGCAGCTTCGACAAAGGTGATGCCACGGTGGGCACCGGCATGGTCGGTGCGCCGGCCTGCGGCGACGTGATGAAGCTGCAGATCAAGGTCGACCCGGCCACCGGGCTGATCGAGGATGCACGCTTCAAGACGTACGGCTGCGGCAGCGCCATCGCCTCCAGCTCGCTCGTCACCGAATGGGTGAAGGGCAAGAGCCTGGACGAGGCGATGACGATCCGCAACACGCAGATCGCCGAAGAGCTGGCGCTGCCGCCGGTGAAGATCCACTGCTCCATCCTGGCCGAGGACGCCATCAAGGCCGCCGTGCAGGACTACAAGAGCAAGCACGGCGACGCCGCGGCGCCGGCCGAGGGTCGGCCGGCCGCGGCTGCACAGCCCGTCGCAGCCGCCGCAGCGGCACGCTGAACGCCGGACCCGCAACGAGCAACGACGCGAAGGACCATGGCCGTCACGCTGACCGAAGCCGCCGCGCGGCACGTCACCCGCTACCTCGCCCGTCGCGGCAAGGGGGTGGGCGTGCGGCTGGGCGTCAAGACCACCGGCTGCTCCGGCCTGGCCTACAAGCTCGAGTACGCCGACGAGGCGGCGCCCGAGGACATCGTCTTCGAAGGCCACGGCGTCAAGGTGTTCGTCGATCCGAAGAGCCTGCCCTACCTGGACGGCACCGAGCTGGACTTCGTGCGCGAAGGGCTGAACGAAGGCTTCAAGTTCCACAACCCGCGCGAGAAGGACCGCTGCGGCTGCGGGGAGTCGTTCCGCGTCTGAACCGCCGACCCCGCCTCACCAGCAGACGGGCGCGGCAGGAGACTGCGCCCTTTCTTCGTCAGCCATGCCGAGCGACTTCCTCATCCGCCGCGAACGCCCCGACCAGCCCGAGGTGATGGCGCTGCTGCGCTCGCTGGACGACTACCTCGGCGCGCTGTACCCGCCCGAGGCCAACCACATCATGGACGTGGCGTCGCTCGGCGCGCCGGAAGTGCGCTTTCTCGTTGCGCGCGAGGCCGATGCGCAGGCCGGGCCGGGCGATGCCGGCGCGGGTCGCGCCGTGGGCACGGCGGCGGTGCGGCTGATGCCCGGCGAGGAGGCCACCGGCGGCGAGCGCTACGGCGAAGTCAAGCGCATGTACGTGGCGCCGGCGCAGCGCGGGCGCCGCCTCGGGGCGGCGCTCGTTGCCGAACTCGAAGCGACGCTGCTGGACGAAGGCGTCGGCCTGGCACTGCTCGAGACCGGCCGCGACCAGACCGAGGCGGTACGCCTGTACGAGCGCTGCGGCTACCGCGAACGGGGCCCGTTCGGCGGCTATCCGGACAACGGCCTGTCGGTCTTCTACGGCAGGCGGCTTTCGCCGTGAGCGCGACGAAGATGCCGCAGCTCACCGACAACGACTTCGTGCTGTTCGGCCTGCCCGAGCAGCACGGGCTCGACCGCGCCGCCCTCGACGAGCGTCGCCGCAGCCTGCAAGCGCAGGTGCACCCCGACCGCTTCGCCGCCGAGGGCGCCGCTGCGCAGCGGCTGGCGATGCAATGGGCCGTGCGCGTCAACGAAGCGCACGCGCGACTGAAGGACCCGTTGAAGCGCGCGGCGTACCTGTGCGAACTGCGCGGCGTGCCGATCGATGCCGAGCGCAATACGGCGATGCCGGCGGCGTTCCTGGCCCGCCAGATGCAATGGCGCGAGGCGCTCGACGACGCCGATGGTGCCGCTGCCGTGCAGGCGCTGGACGACGCCGTGGCGCGCGACGAGCGCGCCGGGCTCGCACAGCTCGCGCAGCTGCTCGACGAGGCGGGCGACACCACGGCCGCGGCCGCCCAGGTGCGCGCGCTGATGTTCGTGGCCCGCTTCCGCGAAGACATCGCGCGCCGGCTCGAGGCGCTGGACGCGCACTGAGCGGCGTTGCGCGAGCGCAGCCTTCCCACTCGACGCCACGCACCCCCCATGGCCCTGCTGCAGATTTCCGAGCCGGGTGCCGGCCCCGACCCGCACCAGCGGCGCGTGGCGGTGGGCATCGACCTCGGCACGACGCATTCGCTCGTCGCGGCCATCCGGCACGGTCTGCCCGAATGCCTGCCCGACGCCGCCGGCCGGGTGCTGCTGCCTTCGGCCGTGCGTTACCTCGAGGACGGCAAGCGCGTCATCGGCTACAGCGCGCTGGCCGCGCAGGCCGAGGACCCGGAGAACACCATCGTCTCGGTGAAGCGGCTGATGGGCCGGCGCCTGGCGGACATCGCCGGCGGCGACAAGCTGCCGTACCGCTTCGTCGACGGGCCGGGCATGGTGGCGATCGCCACGCCGGTGGCCGGCGAGAAGACGCCGGTGGAGGTGTCGGCCGAGATCCTGGCCGCGCTGCGCCAGCGCGCCGAGGACACCTTCGACGCCGAGCTGTACGGCGCCGTCATCACCGTGCCGGCGTACTTCGACGACGCGCAGCGCCAGGCGACGAAAGACGCTGCCAGGCTCGCCGGCCTCGAAGTGCTGCGCCTCATCAGCGAGCCCACGGCGGCGGCGGTGGCCTACGGCCTGGACCACGGCGCCGAGGGCCTGTACGCGGTGTACGACCTCGGTGGCGGGACGTTCGACATCTCGCTGCTCAGGCTCACGCGCGGCGTCTTCGAGGTCGTCGCGACCGGCGGCGACGCGGCGCTCGGCGGTGACGACATCGACCAGGCGCTCGCCGAGTGGGCGCTCGCCCGCGCGGGTGTCGCCGCGCGCACGGCGCAGGACCGGCGCGCCGCGCTGGTGGCGGCGCGCTCGGCGAAGGAAGCGCTGAGCGCGGCGGCCTCGGTTCCCTGGCGCGCCACGATCGGCGAGGGCATCGTCGAGGTCACCGTCACGCGTGCCGAACTCGAGGCGCTGGCACGGCCCTACGTCGAGCGCACGCTGCGCGAGGTGCGGCGCGTGCTGCGCGATGCCAGGGTCGAGCGCGACCACGTGCAAGGGGTCGTGATGGTGGGCGGCAGCACGCGCATGCCGCTCGTGCGTGAAGCGGTGCGCGACCTGTTCGGAGCGCAGTGGCCCGGTCGCGTCCTCACCAACGTCAATCCCGACGAGGTGGTGGCCATCGGCGCGGCGTTGCAGGCGCATTCGCTGGCCGGCCATGGCCGCGAGGGCGAACTGCTGCTGCTGGACGTGATCGCGCTGTCGCTGGGCATCGAGACGATGGGCGGCCTGGTCGAGCGCATCGTTGAGCGCAACACGACGATCCCGGTGGCCAAGGCGCAGGACTTCACCACCTTCAAGGACGGCCAGACGGCGATGGCCATCCACGTCGTCCAGGGCGAGCGCGACCGCGTCGAGGACTGCCGCTCGCTGGCGCGCTTCGAGCTGCGCGGCATCCCGCCGATGGCCGCCGGCGCGGCGCGCATCCGCGTCACCTTCCAGGTCGACGCCGACGGCCTGTTGAGCGTCAGCGCCCGCGAGCTCGGCTCGGGCGTCGAGGCGGCGGTGTCGGTGAAGCCGAGCTACGGCCTGGCCGACGACGACATCGCGCGCATGCTGCGCGAGGGCTTTGCCAACGCCGAAGGCGACATGGCCGCGCGCAGCCTGCGCGAGGCGCGGGTCGAGGCCGAACGGCTGGTGCTGGCCACGCGCTCGGCCATCGCCGCCGACGGTGCGTTGCTGCAGGCGGCCGAGCGGGCGGAGATCGAGCAGCTCATGGCCGAGGCGCTGCACCGCGCCGAAGGCACCGACGCGCAGGCCATCGAGGCTGCGGTGAAGGCGCTGGCCGCCGGCACCGAAGCCTTCGCCGCCGCGCGCATGAACCAGGGCATCCGCCGAGCGCTGGCCGGCAAGCGGCTGGAAGAAGTCTGAAAGGCGCCATGCCCGTCATCCGCATCCTCCCGCACGCCGAATACTGTCCCGAGGGCGACGAGATCACGGCCGAGCGCGGCACCTCGATCTGCGAGGCCTTGCTGGAGAACGGCATCCCGATCGAGCATGCCTGCGAGATGAGCTGCGCCTGCACCACCTGCCACGTCGTCGTGAAGGAAGGCTTCGAGTCGCTGGGGGAACTCGACGAGGCCGAGGAGGATCTGCTCGACCGCGCCTGGGGCCTGACGCCGACCTCGCGCCTGTCCTGCCAGGCGATCGTCAGCGACAAGGACGTGACCATCGAGATCCCGAAGTACTCGATCAACCACGCCAAGGAGAAGCACGGGTGAGGGCACCGTGCGGCCGCCGCCCGGCGCACGCCGAGGAAGCGCGTTGATCGTCCTCGGCTTCGAATCCTCGTGCGACGAGACCGGCGTGGCGCTGGTGCGCGCCGAGGCGGGCGCGCCGCCGCGCTTGCTGGCCGAGGCGCTGCACAGCCAGGCGGCGATGCATGAAGCCTATGGCGGCGTGGTGCCCGAACTCGCTTCGCGCGACCACATCCGGCGCGTGCTGCCGCTGGCGCGCCAGGTGCTCGGCGAGGCCGGCGTCGGCCTCGCCGACGTGGACCTCGTGGCCTACACCCGCGGGCCGGGCCTGGCCGGCGCGTTGCTCGTCGGTGCCGGCGTCGCGGTGGCGCTGGGCGCGGCGCTGGGAAGGCCGACGCTGGGCGTGCACCACCTCGAAGGGCATCTGCTGTCGCCTTTCCTCGCCGAGGCTGCCGCCGGCGACGGCGCGGGCAGCGGTGAGGCAGCGCTCGCATTCCCGTTCGTCGCGCTGCTCGTCTCCGGGGGCCACACGCAGCTGATGCGCGTGGCCGGCGTCGGCCGCTACGAGCTGCTCGGCGAGACGATCGACGACGCCGCCGGCGAGGCGTTCGACAAGACGGCCAAGCTGCTCGGCCTCGGCTACCCCGGCGGGCCGGCGCTGGCCAAGCTGGCCGAATGCGGCGACGAGCACGCATTCGCGCTGCCCCGGCCGCTCAAGCACAGCGGCGACCTCGACTTCTCGTTCGCCGGCCTGAAGACGGCGGTGCTGACGCAGTTGCGCAAGCTCGGGCCGAGCCCCTCGCAGCGCCTGCGCGCCGACCTCGCCGCAGCGACGCAGGCGGCGATCGTCGACGTGCTCGCCGCCAAGGCGCTGCGGGCGCTGCAGCAAACCGGCCTGTCGCGCCTGGTCGTCGCCGGGGGCGTGGGCGCCAACCGGGGGCTGCGCGCCACCCTGGCGGCCGGCGCCCGGCGCCTGGGCGCGCGGGTGCACTTCCCGCCTGCGGCGCTGTGCACCGACAACGGGGCGATGATCGCGCTGGCCGCCGCCCTGCGCGTGCGCAGCGGGCTGGACGAAGGCACGCGCGCAGGCGCCTTCGACGTGCGCCCGCGCTGGCCGCTGGAGGAACTGGCGCCAGCGG
This sequence comes from Rubrivivax sp., assembly GCA_016790425.1. Lineage (GTDB taxonomy): Bacteria > Pseudomonadota > Gammaproteobacteria > Burkholderiales > Burkholderiaceae_C > Rubrivivax. The sequence continues at coordinate 8,769 of JAEUPF010000044.1, forward strand.
CTTGAGCGCGCTTCCCTGGCGAGCCGAAAACGCGCGCTCAGGCGACCGAGATCGCCTTGGCGGCCGTCGTCGCCCGCTTGGGCAGTTCCAGCACCAGCACGCCGTTGTCCAGCTTCGCCGCCGCGCCGGCCTGGTCCACCTCGGCCGGCAACGTGAAGCTGCGGGCATAGCTGGACAGCGACCGCTCGCGGTAGACGACGCGGTCGCCTTCCTTCTTCTCCTCGTTGCGCTCGCTTTGCGCCGAGACGCTGACACGTGCGCCGTCGATCGTGACCTTGACGTCTTCCTTCTTCACGCCGGGCATTTCCAGCTTGACCGTGTAGGCGCGGTCGGACTCCACGAGATCGAGCGCGGGGCTGCGCGGCGCGTTGCCGTCGCCTCGCGTCGCCGGCAGGCCGGTGAAGAAGCTGCCGCCGAAAGCGTCGTCGAACAGGCGTTCGAAGCTGCGTGCGAGGTCACGCGATTCGCGGGTCATTGGGACCAGGAACATGGACTCTCTCCTTTCCTCTTCCGTTCGTCTTCGGTTGCCGGGGCTCCGACGACCGCCGGAGCCCACCTCGAGCCAATATGGGCACGCTCGGGCTAGGGTCAAGAGGGTGAGGGGAGGGCATGAGCAGGGCACGAGGAGGGCATGCCCACGGGCGGCCCTGCGCGCTGCCTGGGGCAGCGCACCCGCGTGGCTATAATGCCGCCCGCTGTCCGAGGGGGCCTTCCTTTGGCCCCCTGCCCGGCAGCCCAGCACGGCACCGGTCGGTTTCACTGGTGACCGCAAGTCCAACCTCGGAAACCTTCGCGCGCGGCGGCCGCGCTTCGTGTTGTCACGAAGCCCGGTCCGGCAGGGCGCGGCAGGTCTTCCGCCCTTCCACCGGAAACACATGCCGCTCACCACCGCCGCCAAGGCCGACATCGTCAAGGGCAACGCCCGTGGCCCTGCCGATACCGGCAGCCCCGAGGTGCAGGTCGCCCTGCTCACCGCCCGCATCAACGAGCTGACGCCGCACTTCAAGCAGCACCTGAAGGACCATCACGGTCGCCGCGGTCTGCTCAAGCTTGTCAACCAGCGCAAGCGCCTGTTGACGTACCTGAAGGACAAGGACGCCGAGCGCTACACGGCGCTCATCACCAAGCTCGGCCTGCGCAAGTAGGCGGCTCTTCGCGCGGCCGGCGGGCGCGCCCAGGCACCCCGCCGCGCCGCAACCTTCCACGCAACCGGGTTGCACGCTGCCGTGTCATTCCAAGGGCGCCTCGCCGGTCCTCGCCATCGCGCGACAGGGCACGCGGCTCCGCTGGAATGGCATCGCGCGCAACCGCTCCTCCAGCTTTGAAACAGGAGACGCACGATGAGCATCTTCAACAAGGTCACCAAGACCTTCCCGTGGGGCGCCAGCAGCGTCACGCTCGAGACCGGTGAGATCGCCCGCCAGGCCGGCGGCGCCGTCATCGTCAACATGGACGACACGGTGGTGCTCGCCACCGTCGTCGCGCGCAGCGAGGCCAAGGCCGGGCAGGACTTCTTCCCGCTCACCGTCGACTACATCGAGAAGACCTACGCCGCGGGCAAGATCCCGGGCAGCTTCTTCAAGCGCGAAGGCCGCCCGAGCGAACTCGAGACGCTCACCAGCCGCCTCATCGACCGCCCGATCCGGCCGCTCTTCCCCGAGGGCTTCTACAACGAGGTGCAGGTCGTCATCCACGTGCTGAGCCTGAACCCGGAGGTCGCCGCCGACATCCCGGCGATGATCGGCGCCAGCGCGGCGCTGGCGATCAGCGGCGTGCCGTTCAACGGCCCGATCGGCGCGGCGCGCGTGGGCTACGTCAACGGCCAGTACGTGCTCAACCCGACGAAGGCGCAGCTGGCCGACAGCCAGATGGACCTGGTTGTCGCCGGCACCGAAGCGGCGGTGCTGATGGTCGAGAGCGAGGCGCAGCAGCTCACCGAGGAGGTGATGCTCGGCGCCGTCGTCTTCGGCCACGAGCAGGGCAAGATCGCCATTCGCCACATCAACGACCTCGTGCGCGAAGCCGGCAAGCCCGAGTGGCAGTGGCAGGCGCCGGCCAAGGACGAGGCCTTCATCGCCAAGGTGAACGGCCTTGCCGACGACAAGCTGCGCGCCGCCTACCAGATCCGCAGCAAGCAGGCCCGCACGCAGGCCTGCCGCAGCGCCTACGCCGAGGTCAAGGCGGCGCTGACGGCCGAGGGCGCCGCGTTCGACGAAGTGAAGGTCGACGCGCTGCTGTTCGACGCCGAGGCGCGCATCGTGCGCAGCCAGATCCTCGCCGGCGAGCCGCGCATCGACGGCCGCGACACGCGCACCGTGCGCCCGATCGAGATCCGCACCGGCCTCTTGCCGCGCACGCACGGCAGCGCGCTGTTCACGCGCGGCGAGACGCAGGCGCTGGTGGCCGCGACGCTGGGCACCGAGCGCGACGCGCAGCGCATCGACGCGCTGGCCGGCGAGTTCGAAGACCGCTTCATGCTCCACTACAACATGCCGCCGTTCGCCACCGGCGAGACCGGCCGCGTCGGCAGCCCGAAGCGGCGCGAGATCGGCCACGGGCGCCTGGCCAAGCGGGCGCTGGTGGCGGTGCTGCCGGCCAAGGAAGACTTCCCCTACACGCTGCGCGTGGTCAGCGAGATCACCGAGAGCAACGGCAGCTCGTCGATGGCCAGCGTCTGCGGCGGCTGCCTGAGCCTGATGGATGCCGGCGTGCCGCTGAAGGCGCACGTGGCCGGCATCGCGATGGGCCTCATCAAGGAAGGCAACCGCTTCGCCGTGCTGACCGACATCCTCGGCGACGAGGATCACCTCGGCGACATGGACTTCAAGGTGGCCGGCACCGGCGCCGGCATCACCGCCCTGCAGATGGACATCAAGATCCAGGGCATCACCAAGGAGATCATGCAGGTGGCGCTGGCGCAGGCCAAGGAAGCGCGCCTGCACATCCTCGGCAAGATGGTCGAGGCGATCGGCGGCGCCAAGGCCGAGGTGAGCCAGTTCGCGCCGCGCCTGTACACGATGAAGATCAACCCGGAGAAGATCCGCGACGTGATCGGCAAGGGCGGCTCGACGATCCGCGCGCTGACCGAGGAGACCGGCACGACGATCGACATCGCCGAGGACGGCACGATCACGAGTGCCAGCACCGACGCCGACAAGGCCGCCTTCGCGAAGAAGCGCATCGAGGACATCACCGCCGAGGCCGAGATCGGCAAGGTCTACGAAGGCCCGATCACGAAGATCCTCGACTTCGGCGCGCTCGTGCAGATCCTGCCCGGCAAGGACGGCCTGCTGCACATCAGCCAGATCGCGCACCAGCGCGTCGAGAAGGTCACCGACTTCCTCGCCGAAGGCCAGGTCGTGAAGGTCAAGGTGCT
>JAEUPF010000055.1 GCA_016790425.1 Rubrivivax sp.
CAGCCGCGCGACGGCTTCGTGCTGGTGACGCTGACCTGGGCGCTGCTGCCGGCCTTCGGTGCGCTGCCGCTGCTGTTCGCGATCCCCGGCCTCAGCTTCACCGACGCCTACTTCGAGGCCATGAGCGGCCTCACCACCACCGGCGCCACGGTGCTCACCGGGCTGGAGAAGCTGCCGCTGTCGCTCAACGTGTGGCGCTGCTTCATGGTGCTGATCGGCGGCATGGGCATCATCGTGCTCGTGGTGGCGATCCTGCCGCTGCTGGGCGTCGGCGCATCGCAGCTTTTCAAGAGCGAGACCGCCGGGCCGATGAAGGACCAGAAGCTGACGCCGCGCATCGCCGAGACGGCGCGCGGCCTGTGGACGGTGTACTTCGCGATCTCGGCCGCCTGCTTCGTCGCCTACCACCTCGCCGGCATGGGCTGGGCCGACGCCTTCATGCACATGTGCTCGACGATGGGGCTGGGCGGCTTCGCGGCCTACGACGACAGCTTCGGCGCCTTCAAGTCACCGGCCATCGAGGCGGTGGCGGTCGTCTTCATGACGCTGGCCGGCGTCAACTTCTCGCTGTACTTCCTGGTCTGGAAGAAGCGCTCGCTGGCCGCGCTGTGGCGCGACCTCGAGGCGCGCGTGTACTTCGCCCTGATGGCCGGCGCGGTGCTGGCGGTGGCGCTGTACCTCGCCGCGCACGGCGTGTACCCCACGTTCGCCGAATCGCTGCGGCACGCCGCCTTCAACGTCGTCTCGATCGCCACCACCACCGGCTTCGCCACCGAGGACTACGCCGGGTGGCCGGTGTTCGCGCCGGCCTTCATGCTCTTCCTGTGCAGCTTCGCCACCTGCGCCGGCAGCACCGGCGGCGGCATCAAGCTGATCCGTTCGCTGCTGATGATGAAACTCGCGCGGCGCGAGTTGACGCGCATCGTGCACCCGCGCTCGGTGCAGCCGGTGACGCTGGCCGGCACCATCGTGCCCGCCCAGGTGCTGTATTCGGTGCTCGCCTTCATGCTCATCTACGGCTCGGTGTCGGCGCTGGTGACCCTCTTGCTGCTCTTCTCCGGCATGGACCTCGTGAGCGCGGCCACCGCCACCATCGCCTGCATCAACAACACCGGCCCCGGCCTCGGCCAGGTGGGGCCCGCGAGCAACTACCAGGGCCTGACCGACTTCCAGACCTGGGTCTGCACGGTCGCGATGCTGCTCGGGCGGCTGGAGATGCTGTCGGTGCTGGTGCTGTTCACGCCGCAGTTCTGGCGCAAGTGAGCCCTCAGGCGCCGTGCAGGAACACGAACGCCGCGTTCAGCGCGTACGCTGCCACGAGCCCGACGCTGACCCAGCTGAGCACGCGCAGCACCCGGCCGCGTGGGCGCATGACCAGGCCGATCATCACGAGGCCCGTCATCAGCACCGCGGCGGCGGTGCTGCCGGCGTGCACCGCCGAAGCGTCGGCCAGCAGCGGCCCGCGGGCGTAGAAGACGTCGTCCACGGCGAGGATGACGAGGTTGAACAGGTTGCTGCCCAGCAGGTTGCCGATGGCCATGTCCAGCGCGCCCAGTCGCAGCGCCGACAACGTGACGGCCATCTCGGGCAGCGTGGTCACCAGCGCCATGAACAGCGTGCCGACGAAGCTGCGGCTCCAGCCCATCTCGGCCGCCAGCTGGTCGGCGAGGCTGGGCAGCCAGGTTCCAGCGGCCAGCACCACCAGGGCGGTGGCGCCGAAGGTCAGCAGGTCGCGCCGCAGCGCCGCTGGCTCGCCGGCCGGTTGCGCCGTTGCGCGCGCGCGCTCGTGGGCGAAGGCGCTCTTCAGGGCCAGCAGGTACAGCGCCAGCAGCAGCGGGCTGTACAGGCCCACGTTGAAGGCCGCCGGCGCGCGAGCGCCCAGCGCCAGGCTCATCGCGACGAAGCCGAGCATCACCACGCCGAACGCGGCCGACAGCAGGTGCGTGGTGCTGGCGTGGTGGTACATCGGCTGCCGACGCTGCACGAGGTCGATCACGGCCAGGAACAGCAGATTGAACACGCACGCGCCGAGCACGTTGCCCACGGCGAGGTTCGGGGCGTCGATCCAGGCCACCGCGCTGACGCCCGAGGCCAGCTCGGGCAGCGAAGTGACGGTGGCCAGCAGTGCCAGCCCCATCCAGCCGCCGGTGAGCCCGGTGGCGCGCGCGATGCGATCGGCGCTCGCGCTGAGGAGGTAGCCCGCGCGCGCGATCAGCACCGCGCACAGCACGAACTGCAGTGCCAGCAGCGCGCGAGTCATGCCGCCCTCCAGCGCCGTGGCGCGGCGGCGCGCACGAGCAGCTTGCGTGCCTCCTCGGCCCACAGCACGAGGCTCGCCAGCGCCGCCAGCGGCAGCAGCGTCTCGGGCCGCAGCGGCACGGTGTGGAACAGCGCGTTCAGGGCCGGCACGTACAGCACCGCCGCCTGCAGCGTCACCGACAGCGCCAGCCCGCCCAGCAGCCAGCGGTTGCGCAGCAGCGTGAGGCGCAACGCCGAAACGGTGGCGCTCTGGCAGTTGAGCACGTTGAACCACTGGCACATCGCGAGCACGGTGAAGGTCTCGGTGCGCACCTGCGCTTCGGGCACGCCCTGCGCGAGGCGCCATGCGAACCAGCCGAAGGTGACCGCGACGATCATCGGCGTCATCAGCGCCACGCGTCGCAGCAGGCTGCGACCCAGCAGGCGATCGTCGCGCGGCACCGGCTGGCGCCGCATCTCGTCGCCGTCCGGCGGATCCAGCACCAGGTTCACCGTCACGGTGCCTTCGGTGACGATGTTGATCCACAGGATCTGCACCGCCGCCAGCGGCAGCGGGTAGCCAGCCAGCAACGCCAGCAACAGCACCGTGACCTCGGCGAGCGAGGTCGCGAACAGGTACAGGATCACCTTCTTCAGGTTGCCGTAGACGACGCGGCCCTGCTCGACGGCGCCCACGAGAGTGGCGAAGTTGTCGTCGGTGATGACGATCTTGGCGGCGCTCTTGGCCACCTCCGTGCCGGTGATGCCCATGGCCACGCCAACGTCCGCGCGGGCCAGCGCCGGCGCGTCGTTGACGCCGTCGCCGGTCATCGCCACCGTCTCGCCGCACGCCTGCAGCGCCTGGACGATGCGCAGCTTCTGCGCCGGCTGCACGCGCGCGAACACCGCGATCCCGGCGAGCGCCTCGCGCAGCTCGGCCTCGCCCAGGCGCTCGAGCTCGGCGCCGTCGACGGCGCGGTCGTTGCCGCGCGCGATGCCCAGCTCGCGCGCAATGGCCAGGCCCGTGAGCTTGTGGTCGCCGGTCACCATCACCGGCCGGATGCCGGCGGCGCGGCATTCGGCGACCGCGGCGCGCGCCTCCTCGCGCGGCGGGTCGATCTGGCCGACCAGGCCCAGCAGGCGCGCGCGGCCGCGCAGGGTGGCGAACGCGGCACCGGGCCCGAGCGCCTGACCCTCCAGCACCGCGAAGGCGAGCACGCGCAGCGCGCGGGCGGCCATCGCTTCGGCGGCCTCGCGTGCGGCCTTGCGTGCGGCCTCGTGGGCGGCCTCGTGGGCGGCCTCGTGGGCGGCCTCGCGTGCGGCCTCGTGCGCCGCCGGGTTCGGGCCGTCGGCCGGGGCCTGGCACAGCGACAGCACGGCTTCGGGCGCGCCCTTGACGAACACGCGCAGCGCACCGTCGACCGCGTCGCGGTGACCGGTGGCCATCAGTTTGGCGTCGGAGTCGAAGGGCAGTTCGGCGCTGCGCGGCCACCGGCGGCCGAGCGCGGCGAGGTCGATGCCGCCCTTGGCCGCCAGCACGCGCAGCGCGCCCTCGGTGGGATCGCCCAGCACCTGCCAGGCTGCGCGCTCGCCCTCGGGCGGCAGCAGCTCGGCGTCGTTGCACAGCGCAGCGGCGTGCAGCAGCGTGCGCAAGGCCGGGTCGTCGAGCGCGACGGGCTGCCCGCCTTCGCTCCACTCGCCGTACGGTGCGTAGCCGATGCCGCCCACCGCGATCGCGCGCGCCGGCGGCAGCCACAGGGCCACCACGGTCATCTCGTTGCGCGTCAGCGTGCCCGTCTTGTCGCTGCAGATGACGGTGGTCGAACCGAGTGTCTCGACGGCCGACAGGCGCCGGATGATCGCGCCACGCGCAGCCATGCGCTGCATGCCCACGGCCAGAGCAATCGTCATGGCCACCGGCAGCCCTTCGGGAACCATGCTCACCATCTGGCTGATGGCCACCATCAGCACCTCGGCGAGCGGCAACGCACGAGCCAGTCCGAGCAGCACCACGATGCCGAAGAGCGCCAGCGCCGCCACCACCAGCGCGCGGCCGAAGGCGGCGATGCGCTGCTCCAGCGGCGTCCTGGGTTCCTGGGCCCGTTGCGCGAGGCCGGCGATGCGCCCGACCTCGGTGTGGCGCCCGGTGGCCACGACGACGGCCCGGGCGCGGCCGGCGCCGACCTGCGTGCCCGAATAGACCATGTCGTGGCGGTCGGCCAGGCCGGTGGCCTCGGGCAGCGGCGCCGCCGCCTTGGCCACCGGCACCGCCTCGCCGGTCAGCGCGGCCTCGGCCACTCGCAGCTGCGCTTCCTCGATCAGCCGGGCATCGGCGGCCACTGCGTCGCCGGCGGCCAGCAGCACGATGTCGCCGGGCACGAGCTCGCGTGCTTCGAGCCACTGCTCCCGGCCCGCGCGCAGCACACGCACGCGCAGCGCCGCCAGGCGGGCGAGTGCGGCCATCGAGCGCTCGGCCCTTCCCTCCTGCAAGGTGCCGATCAGCGCGTTGATCACCACGACGGCGAGGATGACCACCGCGTCGCCGCGGTGGCCGAGCGCCACCGCGAGTGCGACGGCCGCCAGGAGGATGTAGATGAGCGGGCTCTTGAACTGGCGCGCGAACGTCCGCCACGCCGGGCGCGGCGGCAGTTCGGGCAGCGCGTTGTCGCCGTGTTCAGCGCGCCGCCGCGCCGCTTCCGCGGCGTCGAGGCCGACGCGCTCATCGGCGCCCAGGCGGGCCAGCACCTCGCTTGCCGGCAGCGCGTGCCAGGGCGTGCCGGCCGGGGAAGGCGGGTACGCGGTGCGCGAACAGGCGTGCGTAGCCATCGGGGTTGGGCGTCGCCAGCACTTCCCGCGCGTGCATGCGGGTCGGCGAGCGCCGGGTCGGGCCGAATGGTCGCAGCGCCGTGCTGCGAAGGGACTTGCGCGAGGTCAACCGGGCGCGCGGGCGCGCGGGCGCGCGGGCACGCGACAGCGACGGGGCCGTCGAGCGCTGGCGCAGGCGCATGACCCCACGAAGACCGGGGCAGTTCGCACGCGGGCCGGCAGGCAGGCGCCGCAGTGGGCGGCTGCGGCGCGGCGGCCGACAATCGCGACCATGCCGGCCGTGTCCTCCTTCGTCGCCAGCCTGCGCGGCCATGGTGCGCATGCCTGGGGCGTGGCGGTGGCCTACGTGGCCGCCTTCGCGCTGCTGGACTGGGTGAGCTACATCCGCCCGCTGCAGGGCTTCAACATCACGCCGTGGAATCCCCAGCCGGCGCTGGCCATCGCGCTGCTGCTGGCCAACCGGCGCTGGCTGTGGCTGGTGGGGGTGAGCCTGCTCGCCGCCGAGCTGGCAGTGCGCGGGCTGCCGGCGAACTGGTTCGTCACGCTGGCGTCGGTGTCGGCGCTGACCCTGGTGTACGCGGCGATCGCGCGCGCGCTCGAAGGCGCGCTCGAGTCGTCGGTGGCGCTGGCCGACATGCGCGACCTGGCCCGTTTCACCGCCATCGTCGTGCCCGGCGCGCTGGCCAGCGGCGTCGTCTACGTGCTGATCATGGCCAGCGCCGCCACGGGGCCGAGCGGGTCGCTGCTGGCGGCCATCGCGCGCTATTGGGTCGGCGATGCCGTGGGGCTGCTCGTCTTGCTGCCGATGCTGCTGGTGCTGATGGACGCGCAACGCCGCGCCGCGCTGCGCGTCGCGCTCGCCCGCGGCGGCACCTGGGCGCTGGCGCTGCTCATCGTGGCGCTGCTGGCGGCCGTCTTCGGCCGCGACGACCGCGACCACTTCAAGTTCTTCTACCTGCTGCTGCTGCCGGTGGTCGGGGCGTCGGCCTGGCTCGGGCTGGCCGGCGCAGTGCTGGCCGCCGGGCTCACGCAGGTGGGCCTGATCGTCGGCGTGCAGGCGGTGCAGAACCCCGATCTCACGGTGTTCGAGCTGCAGGTGCTGATGGCGGCACTGACGATGACGGGGTTGGCGCTCGGCGTCGCGGTCGATGCGCGCGCCCGGGCCGAGGCCGAGCTGCGCGGCAGCCTGCGCATGGCGGCCGCCGGCCAGATGGCGGCGGCGCTGGCGCACGAGCTGAGCCAGCCGCTGACGGCGCTGGCGAGCTACGCGCACGCGGCGCGCCTGCTGCGACCCCGGGTGCCGCCCGATGACGCGGCACCCGGACCGGTGCCGGCCGCGCCGGCCTCACCGGCTGCATCGGCCGCACCGGCCGCACCGGCCGCACCGGCCGCATCGGCCGCATCGGCACCGGGCCCCTTGCCGGTGGCGGCCGTCGCCGCCGACGCGGCGGCGCGCGAGCGCGTGCTCGCCGATCTCGTGCAGCGCATGGCCGGCGACGCCCTGCGCGCCAGCGAGGTGGTCAAGCAGCTGCGCGGCTTCTTCCGCAGCGGCAGCACGCCACTGCAGCCCGTGCCGGTGGCGGCGCTGCTGCGCGAGGCCGAGGCCGCGCAGGCCGCGCGCGCCGAGGCGGCGGGCGTGTCGCTGCACACGCAGGTCACGGGCGAGTTGCCGCCGGTCTGGATGGACCGCGTGCAGATCGCCGTCGTGCTGCGCAACCTGCTGGCCAACGCGCTGGACGCCGCCAGTGCTGCCGGCGTGCGCGGCCCCGTGCGCCTGCAGGCCGCGCGCGCCGGCGACGAGCTGCGCATCGACGTGCTCGATCCCGGTGGCGGCGTGGACGCCGCGCGCCTGCGCGCGATCTTCGAGCCCGGCAGCTCCGACAAGCCCGGCGGCATGGGCCTGGGCCTGAGCATCTGCCGCGCCATCGTCGAGGCGCATGGCGGGCGCCTGTGGGCCGAGCCCGGCGCGCAGGGACATTTCAGCTTCACGCTGCCGCTGCAGGCGGCTCTCGCGGCCGAAGCGGCCGCCGATGAAGAAGATGTCCGCTGACACCGTCTACATCGTCGACGACGACCCCTCGATGCGAGACTCGCTGGCGCTCCTGCTCAGCCTGGCCGGCCATGTGACCGCCTCGTTCGCCAGTGCCGAGGACTTCCTGCGCGCGCTGAAGCCGCAGTGGCGCGGCTGCGTGCTCGCCGACATCCGCATGCCGGGCATGTCGGGGCTGGAGCTGCAGCGCTGCCTGGCGCAGAGCGGGCCGGCGCTGCCCTTCGTGATCATCACGGCGCATGGCGACGTGGCCGCGGCGCGCCAGGCCTTCCTGGCCGATGCGGTGGACTTCCTCGAGAAGCCGTTCGAGGGTGAGCAGCTGCTCGCGGCGGTGCGCAAGGCGCTCATGGCGGCGCGGGCGGCGCAGGCTTTGCCGCCGGCCGAGCCCGGCCGCGGCGCGCGCGCGGCAGCACCCGGCTCGGTGCTGGCGGCGCTGTCGGCACGCGAACGCGAGGTCATGGCCCTGCTCGTGCAGGGCCTGCACAACCGCCGCATCGCCGAGGAGCTCGGCATCAGCCCGCGCACGGTGGAAGTGCACAAGGCGCGTGTGCTGGACAAGCTCGGCGTGCGCAATCTGGTCGAACTGGTGCGGCTGGTGGATCGGGACCGGGGTTGAGCGCGCGGGCGCCGCTGGCCGGCTAGAGGGCGCCGGCCCGTACGGGCCGGCCCGTACGTCGGCGCGCGAATTTCCCGGCGTCGGCCGAGCGCCTAACCTCGCGCCACCATGAGGTTGCGTGTGGCTGGCCGTCTCGCACGGCCGTTTTTTCGTCCGGGCCGGTGTTCGCAGGCCGCCCGCCGCCGATGAACCGGCTGTGGACCGCACTGCTGCCTGAGCTGCGCCGCTTCCCGCTGCTCGAGCAGGAGGGCGCGCTGCGCGACGCGCGCGCGACGGCGCTGCAGACCCTCGAGCTGCTGGGCATGGCGGCGGGGCTGGTGGCGGTGACCGCGCTGACGAGCTACGGCTTGGCGGGTTCGTCGATGGCCGCGCGCTTCGGCGCCGCGACCGCGAACTTCGTGGTTGCCTTGCCGCTGCTCGTGCTGGTGCTGGGACCTTTCCACCTGCGGCGGTTGCGCCGTGGCCTGCGCGAGCTGCTGCAGCGGCGCAGCGCGGCCGGGGCGATGCGATGAACACCCTCGCGACGACGCTCGGCGTGACGCCGATGCAGTGGGTCGGCGCGGCGCTGTTCGCGGTGGCGCTGCTGCACACCTTCTCCACCCGGTTCTTCGAGCGCCTGGCGCACCAGCGCCCCGCCCACGCCGGCATCTGGCATCTGCTCGGCGAAGTCGAGGTGGTGTTCGGCTTCTGGGCGATGGTGCTGGTGCTGGTGATGATGCTGGCGCTCGGCCGCGAGGCGACCACCGACTACATCGACTCGCGCAACTACACCGAGCCGATGTTCGTGTTCGCGATCATGGTCATCGCCGGCAGCCGCGCCGTGCTCGACACGGTGCGCGACGCCGTCGCCGCGATCTCGCGCTACGTGCCCCTGGCCGGCGCCATGGGCTTCTACTTCGTCGCACTGGCCTTCGTGCCGCTGCTGGGCTCGTTCATCACCGAGCCGGCAGCGATGACGCTGGCGGCGATGATGCTGCGCGACCGCGTCTTCAGCGCTCGCGGCGTCTCGCAGAGGCTGAAGTACGCGACGCTGGGCGTGCTCTTCGTCAACGTCTCGATCGGCGGCACGCTGACGTCGTTCGCCGCGCCGCCGGTGCTGATGGTGGCGGCGAAATGGAACTGGGACATCTGGTACATGCTGACGCACTTCGGCTGGAAGGCGGCGTTGGCGGTGCTGGCCAACGCGCTGGTCACGGCGCTCGTCTTCCGCCGCGAGCTGGTGCGCCTGCCGCGCAACGGCGACGACAAGCGCGAGCGGGTGCCGCCGGTGGCGACGATGCTGCACATGGTGCTGCTCGGCGGCGTGGTCGCCTTCGCACATCACCCGCCGGTGTTCATGGCGCTGCTGCTGTTCTTCCTCGGCATCGCCACCGCCTACCCGAAGTGGCAGGACCGCCTGATCCTGCGCGAAGGGCTGCTCGTCGCCTTCTTCCTCGCCGGGCTCGTGGTGCTGGGCGGTCAGCAGCAATGGTGGCTGGAGCCGCTGCTGCGCAACATGGACGCCGACACCGTGTTCTTCGGCGCCACGGTGCTGACGGCGGTCACCGACAACGCGGCGCTCACCTACCTCGGCTCGCTCGTCGACGGGCTGGGCGAGGAGTTCCGGCAGGCGCTGGTGGCCGGCGCCGTCACCGGCGGCGGCCTGACGGTGATCGCCAACGCGCCCAACCCGGCGGGCTTCGCCATCCTGCGCGGCAGCTTCGAGGACGAGGCCATCCATCCGCTCGGGCTGCTCGTCGCGGCGCTGCCGCCGACGCTGACCGCGGTGCTGGCCTTCCGCGTGCTTTGACGAGCCCCGAGTTCATGGAGGACGAGACCATGGTCGACATCTGGATCGGCGATTGGGCGCAGTGGTGGGCAGACTTGCCGGCCGAGTTCGCCTTCCTGCTCGCGCTGCCCTTTGCCGTCGCGGTGCTGGCGCTGCTGGGCGAGGCGGCGCGAGGGTGGCGGCGGCGCGCCGCCGCGGCGGGCACGACGGAGGCTGCGGTCCCGGGTGCGGCTACTCGCGCCAGGCGCCGTCGGCGCGATCGACGAGCCGCACGAGCGCATCGAAGGTGTCGCGGCCGAACTCGGGCTCGGCGTTCACCTTCTTCGCGTCTTCCTGGCATGCGAGGCGGATGGCCTCGCTGATCGGCACCGTCGCCCCGAGCGGCGTGCCCGCGAGCTGCACTTCGCACGCGCGCTGCAGCGCCCACAGCGTGTAGAACGCCGCCGGCAGCGAAGTGCCCCAGGCGAGCAGGCCATGGTTGCGCAGGATCACCGCCGGCTTCGGCGCCCGGCCGTCGCGGCCGTCGCCGATGTCGGCCACCAGGCGCGGCCCCTCGTCGGCGCGCACGGTGATGCCTTCGAAGTCGTGGTACGCGACGCGGCCCCACAACTGCGCGGCGTAGAAGTTGTCGAAGGCAAGGCCGGCGCGTGAGCAGGCCACCGCCATGCCTGCAGTGGTGTGCGTGTGCATGACGCAGTGCGCATCGGGCACGCCGGCGTGGATGGCGCAGTGCGGCGCCACGCCGGCAGCGTTCACCGCCGCACCGGCCGGCGCGACGACGCGCCCTTGCAGGTCGACCTTGACGAGGTTGCTCGCCTTCACCTCCGTGTAGTGCAGCCCGAAGCGGTTGAGCAGCAGGTGCCCGGGCGAATCGGGCACGCGCAGCGAGATGTGGTTGTAGATGAGCTCGGTCCAGCCCAGCAGGTGGAAGACGCGGTAGCAGGCGGCCAGTTGCTGGCGCGCCGCCCACTCCGCGCCCGTGCAGCTGTGGCGCGGCACGACCAGCGCGGCGGCTTCGGCCGGCGCCGGAAAGGGGGCCGGCACGGCGGCAGCGGGCGCGGGGGCTTCGGCAAGACGGCTGGTCATGAAGCGTTTCCTCCAGGGTGGTCGGTGGGCAGGTACAGCCGGTCGGCGTAGGTGGCCAGCCATTGCGGCCGGAAGGCGACGAAGATGGCCGTGATCATGCCCGTGAGCACGGCGTCGCCCCAGCCCGTGAGCCAGCGCGCCACCATCAGGTCGGCCAGGGCCAGCCCTTGCGGCAGCGGCGAAGCCAGCGCCCGCGCCGAGCCCGCTGCCAGGTTCACGAGCACCGGCACGAGAAAGCCGCGGCCGAAGATGTAGACGAACAGGTGCTTCGGCGCGAACCGGCGCACGGCGGCACCGAGCAGGAGCGCCGCCGTCGCCGGCGCCACCCCCAGCCACAGCGCGCGCTCGAACGCTTCGGCCGCGCCGAGCTGGCCGAGCCAGGCCGCCAGCAGCGTCACCGGCACCAGGGCCAGCGTCGCCAGCGGCCAGCCGGCCATCAGCAGCAGCAGGCAGGCGCCCGACAGCGGCTGCGCCGCCGGCATCGCGCTCCAGCGGTCGGCGGTCCACAGGAACGGCATCACCACGCACCAGGCCAGCCAGGGCCACGGCGGGCCCCCGGGTCCCAGCGTGCGCCACGGCCGCAGTGCCAGCGCCGCAGCGAATGCCAGCACGCACGCCGGGGCCGCAAGCCAGAGCATTGGCCGATGCTAAGGGGCAGCGGCGCAGCGGGTGGTGCCGCGGCCGTCTGCCGAGGCCGTCTGCCGAGGCGTCTGCCGAAGCCGTATGCTGCGGCCGAGCGCGCGCCCCGCAGCGGCAGCGCGCCGAACATGAGGAGGAGCATGCCGTGGCCGCACCGATCCATTTCTGGTTCGACTTCTCGTCGCCGTACTCGTACCTCGTCAACGAGTGGATCGACGCACTGGCAGCGCGGCACGCCCGCACCGTCGAGCGGCACGCGGTGCTGCTGGGCGTGACGTTCCAGGTCGCCGAGCTGAAGAGCCCGGTGTCGCACCCGCTCAAGCGCGAGTACTCGATGCGCGACTTCGCGCGCTCGGCCCGCTTCGAAGGCCTGCCGATCCGCATGCCGCAGACCTTTCCGCTGCCCACGCAGAACGCGGCGCGCGTGTTCTGGTGGCAGCACGACACGGTGAGCCCGCAGGCCGCCGCCGACTGGGCGCGCGCGGCCTTCCGCGCCGTGTTCACGCGCGGCGTGCTCATCAACGAGCCGGCCGCGCTGAAGGCGCTCGCCGCCGAGAGCGGCCTCGATGCCGATGCCGCCGAAGCGGTGTGGAACGACCCGCGCTGGAAGGCGCGTCTGAAGAGCGAGTGCGACGCCGCGGTCGCCGGCGGCATGTTCGGCGCGCCGTGGATCGTCGTCGACGGCGAGCCGTTCTGGGGCAACGACCGCAAGGTGCAGATCGAGCGCTGGCTGTCGCAGGGGCCGTTCTAGCCGCGCCGCGAGGCAGCGTCGCCGCGGCCTCGGCCGGGACCGGGGCCGGGGCGGCAAGGCGACAACTATTGCTCGCCCGGCACGCGGCCGCTGCCGCGGCGCCCCCTCGGACGCAGGCCGCCCCACCGAGAAGCGGGGAGCGCGCAGCGCCGTTGCACGCGGCGCCGGTGCTACGCTGGCCCGCCTATGCTGGACCTTGCCCAGGCGCTGCGCATCCAGGCGCACGCCAATGCCCTGGCCAACCTCAGGCTGCATGCCGCGATGGCCACCTTGTCGCGCGAGGAACTGCACGCGCGCCGCACGAGCTTCTTTCCGAGCCTGATGGCGACGCTCAACCACATCCTCGTCGTCGACCGCTACTACATCGCCGCGCTGCACGGCGAGGCCGATGCGCGCACGGCGCAGAAGCGCTTCCGGCCGCTGGCCGATCTGGCGCCGCTGGTGGCCGCGCAGCGCGCCAGCGACCTGCGCCTGCGCGCCTTCTGCGATGCGCTGAACGCGGCCGGCTGCAACCACGTGGTTTCGCTGCCGCGCGCCGGCGGGCGCATCCAGCGCGACCGCGCCGCGCACGTGCTGTCGCACCTGTTCATGCACCAGACGCACCACCGCGGCCAGGTGCACGCGATGCTCTCGGGCACGTCGATCAAGCCGCCGCAGCTCGACGAGTTCCTGATGCCCAGCGAAGCGCACCTGCGCGAGGCCGAGATGCTGGCCTTCGGCTGGGAAGAGCGCTCGGTGTTCGGCGCCCTGCCCAAGAGCTGAGCCGCCGGCCCCGCGCCGCGCCCGCGGCCCGCCGCCGCCGCGTCAAGCCGTGCCTAGAATCGATTGACGCAAACGTCAATCGGTGCCGTGCCGTCGGTCGCGCGCGCGCCGGCCCCCGAGGAGAGGAAGCCCCATGCCCGCGCTCGCGTCCAAGCTCAACCCGCGTTCGGCCGACTTCAAGGCCAGCGCCGACGCGATGCGCCTGCTGGTGGCCGACCTGAACGCGCAGTTCGCCAAGGTGGCCGAGGGCGGCGGCGCGGCCGCGATGGCCAAGCACACGGCGCGCGGCAAGCTGCCGCCGCGCGAGCGCGTCGAGATGCTGCTCGACCCGGACACGCCGTTCCTGGAGATCGGGCCGCTGGCGGCGCTGGGCCTGTACAACGGCGAGGCCCCCGGTGCCGGCCTCATCGCCGGCATCGGCCGCGTCTGCGGCGTCGAATGCGCCATCGTCTGCAACGACGCCACCGTCAAGGGCGGCACCTACTTCCCGATGACGGTGAAGAAGCACCTGCGCACGCAGGAGATCGCGCGCGAGAACCGGCTGCCGTGCATCTACCTCGTCGATTCGGGCGGCGCCAACCTGCCCAACCAGGACGACGTGTTTCCCGACCGCGAGCACTTCGGCCGCATCTTCTACAACCAGGCCAACCTTTCGGCGCAAGGCATCCCGCAGATCGCCGTCGTGATGGGCTCGTGCACCGCCGGCGGCGCCTACATGCCGGCGATGAGCGACGAGACCATCATCGTCAAGAACCAGGGCACCATCTTCCTCGGCGGCCCGCCGCTGGTGAAGGCGGCGATCGGCGAAGTGGTCAGCGCCGAAGACCTCGGCGGCGGTGACGTGCACACGCGGCTGTCGGGCGTCGCCGACCACCTGGCCGAGAACGACATGCACGCGCTGGCGCTGGCGCGTCAGATCGTGGCCAACCTGAACTGGGTCAAGCGGCCGCAGCTGCTGACGCGAGCGCCGCGCGCGCCGCTGTTCGACCCCGGCGAGCTGCACGGCGTGATCCCCACCGACCCGCGCCGGCCCTACGACGTGCGCGAGATCATCGCCCGCATCGTCGACGGCAGCGAGTTCGACGAGTTCAAGGCGCGCTACGGCGCCACGCTGGTGACCGGCTTCGCGCACATCGAAGGCATGCCGGTGGGCATCGTCGCCAACAACGGCATCCTGTTCTCGGAAAGCGCGATGAAGGGCGCCCACTTCATCGAGCTGTGCTGCCAGCGCCGCGTGCCTCTGGTGTTCCTGCAGAACATCACCGGCTTCATGGTCGGCAAGAAGTACGAGAACGAAGGCATCGCCAAGCACGGCGCCAAGATGGTCACCGCCGTCGCCTCGGCCACGGTGCCCAAGTTCACGCTGATCATCGGCGGCAGCTTCGGCGCCGGCAACTACGGCATGTGCGGCCGCGCGTATTCACCGCGGTTCCTGTGGATGTGGCCCAACGCGCGCATCAGCGTCATGGGCGGCGAGCAGGCCGCCAGCGTGCTGGCCACGGTGCGCCGCGAGGGCATCGAGGCACGCGGCGGCACCTGGAGCGCCGAGGACGAAGCGGCGTTCAGGCAGCGGATCCTCGAGCAGTACGAGCGCCAGGGGCACCCGTATTTCGCCAGCGCGCGGCTGTGGGACGACGGCGTCATCGACCCGGCCGACACGCGCCGCGTTCTGGCGCTGGCCATCAGCGCCAGCCTGAACGCGCCGATCCCCGAGAGCCCGCGGTTCGGCGTCTTCCGCATGTAGCGTATGACCCGAGCGCGCCTACCTGCTGCTGCACGGCGAGCGCGACTGCACCGCGTTCGAACACCGCCGGGGCCTGAGGAGCTGGCGCCATGGATGTCCCACCGAGGCCGCTGATGTCTTCCTGCGCGAACGCCTACCTCACGCCCGAGCACGAGCTGCTGCGCGAGCAGGTGGCCCGCTTTCTCGCCCGCGAGGTCGAGCCGCACGCCGAAGCCTGGGAGCGCGAAGGCCGCGTGCCGCGCGAAGTGCTGCGCAAGCTCGGCGAGGCCGGCCTGCTCGGCCTCGCCTTCGAGCCGCAGTACGGCGGCGGCGGCGCCGATGCGCTGACCAACCTGGCCTTCACCGAAGCGCTGGCGGCGAGCCTTTGCGCCGGCTTCGTCATCACCGTGCTCGTGCACACCGACATGGCCGCGCCGCACCTGCACCACGCCGGCACGCCCGAGCAGAAGGCGCGCTGGATGCCGGGCATCACGGCCGGGCGCACGATCACCGCGGTGGCCATCACCGAGCCGGGCGCCGGATCGGACGTCGCCGGCCTCGCCACGCGGGCGCGGCGCGACGGCAGCGGGCCCGACGCGCCCTGGGTCATCGACGGCAGCAAGCTCTTCATCACCAACGGCGTGCTGGCCGACCTGACCTTCGTCGCCGCGCGCACCGGGCCCGGGCGGCACGACATCTCGATCTTCGCCGTCGAGCGCGGCACGCCCGGCTTGCGCGTCGGCCGTGCGCTCGAGAAGACCGGCTGGCGCGCCAGCGACACCGCCGAGCTCTTCTTCGAAGGCTGCCGCGTGCCGGCGCACCACCTGCTCGGCGAAGAGCACCGCGGCTTCCGGGCCGTGATGAAGAACTTCCAGACCGAGCGCATCGCGCTGGCGTCGATGGCGGTGGCCACCTGCCGCCGCGCCATCGAGCTGACGCTCGAGCACGTCAAGGCGCGGCAGGCGTTCGGCGCGCCGCTGCTGGACAAGCAGGCGGTGCGGCAGAAGGTGGCCATGCTCGACGCCAGGACGCGCGCGGCACGCCAGTACCTCTACCACTGCGCCTGGCGGGTGGCGGCGGGGCATGATGCGACGAGCGTGGTGCAGGACGTGTCGCTGCTGAAGGCGCTGACCGGCGAGCTGGTCAACGAAGTGACCTATGGCTGCCAGCAGCTGCACGGCGGCATGGGCTTCATGACCGGCACGCCGATCGAGCGCTTGTGGCGCGACGCGCGCGTGCTGGCCATCGGCGGCGGCGCCACCGAAGTCATGCTCGACGAGGCTGCCAAGCGTTATTGACGCCGTGGGCGGCGTCGGGAAAGACGCGCCGCCCCGCTTCAGCATCAAGGAGTGCGCACGATGGACCTGCTACCGAACCTGGACGCGATGGACCTCGGCCAGCTCGCGGCACTGGCCGCGGCGCTCGGCTGGGCGAGCGGGCTGCGCCTCTACGCGGTGGTGTTCATCACCGGCGCGGCGGGCTACCTCGGCTGGATTCCGTTGCCCGAGGCGCTGAAGATCCTGCAGCACCCGGTGGTGATGGTGGCGAGCTTCGCGATGTTCGTGGTCGAATTCGTCGCCGACAAGATCCCGGGCCTGGACAGCGTGTGGGATGCGGTGCACACCTTCATCCGCATCCCCGCCGGCGCCGCCCTGGCCGCCGGGGTCTTCGGTGGCGACCACGCGGCCTGGGCGCTGGTGGCGGCGCTCCTGGGCGGCACGCTCGCCGCCACGTCGCACGCGGCGAAAGCGACGACGCGGGCCGCGGCCAACACGGCGCCCGAACCATTCTCCAACCTCGCGCTCTCGCTGGCCGGCGACGCCCTCGTGCCGGCGACGCTGTGGCTGGCCGTCGCGCACCCGATGGTGTTCTGGCCCTTGCTCGCGGTGGGCATCGTGCTGGCGGTGGCCGCGGTGGTGGTTCTGTTCAGGTTCCTGCGCGCCGTGCTGCGTCGCCTGCGCGGCACGCCGCCGCCGGCCGGCGCCGCGGCGTAGAAGCACAAGGCGCACGAGAGGACGAGAGGACGCGACGACGATGTTCAAGAAGATCCTGGTCGCCAACCGTGGCGAGATTGCCTGCCGCGTGATGAGCACGGCGCGCCGCCTGGGCGTGCGCACGGTGGCCGTCTACTCCGACGCCGACGCGAAGGCGCGCCACGTGTTGATGGCCGACGAAGCCGTGCCCGTCGGTGCGAGCGCGGCGCGCGAGAGCTACCTGCAGTGGCAGCGCATCATCGACGCGGCGCGCGCCACCGGCGCGCAGGCCGTCCATCCCGGCTACGGCTTCCTGAGCGAGAACGAGGACTTCGCGCGCGCCTGCGCCGAGGCCGGCCTCGTCTTCATCGGCCCGCCGCCGGCGGCGATCGCGGCGATGGGCAGCAAGAGCGCCGCCAAGGCGCTGATGGAGAAGGCCGGCGTGCCGCTGGTTCCCGGCTACCACGGCCACGACAACGACCCGCTGCTGTTGGCGCGCGAGGCCGAACGCATCGGCTACCCGGTACTCATCAAGGCCAGCGCCGGCGGCGGCGGCAAGGGCATGCGCCGCGTCGAGAAAGCCGAGGACTTCGCGGCCGCGCTCGCCAGCTGCCAGCGCGAGGCGAAGGCGAGCTTCGGCGACGACCACGTGCTGGTGGAGCGCTACGTCACGCGGCCGCGCCACATCGAGATCCAGGTCTTCGGCGACAGCCAGGGCCACGTCATCCACCTCGGCGAGCGCGACTGCAGCGTGCAGCGCAGGCACCAGAAGGTGCTGGAGGAGTCGCCGGCGCCGGGCCTGTCGGCCGCACGCCGCGCCGAGATGGGCGCCGCCGCCGTCGCCGCCGCCAAGGCGGTGGGTTACGTCGGCGCGGGCACGGTCGAGTTCGTCGCCGAGGAGCTCGACGACGGCGACATCCGGGCCTATTTCATGGAGATGAACACGCGCCTGCAGGTCGAGCACCCGGTGACCGAGGCCGTCACCGGGCTCGACCTCGTCGAGTGGCAACTGCGCATCGCCGCCGGCGAGCCGCTGCCGCTGACGCAGGAACAGGTGACGATGCGCGGCCACGCCATCGAGGCCCGCATCTGCGCCGAGAACCCCGACAACAACTTCCTGCCGGCCACCGGCACGCTGGAGGTGGCGCGCTGGCCCGAGCACGTGGCCTTCCGTCGGGACGAGGCGCTGGCGCGCGTGGACAGCGGCGTCGGCGAGGGCGACGCCATCACGCCCTACTACGACTCGATGATCGCCAAGCTCATCGTCCGGGGCGAGAACCGCACACAGGCGCTGGCGCGGCTGGGCGCGGCGCTGCGCGACACGCACATCGTCGGCCTGAACACCAACGTCGCCTTCCTGCGCCGCGTCGTCGCCTCGCACGCCTTCGCCACCGCCGACCTCGACACCGCGCTGATCGAACGCGAGCGGGCCGCACTCTTCGACGCCGCGCCGCTGCCGCCGGAGCTGGCGGCGGCCGGCGTCGCCGCGCACGTGCTCGCTGCCGAGACGGCGCTGGAGGACGCCGACCCCTGGTCGCGCCGCGACGGCTGGCGCCTGCACGGCGGGGCGCAGCGG
>JAEUPF010000051.1 GCA_016790425.1 Rubrivivax sp.
GGCAACCTCAACAAGAAGATCACCGTCGACGTACGCGGCGAGATCCTCGAGCTGAAGAACACGATCAACACGATGGTCGACCAGCTCAACGGTTTCGCCAGCGAAGTGACGCGCGTCGCCCGCGAGGTCGGCACCGACGGCAAGCTCGGCGGCCAGGCGCAGGTGCGCGGCGTCGCCGGGACCTGGAAGGACCTGACCGACAGCGTCAACTTCATGGCCAGCAACCTGACGGGCCAGGTGCGCAACATCGCCGAGGTGGCCACCGCGGTGGCCAACGGCGACTTGAGCAAGAAGATCACCGTCGACGTGAAGGGCGAGATCCTCGGCCTCAAGGACACGCTGAACACGATGGTCGACCAGCTCAACGGCTTCGCCAGCGAGGTGACGCGCGTCGCGCGCGAGGTCGGCACCGACGGCAAGCTCGGCGGCCAGGCGCAGGTGCGCGGCGTCGCCGGCACGTGGAAGGACCTGACCGACAACGTCAACTCGATGGCCAGCAACCTGACCGACCAGGTGCGCAACATCGCCGAGGTGACGATCGCGGTGGCCAATGGCGACTTGAGCAAGAAGGTCACCGTCGACGTGCGCGGCGAGATCCTGCAACTCAAGGAGACGATCAACACGATGGTCGAGCAGCTGCGCAGCTTCGCTTCGGAGGTGACGCGCGTGGCGCGCGAGGTCGGCACCGAGGGGCGGCTCGGCGTGCAGGCGGTGGTGCCCGGCGTCGCCGGCACCTGGAAGGACCTGACCGACTCGGTCAACACGATGGGCGCCAACCTGACGAGCCAGGTGCGCAACATCGCCGAGGTGACCACCGCGGTCGCGCGCGGCGACCTCAACCGCAAGATCACCGTCGACGTGAAGGGCGAGATCCTCGAGCTGAAGGACACGATCAACACGATGGTCGACCAGCTCAACGGCTTCGCCTCGGAAGTGACGCGCGTGGCGCGCGAGGTCGGCACCGAGGGCAAGCTCGGCGGCCAGGCGCAGGTGCCGGGCATCGCCGGCACCTGGAAGGACCTGACCGACTCGGTCAACTCGATGGCCAACAACCTGACGGGCCAGGTGCGCAACATCGCCACCGTCACCACCGCGGTGGCGCGCGGCGACCTCTCGCGCAAGATAACGGTCGAAGTAAAGGGCGAGATCCTGGAGCTGAAGGAGACCATCAACACGATGGTCGACCAGCTCAACGGCTTCTCCTCGGAAGTGACGCGCGTGGCGCGCGAGGTCGGCACCGAGGGCAAGCTCGGCGGCCAGGCGCAGGTGCACGGCGTGGCCGGCACCTGGAAGGACCTGACCGACAACGTGAACTTCATGGCCAGCAACCTCACCGGCCAGGTGCGCAACATCGCCGAGGTGACCACCGCCGTGGCCAACGGCGACCTGTCCAAGAAGATCACCGTCGACGTGAAGGGCGAGATCCTCGAGCTGAAGAACACCATCAACACGATGGTCGACCAGCTCAACGGCTTCGCCTCCGAGGTGACGCGCGTGGCGCGCGAGGTGGGCACCGAAGGCAAGCTCGGCGGCCAGGCGCAGGTGCCCGGGGTGGCCGGCACCTGGAAGGACCTGACCGACAGCGTCAACTTCATGGCCAGCAACCTCACCGGCCAGGTGCGCAACATCGCCGAGGTGACCACCGCCGTGGCGCGCGGCGACCTGAGCAAGAAGATCACCGCCGACGTGCGCGGCGAGATCCTCGAGCTGAAGAACACCATCAACACGATGGTCGACCAGCTCAACGCCTTTGCCGGCGAGGTGAGCCGCGTGGCGCGCGAAGTGGGCACCGAAGGGGCGCTCGGTGGCCAGGCGCAGGTGCCCGGCGTCGCGGGGACGTGGAAGGACCTCACCGACAACGTCAACTCGATGGCCAGCAACCTGACGGCGCAGGTGCGCAACATCGCCGACGTGGCCACCGCGGTGGCCAACGGCGACCTCAGCAAGATGATCACGGTCGACGTCAAGGGCGAGATCCTCGGGCTGAAGAACACGCTCAACACGATGGTCGACCAGCTCAACGGCTTCGCTTCCGAGGTGACGCGGGTGGCGCGCGAGGTCGGCACCGACGGCAAGCTCGGCGGCCAGGCGCAGGTGCGCGGCGTGGCCGGCACCTGGAAGGACCTGACCGACAACGTCAACTCGATGGCCAACAACCTCACCGGCCAGGTGCGCAACATCGCCGATGTCACCACCGCGGTGGCCCGCGGCGACCTCTCGCGCAAGATCACCGTGGAGGTGAAGGGCGAGATCCTCGAGCTGAAGAACACCATCAACACGATGGTCGACCAGCTCAACGGCTTCGCTTCCGAGGTGACGCGCGTGGCGCGCGAGGTGGGCACCGAAGGCAAGCTCGGCGGCCAGGCGCAGGTGCCCGGTGTGGCCGGCACCTGGAAGGACCTGACCGACAACGTGAACTTCATGGCCAGCAACCTGACGGGCCAGGTGCGCAACATCGCCGAGGTGACCACCGCGGTGGCGCGCGGCGACCTGAACCGCAAGATCACCGTCGACGTGAAGGGCGAGATCCTCGAGCTGAAGAACACCATCAACACGATGGTCGACCAGCTGAACTCGTTCGCCGGCGAGGTGAGCCGCGTGGCGCGCGAAGTGGGCACCGAGGGCAAGCTCGGCGGCCAGGCCGCCGTGGAAGGCGTGGCCGGCACCTGGAAGGACCTCACCGACAACGTCAACTGGATGGCCAGCAACCTCACCGGCCAGGTGCGCAACATCGCCGAGGTGACCATCGCGGTGGCCAACGGCGACCTCAGCAAGAAGATCACCGTCGACGTGCGCGGCGAGATCCTCGAGCTGAAGGAGACGATCAACACGATGGTCGACCAGCTGCGCTCGTTCGCCGCCGAGGTCAGCCGTGTGGCCAAGGAGGTGGGCACCGACGGCAAGCTCGGCGGCCAGGCGCAGGTGCCCGGCGTGGCGGGGACGTGGAAGGACCTCACCGACAACGTCAACTCGATGGCCAACAACCTCACCGGCCAGGTGCGCAACATCGCCGACGTGGCCACCGCCATCGCCCGCGGCGACCTCGGCCGCAAGATCACGGTGGACGTGAAGGGCGAGATCCTGCAGCTCAAGGAGACCATCAACACGATGGTCGACCAGCTCTCGGCCTTCGCCTCGGAGGTGACGCGCGTGGCGCGCGAAGTCGGCACCGAAGGCAAGCTCGGCGGCCAGGCGGCAGTGCCGGGCGTGGCCGGCACCTGGAAGGACCTCACCGACAACGTCAACTCGATGGCCAGCAACCTCACCGGCCAGGTGCGCAACATCGCCGAGGTGACGATCGCGGTGGCCAACGGCGACCTCAGCAAGAAGATCACCGTCGATGTGCGTGGCGAGATCCTGCAGCTCAAGGAGACGATCAACACGATGGTCGAGCAGTTGCGCAGCTTCGCCTCCGAGGTGACGCGCGTGGCGCGCGAGGTGGGCACCGAAGGGCGGCTGGGCGTGCAGGCGGTGGTGCCGGGGGTGGCCGGCACGTGGAAGGACCTCACCGACTCGGTGAACACGATGGGCGCCAACCTCACGAGCCAGGTGCGCAATATCGCCGAGGTGACCACCGCCGTGGCGCGCGGCGACCTCAACCGCAAGATCACGGTCGACGTGAAGGGCGAGATCCTCGAGCTGAAGAACACCATCAACACGATGGTCGACCAGCTCAACTCGTTCGCCGGCGAGGTGACGCGTGTCGCACGGGAAGTGGGCACCGAAGGCAAGCTCGGCGGCCAGGCCCAGGTGGCTGGCGTCGGCGGCACGTGGAAGGACCTCACCGACAACGTCAACTTCATGGCCAGCAACCTGACCGAGCAGGTGCGCGGCATCGTCAAGGTGGTCACCGCGGTGGCCGACGGCAACCTGACGCAGCGCCTGGCCGTGCAGGCCAAGGGCGAGGTGGCGGCGCTGGCCGAGACGATCAACGGCATGACCGACACCCTGGCCACGTTCGCCGAGCAGGTGACCAACGTCGCGCGCGAAGTCGGCGTCGACGGCCGCCTGGGCGGCCAGGCGCACGTGCCCGGCGCGGCCGGCACCTGGAAGGACCTGACCGGCAACGTCAACCTGCTGGCCGCCAACCTGACCACGCAGGTGCGCGCCATCGCCGAGGTGGCCACCGCGGTGACCAAGGGCGACCTGACGCGCTCGATCCAGGTCGACGCCAAGGGCGAGGTCGCCGAGCTGAAGGACAACATCAACACGATGATCTCGAACCTGCGCGAGACCACCGAGAGCAACCGCGAGCAGGACTGGCTGAAGACCAACCTGGCGCGCTTCACCGGCATGATGCAGGGCCAGCGCGAGCTGAGCACGGTGGGCGCGATGCTGCTGTCGGAGCTGGCGCCGCTGGTGCAGGCGTACCAGGGCAGCATCTACCACCAGACCGGCGCCGGCGAAGGCGGCGGCGTGCTGACGCTGCTGTCCAGCTACGGGCGCAGCAGCCGCGTGCCGCTGCCCGAGAGCATCGGCCGCGGCGAAGGGCTCGTCGGCCAGTGTGCGGTGGAGCGGCGGCGCATGCTGCTGGCCAACGTGCCGCCCGACTTCGTGACCATCGGCTCCAGCCTGGGCAACGCGCAGCAGGTCAGCGTCGTCGTGATCCCGGTGCTGTTCGAGAACCAGACCAAGGCCGTCATCGAACTGGCGGCGCTGCAGCCGTTCACCGCGGTGGACCTGAACTTCCTCGACCAGCTGGCGCTGTCGATCGGCGCCGTCTTCAACACCATCGAGGCGACGATGCGCACCGAGGGCCTGCTGACGCAGAGCCAGCAGCTCACCGCCGAGCTGCAGAGCCGCCAGAGCGAGCTGCAGCAGACCAACGAGGAGCTGGCGATGAAGGCGCGCCTGCTCGCCGAGCAGAACGCCGAGGTCGAGCGCAAGAACCGCGAGGTGGAGCAGGCGCGGCGGGCGCTCGAGGAGAAGGCCTCCGAGCTGGCGCTGACCTCGAAGTACAAGTCGGAGTTCCTGGCCAACATGTCGCACGAGCTGCGCACGCCGCTGAACTCCATCCTCATCCTGAGCCAGCAGCTCGCCGAGAACGCCGCCGGCAACCTGACGGGCAAGCAGATCGAGTTCTCGCGCAACATCAACAGCTCCGGCAGCGACCTGCTCAACCTGATCAACGACATCCTCGACCTCTCGAAGATCGAGTCGGGCACGGTCTCGGTGGACATCGAGGAGATCTCCTTCGCGGCGCTGCGCGAGGGCGTCGACCGCAACTTCCGCCACGTGGCCGAGGCCAAGAACCTGCCGCTGCGCGTGCGCTTCGCCGACGACCTGCCGCGCACGATGGACAGCGACCCCAAGCGGCTGCAGCAGATCCTGAAGAACCTGTTGTCCAACGCGGTGAAGTTCACCTCGCACGGCCACGTCGAGGTGCGCGTGAGCCTGGCCGCCAGCGGCTGGAGCCCGTACCACCCGGTGCTCAGCCAGGCGCCGCACGTGGTGGCCTTCGCCGTGGAGGACACCGGCATCGGCGTGGCCCCGGAGAAGCAGCGCCTCATCTTCGAGGCGTTCCAGCAGGCCGACGCGGGCACCTCGCGCAAGTACGGCGGCACCGGACTGGGCCTGGCCATCAGCCGCGAGCTGGCGGTGCTGCTGGGCGGCGAGATTCGCCTCACGAGCGTGCACGGTCAGGGCAGCACCTTCACGCTGTACCTGCCGCTGCACTACGCCGGCCCCGACGCCGGCGCCGTGGCGCGCGCCGGCAGCGCATTGCCGGCGATCGTGCTGCCGGCAGCGCGCGAAGAGGTCGTGGCCGACGACCGCGAGAACATCGTCGAGGGCGACGCCGTGTTCCTGGTCATCGAGGACGACCCGCACTACGCGCGCATCCTCCTCGGGCTGGCGCGCGACAAGGGCTTCAAGGGCCTCGTCGCGGCCAAGGGGGCGGCGGGCCTGGCGCTGGCGCGGCAGTACGTGCCCGCGGCCATCTCGCTGGACATCTTCCTGCCCGACATGCTGGGCTGGACGGTGCTCAACCAGCTCAAGCTCGACCCGGCGCTGCGCCACATCCCGGTGCAGATCGTCAGCCTCGAGGAAGAGCGGCTGCACGGCCTGGCGCACGGCGCCTTCGCCTACGTCGTCAAGGAGCCGACGACCGACGGCCTGGAAAGCGCGCTCGAGCGCATCAAGGAGTTCGCACAGCCGCGCACGCGCCGGCTGCTGGTGGTGGAGGACGACGACATCGAGCGCGAAGCGGTTATCGAACTGCTGGCCTCGGGCGACATCGAGATCACTGCCGTCGGCAACGGCGACGCGGCACTGGCGGCGCTGCGCCGCGAGCGCTTCGACTGCATCGTTCTCGACCTGCGCCTGCCCGACATGAGCGGCTTCGAGCTGCTGGAGGAGCTGAAGGCGGCGCCGGCGCTGGCCACGATCCCGGTGGTCGTCTACACCGGCAAGGACCTGAGCGGCGGCGAACGCGAGCGCCTGAACTCGATGGCGCGCAGCATCGTGCTGAAGGACGTGCAGTCGCCCGAGCGGCTGCTGGACGAGACGGCGCTGTTCCTGCACCGCGTGGTGCCGGCGCTGCCGCCGCCGATGCAGGCGATGCTCGAGCGGCTGCACAGCTCCTCGGAGATGCTGCGCGGCCACACCGTGCTCATCGTCGACGACGACGCGCGCAACATCTTCGCGCTGACCTCGGTGCTGGAGAACCACGACGTCAACGTCGTCAGCGCCACCAACGGCCGCGACGCGGTGGACCTGGTGCGTTCGACCCCTGGGCTGTCGATGGTGCTGATGGACATCATGATGCCGGAGATGGACGGCTACGAGACGATGCGCGAGATCCGCAAGGAGCCCGCTTCGCGCACGCTGCCGATCCTGGCCCTGACGGCCAAGGCGATGAAGGGCGACCGCGAGAAGTGCCTCGACGCCGGGGCCAGCGACTACATCGCCAAGCCGGTGAACACCGATCAGCTGCTGTCGCTGATGCGGGTATGGCTGTTCCGGTGAGCGGCGCCGACGCATCGAGAGGGAGCCGGGCATGAGCGCGCCGGGCCGCTCCCAGGCGCTCATCCCGCAGCGCGCAGCGCGGAGGGTAGTTCCGTGAGCGAGGCGGCCTTGCCGGTCGGAACCGTGGCCAGCGGCTCCGACCTCGTCAACATCCTGCTCGTCGACGACGAGCCGCGCAACCTGGTCGTCCTCGAGACGCTGCTCGACGAGCCCGGCTACCGCCTGGTGCGCGCCAATTCCGGCGACGAGGCGCTGCTGGCACTGACCAGCGGCGACTTCGCGGTGCTGGTGCTGGACGTGCGCATGCCGGGGATGACCGGCTTCGAGCTGGCCCGCATGATCAAGGACCGCAAGCGCACCGCGCTGATCCCGATCATCTTCCTCACCGCCTACTACAACGAGGACCAGCACGTCATCGCCGGCTACGGCACCGGCGCCGTGGACTACCTGCACAAGCCGGTCAACCCCACCGTGCTGCGCGCCAAGGTGGCGGTGTTCGCCGAGATGCACCGCAAGAGCCGCGCGCTGGAAGCGGCCAACCGCCTGCTGCACGCCGAGGTGGCCGAGCGCCGGCGCGCCGAGGAGCGCCTGGAAGACCTGGCGCAGACGCTGGACCGGCGCGTCATCGAACGCACCGCGGCGCTGCAGGCAAGCGAAGCGCGCCTGCGCGACGTGAACCAGCGCAAGGACGAGTTCCTGGCCACGCTCGCGCACGAGCTGCGCAACCCGCTGGCGCCGGTGCGCAACGCCGTCGTCGTGCTGCGTCGCACGGGCCTGGCCGCCGACACGCTGGCCTGGGCGGTGGACCTGATCGACCGCCAGGTGCGCTCGATGGTGCGGCTGGTCGACGACCTGATGGACGCCAGCCGCGTCAGCCAGGGCAAGATCGAGCTGCGCCCCGAGGCCACGACGCTCGAAGCCGTGCTGCACGAGGCGATGGAGGCGACGCGGCCGCTGATCGAGGAGTGCGGCCACCGGCTGCGGCTGGCGCTGCCACGCGAGCCGCTGCCGCTGCACGCCGACCGCCTGCGCTTGTCGCAGGCGTTCACCAATCTGCTCAACAACGCCGCCAAGTACATGGACCGCGGCGGCCGCATCGACCTCTCGGCCGTGGTCGAGGGCGACGAGGTCGTCGTGCGTTGCAAGGACGGCGGCATCGGCATCGATGCGGCGCATCTGGGCGAGGTCTTCGGCATGTTCTCGCAGGTGGAGTCGGCGCTGTCGCGTTCGCGCGGCGGCCTGGGCATCGGGCTGTCGCTGACGCGGCATCTGGTGCAGTTGCACGGCGGCAGCATCGTCGCGCGCAGCGCCGGGCTCGGCGAGGGCACCGAGTTCGAGGTGCGGCTGCCGCTGTCGCGCAGCGCGCCGCCGCCACCCGCGCCGGGTATCGGCGCGGCGCCGCCACCCGCGCCGGGCATCGGCGCGGCGCCGCCACCCGCGCCGGGCATCGGCGCGGCGCCGGCCGCGCGGCCGGCCGCGGGGCTGCGCATCCTCGTGGCCGACGACACCGCCGACGCGGCGGAGTCCACGGCGATGTTGCTGCTGGCCGCGGGCAACGCGGTGCGCCGCGTCGGCGACGGCCAGGCGGCCGTGGCCGCGGTGGGCGATTTCGACCCGCAGCTCGTGCTGCTGGACCTCGGCATGCCGCTGCTCAACGGCTACGAGTCGTGCCGGCGCATCCGCGCCCAGGACGGCGGCGCGCAGCGCACGCTGGTGGCGGTGAGCGGCTGGGGGCAGCCCGAGGACCTGCGCAAGTCGCGCGAGGCGGGTTTCGACCGCCACTTCGTCAAGCCGGTCGAGCCGGCGGTGCTGCTGGACCTGGTGGCCACGCTGGTGGCCGGGCGGGGCGCCGAAGGCACGCAGCGCGGCAGCGGCGAGGCAGCCGGCGCGCCAGGCTGAGCGCGGCGCGGCCGCGCGCGCGGCCGATCATCGGGCGGTGGCCGACAATGCCTGGATGAAGACCTACCGCATCGCGACCATTCCCGGCGACGGCATCGGCAAGGAAGTGGTGCCCGCCGGCCGCCAGGTGCTGGAAGCGCTGGCCGCCGCAACGGGCGCCTTCCGCTTCGAGTTCGAGGACTTCGGCTGGGGCGGCGACTGGTACCGCGCGCACGGCGAGATGATGCCCGCCGACGGCCTGGACGCGCTGCGCGGCAAGGACGCCATCCTCTTCGGTTCGGCCGGCGACCCGCACATCCCCGACCACATCACGCTGTGGGGGCTGCGGCTGAAGATCTGCCAGGGCTTCGACCAGTACGCCAACGTGCGGCCGACGCGGATCCTGCCCGGCATCGACGCGCCGCTGAAGCGCTGCCGGCCCGAGGACCTGAACTGGGTCATCGTGCGCGAGAACTCCGAAGGCGAGTACGCCGGCGTCGGCGGCCGCGTGCACCAGGGCCACCCGATCGAGGCCGCCACCGACGTGACGATGATGACGCGCGTGGGCGTCGAGCGCATCCTGCGCTTCGCCTTCCGCCTGGCGCAGAGCCGGCCGCGCAAGCGGCTGAGCGTGGTCACCAAGAGCAACGCGCAGCGCCACGCGATGGTGATGTGGGACGAGATCGCCGTGCAGGTGGCGCGGGAGTTCCCCGACGTCACCTGGGACAAGGAACTCGTCGACGCGATGACGGCGCGCATGGTCAACCGGCCGGCGAGCCTGGACACGATTGTCGCCACCAACCTGCACGCCGACATCCTCTCCGACCTCGCCGCGGCGCTGGCCGGGAGCCTGGGCATCGCACCCACCGGCAACATCGACCCCGAGCGCCGCTACCCGAGCATGTTCGAGCCGATCCACGGCTCGGCCTTCGACATCATGGGCAAGGGCCTGGCGAACCCGGTGGGCACCTTCTGGTCGTGCGTGATGCTGCTGGAGCACCTGGGCGAGAGCGCCGCCGCGGCGCGGCTGATGCGTGCCATCGAAGCCGTCACCGCCGACCCGGCGCTGCACACCGGCGACCTCGGCGGCAAGGCGCGCACGGCCGACGTGACGCGGGCGGTGTGCGGGCAGCTCGCGCCGGCCGGAATAGTTGATATCTAAATAATAGCGACATAAACTATCGTCCCAGGGGCGCGCGCCATGCCGGCGCCGGGCCCGTTAGGCCAGGCGGGCTCGAGGCCCGGGAAGGACGGGGCGATGAAGATCGTTTGCATCGGGGGCGGCCCGGCGGGCCTGTACTTCGGGCTGCTGATGAAGCAGCTCGACCCGGCGCACGACATCACCGTCGTCGAGCGCAACCGGCCCTACGACACGTTCGGCTGGGGCGTCGTGTTCTCCGACGCGACGATGGACAACATGCGGCGCTGGGACGCGGCCACCGCCGACGAGATCCAGCAGGCGTTCAACCACTGGGACGACATCGAGCTGCGCTTCAAGGGCCGTGTCATCCGCTCCGGCGGCCACGGCTTCGTCGGCATCGGCCGCAAGCGGCTGCTGAACATCCTGCAGGCGCGTTGCGAGGCGCTGGGCGTCAAGCTCGTCTTCGAGTGCGACGTCGACAGCGACCTCGACTACGCCGACGCCGACCTCGTGATCGCCAGCGACGGCATCAATTCGAAGATCCGCACGAAGTACGCCGAGGTCTTCGCGCCCGACATCGTCACGCGGCCCAACCGCTACATCTGGCTCGGCACGACGAAGCTCTACGACGCCTTCACGTTCGACTTCCAGCGCACCGAGCACGGCTGGTTCCAGGCCCACATCTACAAGTTCGACGCCACGACGACCACCTTCATCGTCGAGTGCCCCGAGCCGGTGTGGCTGGCGCACGGGCTGGACAAGGCTTCGCAGGACGAATCGATCGCCTTCTGCGAGCGGCTCTTCGCCGACAACCTGCAAGGCGCCCGCCTGATGACCAACGCCCGCCACCTGCGCGGCTCGGCGTGGCTGAACTTCCAGCGCGTCGTCTGCGGGCACTGGTGGCTGCGCAACGCCAACGGCAGCCACGTCGTGCTGATGGGCGACGCGGTGCACACGGCGCACTTCGCCATCGGCTCGGGCACCAAGCTCGCGCTCGAAGACGCGATCGAGCTGACGCGGCAGTTCCAGCTGCTGGGCGACAGCCCGCAGCACATTCCCGACGTGCTCGCCGCCTACCAGGAAGCCCGCCGCGTCGAGACGCTGCGCATCCAGAACGCGGCCTGGAACGCGATGGAGTGGTTCGAGGTCTGCGGCGAACGCTACTGCGATCAGCTCGAGCCCGAGCAGTTCATGTACAGCATGCTGACGCGCAGCCAGCGCATCAGCCACGAGAACCTGCGCCTGCGCGACAAGGCCTGGCTCGAAGGCTACGAGCGCTGGTTCGCGGCGAAGGCCGGCGTCGAGCGCAAGCCGGCGCTGCCCGCCGTGCCGCCGATGTTCACGCCGTGGCGCGTGCGCTCGCTGGCGCTGAAGAACCGCGTCGTCGTCTCGCCGATGGCGCAGTACTCGTGCAGCGACGGCGTGCCCGGCGAATACCACCTCGTTCACCTCGGCGCGCGGGCGATGGGCGGCGCCGGCCTCGTGATGGCCGAGATGACCTGCACCAGCCCCGACGCGCGCATCACGCCGGGCTGCCCCGGCCTGTGGAACGACACCCAGGGCGCGGCGTGGCAGCGCATCGTCGACTGGGTGCACGCGAACAGCGACGCGAAGATCGGCATCCAGCTCGGCCATGCCGGCGCGAAGGGCTCGACCAACGCGCCGTGGCAGGGCGCCGGGGCCGACCAGCCGCTGGCGCAAGGCAACTGGCCGCTGCTGGCGCCCTCGGCGCTGCCGTACCTCGACGACGGCGCGGTGCCGCGCGCGATGACGCGCGCCGACATGGACCGCGTGACGGCCGACTTCGTTGCCGCGGCGCGCCGCGCCGCCGCCGCCGGCTTCGACTGGATGGAGCTGCACTGCGCGCACGGCTACCTGCTGTCGGCGTTCATCTCGCCGCTGACCAACCGGCGCAGCGACGAGTACGGCGGCTCGCTCGCCCACCGGCTGCGCTACCCGCTGGAGGTCTTCTCGGCGGTGCGCGAAGCGTGGCCGCGGCAGCTGCCGATGTCGGTGCGCATCTCGGCGCACGACTGGGTCGATGGCGGCATCACGCCGGCCGACGCGGTGGCCATCGCGCGCGCGTTCAAGGACGCCGGTGCCGACCTCATCGACTGCTCCTCGGGCCAGGTGAGCGCGCACCAGAAGCCCACCTACGGCCGCATGTACCAGACGCCGTTCGCCGACCGCATCCGCCAGGAAGCGGGCATCGCGACGATCGCGGTCGGCGCCATCAGCGAGGCCGACCACGTGAACTCGATCGTCGCGGCCGGTCGCGCCGATCTGTGCGCGATCGCGCGGCCGCACCTGGCCAACCCGGCCTGGACGCTCACCGAGGCGGCGAAGATCGGCTTCACCGAGGTGATGTGGCCCAGGCAGTACGCCACGGCCAAGAGCCAGATGGAGAGCAACTTCGCGCGCGAGAAGGCGCAGGCGGCGGCCGTGGCCGGTGCCGCTGCGGCGGCCGCGGCGAGTGCCGCAGCGGCGGTGGCCTCCTCGCCGGGCACCGCGCCCGCCACCGCCGCGCGGTGAGGCGCATGGCTTCGGCATCGTCGTGGCGCGAGTTCAAGCTGCTGCGCGGCCTGGACGAGGGGCGCATCGGCCTCGAAGCACGCGTCGCCTCCGATGACCACACGGCCATCAAGCTGTGGCTGCGCCTGCTGGCGTGCAGCACGCAGATCGAGCAGGAGATCCGCGCCCGGCTGCGCCAGCGCTTCGCGACGACGCTGCCGCGCTTCGATTACCTGGCGCAGCTCGCGCGGCACCCGCAGGGGCTGCGCATGAACGCGCTCTCGCGCTACCTGATGGTGACCGGCGGCAACGTCACCGGGCTCACCGACCAGCTCGTCGGCGAGGGCCTCGTCGAGCGCCTGCCCGACCCTGGCGACCGCCGTTCGCTGATCGTCCGCCTCACCGGCGCCGGCCAGGCGCGCTTCGTGGAGATGGCGGCCGAGCATGAGGCGTGGCTGGTCGACCTCTTCGACGGCTTCGACCGCGGCGTGAAGGCGGGCCTGTACGCTGCGCTCGGGCAGTTGCGCCTGCACCTGGCGAGCAAGCAGGCCCAAGGACCCGCGGCAGCATCGGCACCGCCGGTGCCGCCGGTGGGATCGGCGCCCGCCGCGGCGCCCCCGGCGGCTGCAAAGGCGTTGAAGCCGGTCAAGGCGGCGAAGGCGGCGCCGCGGAAAGATCCGCCGCCGGAACACCCGCCGCGGGGCCCGTCAGGCCGGGCATCGAGCCTGGCATCGGGAAAGGGCCGCCGCGGCCAACGCCACTGAGGAGACCCCAGCCATCATGAGCACAGACACCCGCGTCGATCCGGCACTCGCCGCCGGCAACCGGCAGGCGCTGGCCGCCTACGCCGCCGAGCACTTCCGCTGGCAATGCGAAGGCGGCGTCGCGACGATCACGCTGAACCGGCCCGAGCGCAAGAACCCGCTCACGTTCGCGAGCTACGCCGAGCTGCGCGACCTGTTTGCCCGCCTCAAGTACGCCACCGACGTGCACGCGGTGGTCATCGCCGGGGCCGGCGACAACTTCTGCTCCGGCGGCGACGTGCACGAGATCATCGGCCCGCTGGTGCAGCTCGCGGCGCCCGAACTGCTGATGTTCACGCGCATGACCGGCGACCTCGTGAAGGCGATGCGCGGCTGCCCGCAGCCGCTGGTGGCGGCGATCGACGGCGTCTGCGCCGGTGCCGGCGCGATCGTCGCGATGGCCTCGGACATGCGCCTGGCCACGGCGCGCAGCAAGACGGCGTTCCTCTTCAACCGCGTCGGTCTCGCCGGCTGCGACATGGGTGCCTGCGCGATGCTGCCGCGCATCATCGGCCAGGGGCGGGCGAGCGAGCTGCTCTACACCGGGCGCGCGCTCGGCGGCGAGGAAGGCGAGCGCTGGGGCTTCTTCAACCGTCTCGTCGCGCCCGAGGAGTTGCTCGGGCAGGCGCAGGCGCTGGCGCGCGAACTGGTGGCGGGCCCCACGTTCGCCAACGGCATCACCAAGACCATGCTGCACCAGGAGTGGAGCATGACGATCGAGCAGGCCATCGAGGCCGAGGCGCAGGCGCAGGCGATCTGCATGATGACGGAGGACTTCAAGCGCGCCTACCGCGCCTTCGCCGCGAAGAGCAAGCCGAAGTTCGAGGGCAACTGAGCGTGGCCGCTTCCTCGCCGGCTTCCGCCTCGGCTGGCGATCCTGGCGCGCTGGCTCCCGACGCCGGCCACCTCGGCTGGCCGTTCTTCGAAGACCGCCACCGCGCGCTGGCCGCCTCGCTGCAGGCGTGGGCGCGCGAGCAGGTGCCGCACGCGCACGGCAGCGATGTCGATGCCGAGTGCCGCGCGCTGGTGGCCGCGCTCGGCCGCGGCGGCTGGCTCGCGCACGCCGTGGCCGGCACCGCTTGCGGCGGCGCCGCCGAGGTCATCGACACGCGCGCGATCTGCCTGGCGCGCGAGACGCTCGCCTTCCACTCGGGGCTGGCGGACTTCGCCTTCGCGATGCAGGGGCTCGGCTCGGGCGCCATCAGCCTGGCCGGCACCGCAGCGCAGAAGCAGCGCTACCTCACGCGGGTGGCCGCCGGCGAGGCGATCGCCGCTTTCGCGCTCTCCGAACCCGACGCCGGCTCCGACGTGGCGGCGATGAGATGCGCGGCGCGCATCGATGGCGACGCGTACGTCCTCGACGGCGGGAAGACGTGGATCTCCAACGGCGGCATCGCCGATTTCTACGTCGTCTTCGCGCGCGACGCGAGCCTGCTGCCGCCCGGGCAGAGCATCGCCGAGGCACGCGGCGCACGCGGCATCTCGGCCTTCATCGTCGACGCCGGCACGCCGGGGTTCGAGGTCGCGCAGCGCATCGAGGTCATCGCGCCGCATCCGCTGGCGCAGCTGCGCTTCACGAACTGCCGCATCCCTGTCGCGCAGCGCATCGGCGAGGCGGGCGAAGGCTTCAAGATCGCGATGCGCACGCTCGATGTCTTTCGCACGTCGGTGGCGGCCGCGGCACTCGGCTTCGCGCGCCGCGC
Source organism: Rubrivivax sp. (assembly GCA_016790425.1). Taxonomy (GTDB): domain Bacteria; phylum Pseudomonadota; class Gammaproteobacteria; order Burkholderiales; family Burkholderiaceae_C; genus Rubrivivax. The sequence goes on from JAEUPF010000051.1 coordinate 15,003, forward strand.
CTTGGCCGAGGCGCTGGTGCGGTCGACTTCGCGGCGGATGTTCGCCGGCGTGCTGGCCGACTTCCAGCTCACGCAGGCCCGGCTGGCCCAGATGGCCACCACCATCGACAGCGCGGCGCTGCTCACCTACCGCGCCGCCTGGCAGCGCGACCAGGGCCGCGGCGTCACGCGCGAGGCGGCAATGGCCAAGATGGTGGCCACCGAAGGCGCGCAGCAGGTGATCGACGCGGCGGTGCAGATGTTCGGCGGCCTAGGCGTCGTCAGCGAGATGCCGGTGGAGAAGCTGTACCGCGAGATCCGCGCCTTGCGCATCTACGAAGGCGCCACCGAGGTGCAGCAGCTCATCATCGCGCGCGAGCTGCTGCGCGCGGCGGGCAGCCCGGCGAAGTAGCGCGGCACCCGCAGGAGAACGAGCGATGCACGAGGCCCTGCTCCCCGAAGGCTGGCCGCGCCCGAAGGGTTATGCCAACGGCGTCTCGGCGCGCGGGCGCCAGGTGTTCGTGGCCGGCATGATCGGCTGGGACGCCAGCGAGCGCTTCCAGGCCGACGACTTCGCCGGCCAGGCCCGGCAGGCGCTGCAAAATGCGCTCGCCGTCCTCGCTGCCGGTGGCGCGGGGCCGCAACACATCACCCGCATGACCTGGTACGTCACCGACAAGCGCGAATATCTCGCCGCGTTGCCGCAGGTGGGCCGCGCGTTCCGCGAGCTCATCGGCCACTACGACATCGCGATGGCCGCGGTGCAGGTGGGAGCGCTGATGGAGGACCGCGCCAAGGTCGAGATCGAGGTCACCGCCGTCGTGCCCGATTGACCCTGATCGATACCGTTCATGGCGCCGCGCCGGCGGCGATGGCGACGATCCGGCCGGCACGACCGAGCCGAGGACCGAGCCGAGGACCGGGCCCACGACCGAACCCCCTTTCGCAAGCAGCTTCAGGAGCATCGTTTTCATCATGGCCAACACCCCAGCCGCCCAAGCCGTCAAAGCCACCTTCGATTGGGCCGACCCGTTGCGCCTGGAGGGCCAGCTCACCGACGACGAGCGCGCGGTGCGCGATGCCGCGCACGCCTACTGCCAGGACAAGCTGCTGCCGCGCGTGCAGGAAGCGTTCCGGCACGAGAAGACCGACCCGGCGATCTTCCGCGAGATGGGCGAACTCGGCCTGCTCGGGCCGACGATCCCCGAGGCCTACGGCGGCGCCGGGCTCAACTACGTGAGCTACGGCCTCATCGCGCGCGAGGTCGAGCGCGTCGACTCGGGCTACCGCTCGATGATGAGCGTGCAAAGCTCGCTGGTGATGGTGCCGATCAACGCGTTCGGCACCGAGGCGACCAAGCGCAAGTACCTGCCCAGGCTGGCGCGCGGCGAGTGGATCGGCTGCTTCGGCCTGACCGAGCCCAACCACGGCAGCGACCCCGGCAGCATGGTGACGCGGGCGCGCAAGGTGGCCGGCGGCTACAGCCTCTCGGGCGCCAAGATGTGGATCAGCAACTCGCCGATCGCCGACGTGTTCGTCGTCTGGGCCAAGGACGACGAAGGCGCGATCCGCGGCTTCGTGCTCGACAAGGGCGCCAAGGGCCTGAGCGCGCCGGCCATCCACGGCAAGGTGGGCTTGCGCGCCAGCATCACCGGCGAGGTGGTGATGGACGGCGTCTTCTGCCCCGAGGAGAACGCCTTCCCCGAGGTGCGTGGCCTGAAGGGCCCGTTCACCTGCCTGAACAGCGCCCGCTACGGCATCGCCTGGGGCGCCTTGGGCGCGGCCGAGGACTGCTACACGCGCGCCCGCCAGTACGTGCTCGACCGCCAGCAGTTCGGCCGCCCGCTGGCGGCCAACCAGCTCGTGCAGAAGAAGCTGGCCGACATGCTGACCGAGATCGCGCTCGGCCTGCAGGGTTGCCTGCGCCTGGGCCGCATGAAGGACGAAGGCAACGCCGCGGTGGAGGTGACGAGCATCCTCAAACGCAACAGTTGCGGCAAGGCGCTCGACATCGCCCGCATGGCGCGCGACATGATGGGCGGCAACGGCATCAGCGACGAGTTCGGCGTCGCACGCCACCTGGTGAACCTGGAAGTGGTGAACACCTACGAAGGCACGCACGACATCCACGCACTGATCCTCGGCCGGGCGATCACCGGCCTGGCGGCGTTCAACAACTGAAGCAGCGCGGCCGCCGCGCGGGCGGCGGCCCGGGCCGGCGGCCTACGCCGGGCTCGGGCTGGCCTCGGCGGCGGTGCCTTCGGCCCCCGGCGCCGGCGCCAGCGGCCGGATGTTCTGCGCCGAGTCGCCCTTGGGCCCCTGCACGAGGTCGTAGCTGACGCGGCTGCCCTGGCGCAGCGTGCGGAAGCCGTCCATCTGCACGGCGGAGAAGTGCGCGAAGACGTCGCCGCCACCCCCCTCGGGCTCGATGAAGCCGAACCCCTTGGCGTCGCTGAACCATTTCACGATGCCTGTTGTCATTGCGGGCCTCCGCCGCCAGCCGTGGCGGAAAAATTCTCGGCCCGCGCCTTTCGCGCTGTCAATCGCCGCCGGTCGGGCAGGGCGGCGGGGTGTCCGCCGGGCAGCGGGCTTGCCCTGGAACCACCGTCGGCAGCACCGGTCAGAACGCTGGGCGCGAGCCCCGTCTTCATAGCCGGAAAGAGGGCCATTTCCGGCTCCTGCAAGCCGGAACCATCTCGATAGAATGAACCATGCCCGAGGAAAAACCGCCGTCCGGACCGCGCCTGCCGACAGGCCGGCCCGACCCGGCGCGCCCGGGTGGAGCAGGCGGCGGCGATGCCGGCCAGGGCACCGTGGTGGCCGAGCGGCGCGTGGCGCGCACCAAGCCGCCGTCGCTGTATCAGGTGGTGATGCTCAACGACGACTACACGCCGATGGAGTTCGTCGTGATGGTGCTGCAGCAGTATTTCCAGCGTGACCTGGAGACGGCGACCCAGATCATGCTCAAGATCCACCACGAAGGTCGTGGGGTGTGCGGCGTCTATCCGAAGGACATCGCCGCGACGAAAGTCGAACTGGTGCTTACCGCGGCGCGTCGCGACGGACACCCGCTTCAGTGCATTATGGAGGCCGCATGATCGCGCAAGAGCTCGAGGTCAGTCTGCACATGGCGTTCGTCGAGGCACGCCAGCAGCGCCACGAATTCATCACCGTCGAGCACCTGCTGATGGCGCTGCTGGACAACCCGAGCGCGGCCGACGTGCTGCGCGCCTGCGCCGCCAACATCGACGACCTGCGCCGCAGCCTGGCCACCTTCATCAAGGAGAACACGCCCACGGTGGGCGGATCCGAGGAGGTCGACACGCAGCCCACGCTGGGCTTCCAGCGCGTCATCCAGCGCGCCATCATGCATGTGCAGAGCACCGGCAACGGCAAGAAGGAAGTGACCGGCGCCAACGTGCTCGTCGCCATCTTCGGCGAGAAGGATTCGCACGCCGTGTACTACCTGCACCAGCAGGGCGTGACGCGGCTGGACGTGGTGAACTACATCGCCCACGGCATCAAGAAGAGCGACCCCCCCGAGCCGGCCAAGAACAACGAGAACCCGGGCGGCGGCGAAGGCGAGAAGGAAGAACCGGGCGAGGCCAAGGGCTCGCCGCTGGACCAGTTCACGCAGAACCTCAACCAGCTCGCCAAGGAAGGCAAGATCGACCCGCTGATCGGCCGCGAGCACGAGGTCGAGCGCGTCATCCAGGTGCTGTGCCGCCGGCGCAAGAACAACCCGCTGCTGGTGGGCGAGGCCGGCGTCGGCAAGACCGCGATCGCCGAGGGCCTGGCCTGGCGCATCACCGAGAAGGACGTGCCCGAGGTGCTGGCCGAGAGCACGGT
>JAEUPF010000145.1 GCA_016790425.1 Rubrivivax sp.
GGACCAGGCCGAGGACTTCGTGATTGCCACGGGGGTGCAGGTGAGCGTGCGGCAGTTCGTGCAGATGGCCGCGGCGGAGCTGGGCATCGAGCTGGTGTTCGAGGGTCAGGGCGAGCGCGAGGTGGGCAGGATCGACAAGCTCGTGGAGTCCCGGCAGGGCGGGGACCACAGGGCGAAGGTGAAGCCCGGCGAGGTGATCGTGCGGGTGGACCCGAGGTACTTCAGGCCCACGGAGGTGGAGACGCTGCTGGGCGACGCGAGCAAGGCCAAGCAGAAGCTGGGGTGGAGCCCGAAGACGACGCTGGCGCAGCTGGTGGCCGAGATGGTGCGCTCCGACTACGAGGCAGCCCGGCGCGACAGCCTGGTGAAGCTGGCCGGCTTCAAGGCCTACGACTACAACGAGTGAGCGAGCGCGCGATGGCCCTTGTGAGCAGGATCGTCGGCGCCGTGCGCAAGCGGCTGCCCGCGCACGGCCGCGACCGCGCCGAGGCCTGGCTGCTGCCGCTGCGCGATTTCGAGCGCCTGCCGCTGCCGAAGTCGCCGGCGCTCACGATCGTTTGCGACGACGGCGAGCTGAAGGACCTCGAGGTGGTCGAGGTGCTCGAGCGCCACGGCGCCAAGGGCGTCTTCGCCGTCTCGCCGGCCCTGATTGGCGGCAGCGGCTTCCTCGGCTACGAACAGCTGCGCCGCATCCGCGCCGCCGGACACGAGATCGCCTTCCACGGCACCACGCACGACCCGTTCACCGGCTTCGCCGGCACGGCGGCGTTGCGATCGGCCGTCGACGACGGGATGGCGCGCCTTGCCGCCGAAGGCCTCGGTCGCCCCTCGACGCTGATCTACCCGTTCGGGCGCCACAACCGGTGGGTTCGCGCCGCGGTGGCCGGCACCTTCGACAGCGCCTTCACCACCTGGTTCGGCCTCAACACGGGGCTCGTCAACCGCTACGGCATCCGCCGGGTGCCGTTCGGGGCCTACGTCGGCAAGCTGCCGGGCACCGAGGCGTGGTACCGCGGCTTGCTCGAGCAGTCGGCGGCGCAAGGCAGCTGGCTGGTGCTGATGCTGCACCCTTCGGGCGCGGGGCATACCGAAACGCACAACGCGCTGCTCGGCCGCCTCATCGAGCACGCGCGCGGGCTCGGTGTCGCGGTGCGCACCGTGCAGGCGCACCTCGCTGCCGGCGCGCCCGCGGCTGGCGCGGTGCACGCGCCAGGCACGTCCGGCTGACGCAGGAGTGCACCGTCGTGGCGGCAACGTCATCCGGCCTCGCCAACCGCGCCTTGCGCGGTGTGCGCTGGAATTACCTCGGCGCCGTCGGCCGCATCGCGGCCACGTTCGTCAGCCAGATCGTGCTGGCGCGGCTGCTCGGCCCCGAGCCGTTCGGCCTCTTCGGCTATGCCTTCCTCACCGTCACGCTGCTGGCGCTGGTGGTCGAGATGGGCCTGCAAAGCGCGTTGATGCAGGTGCCGCAGCTCGACGATCCGGTCGTCGCCACCGCGGTGGGCCGCCTGCTGCTGGTGAGCACGCTGGCCGCCGTGGCCGTCTTCGCGCTGGCCGATGTCATCGCGGTGCACGTCTTCGCCAACGCCAGCGCGGCGCCGGTGCTGCGCGCGATGGCACCCACGCTGGTGGTCGGCGCCGTTGCCGCCGCCGCCAACGCGATGCTGGCGCGCGACCTCGAGTTCAAGGTCGTCCAGCTCGCCGCGCTCGGCTCGTACGTCGTCGGCTATCTCGTCGTCGGCGTCACCGCCGCCCTGTCGGGGCTGGGGGTGTGGAGCCTGGTGCTGGCCTGGCACGTGCAGACAGTGCTCGCCTGCGCGTTCATGGTGGCGCGCTCGCCGCGGCCGCTGAAGCCGGCGAACCCGTTGCGGGCGCTGCCGGTGGCCGGGTTCGGCCGCGTGGTGATGGTGACCAACATGGTCAACTGGGTCATCGACAACGGCCCGCACACCGCCATCGGGCGCTGGCTGGGTGCTTCGTCGCTCGGCCTGTACACGGTGGCCGCCAACCTCGTGAAGGTGCCGGCCGACCACCTGGTGCGCAACCTGCAAACGGTGCTGTTCCCTCTGGCCGCGCGCGCACAGGGCAACGATGCGGGCATCCGCCGCGCCTACCTCACCGTACTCGGCGGCGTGGGCGTGCTGTCGTTTCCCACCTTCACCTTCGTCGCGCTGGAGGCCGACCGCGTCGTCGACCTGCTGCTGGGCCACAAGTGGCACGCCGCCGCCGCCGTGCTGGTGCCGCTGTCGCTGGCCATGGTGCTGCACGCGGTGGAGGCGATGTGCGGGCCCATCCTCGGCGGCCGCGGCGAGCCGCGCGCCGAATTGCGCATCAAGCTGGCGATGCTGGTGCTGACGCTGGCGACACTGGCCGTCACGGCGCGCTGGTCGCTGGTCGCCGTGGGCTGGGGCGTGGCGTTCGTCTTCCTCGCCCGCTGGATCTGGATGAACGCGGCCGTCTGCAAGCGCCTGTCGATCACCGGGGCCGCCTTCGCGCGCGCGATGGCCGGCTCGTTCACGCTCGGTGCCATCGCGTGCGCGGTGCCCTTCGCGATCGACACCGCCCTCGCCCGGCTCGGCGCCGCGTGGCCCACCGCGTGGGCCCTGGCGGCGGCTGCGCTGGCCACCACAGCCGTGATCGTTGCCGCGACGCTGCTCATGCCGCAACTGGTGCTCGGTGCGCACCTGCTGGCACTGGCGCAGCGGCTGTTCGACAAGCGGCCGGCGCTGGCTGCCGCGCCGGGCCTGAAGCGCGTGGCGCTGGCGGCCGCACGCGCCGCCCGTGAAGCCGCGCCCGCACCTGACGGAGCTTCCACGCCATGGACTCGACAGCCCAAGACCTCCTGAACCCCGCCGGTGCCGTGGGCATCGCGGCGATGCTGGTGCTCGCCACGGCGCTGGTGGTGCTGCTGTTCATCAAGTCCACGGCGACCAAGGTGATGCCGGTGGCCTTGCTGCTGGCCGGCTTCTGCCTGGAAGTCTTCCTCGTGAAGCAGCCGTACGTGCAGATCGGGCTGCAGATCTACCCGAACGACCTCATCTCGGTCTTCGTGCTGATGGCGGCGTTCGTCGGCTTCGCCTACCGGCCGGTGCCGATCAACGACGGCCCGTTCCTGCTGTGGCTCGGGTTCGGCGTCACGATGATCGCCTCGTTCGTGGTCGGCCTCAACGAGTACGGCCGCTACGCCGGCACCGAGGTGCGACCGTTCTTCTACATGTGGGTGGCGGGCCTGTATTGCAGCATCGCCGGCTTCGACGAGGCCGAACTGAAGCGCATGGGGCGCTGGTGCGTGTGGACCGCCTACGCGCTGATGGCCATCGCGCTGTACTACTTCGTCGGCGTCGAGACGGGGGTGCTCAATCGCGCCGAGTACTTCGACGGCCCGACGACCGCGGTCTTCCGCCCGGTCGGCTCGCATGGCACCTTCTTCGTCGGCGCCGTCGGGCTGGTGCAGACGATGGCCTGGCTGCGCCGCACCGGCAGCCGCGCGAGCGGGCTGCACGCGGCGCTGTTCATCGCCTTCGTCGTGATCATGCAGCACCGCTCGGTGTGGATCGCCACCGGCTCCGGCCTGCTGGCCGTGTTCGTGCTCGAGCACCGCCACCTGCCGCGCCGCTTCGCGCTGCTGCTCGGGTTCACGCTGACGCTGACGCTGGCCATCGCGGTGGCCGGCGCCGCCGGCTTCCTCGACGACCTGGCGCGGCGGCTGCTCGAGTCGACGCTGTCGATGGACGACACCGGCGGCACCTTCTTCGCCCGCATGGACGGCTGGATCCGGCTGTGGGAGAACTGGGTCTCGGCGCCGCTGTACACGATGCTCTTCGGCTACCCGTTCGGGCACGGCTACACGCGCCTGTACAACGGCGTCGTCATCGAGTTCGCGCCGCACAACTTCTACCTCGACCTGGTGCTGCGCGTGGGCGTCGTCGGCGCGGTGCTGTTCCTGCTGCCGACGTTGACGGCGGTGGTGCACGGCCTGCGCGTGCGCACCACTTCGGAGTTCGACTACCTGTTGTCGCGCGGCGTCGGCGTCAGCCTGCTGGCGGCGCTGGTCTACTTCGTCGCCTACCCGTCGTACTACCTCATCGGCGCGGCCACCGGCGTGGCACTGGCGCACTTCATCCGCCAGCGCCACCTGGCCCCGCGCGAGCACACGCCGCTGGCCCCGGTGCGCTCGCCGATCACCGGGCAGGTGATCGGCTGGCGCGCAGAACGATGAGCCTGCCGGCGCGTCCCGAACCCGGCACGCTGCGGCGGCCGAAGGTCGTCGCGGTGATGACCTGCTTCAACCGCAAGGCGCTCACCCTCACCTGCCTCGACGCGCTGGTGGTGTCCGCCGCCGCGGCCGAGATCGACCTCGAAGCCATCGTCGTCGACGACGCCAGCCCCGACGGCACTGCCGCCGCCGTGCGCGAGCGCTTTCCGTGGGTCGTGGTGGTGCCGGGCTCGGGGTCGCTGTTCTGGAACCGCGGCATGCACAAGGGCTTCGCGCTGGCGCTGCAGCGGCCGGCCGACCACTACCTCTGGCTCAACGACGACACGCACCTCGTACCTGGCGCGCTGACGCAGTTGCTGGCGCAGTCGGCTTCGCTGCAACGCGCCACCGGCGTGCCGGCGATCGTCGTCGGCGCTACCGCCGAGCGCGACTCGGGCCGCATCTCCTACGGCGGCCGCGTCGCGCGCAGCCGCCTGCGCCCGTTCAACTTCCACCTCGTCTTCAGCGAGGACGAACCGGTGCCGTGCGAAGCCATCGAGGGCAACTGCGTGCTCATCCCGCGCGCGGTGGCGCAGCGCGTGGGCAACCTCGACCCGGCGTTCGAGCACGCGATGGGCGACACCGACTACGGACTGCGCGCCCGCCAGCTCGGTTTCCGCTCGTACGTGGCCAGCGGCGTCGTCGGGCATTGCTCGCCCAACCCGCTTCGCGGCACGTACTTCGACGCCTCGCTGCCGCTGGCGCGGCGCTGGCAGCTTATCAAGGGCCGCAAGGGCCTGCCGGTGGCGTCGTGGCGGCTGTTCTGCCGCCGCCACGGCGGCGCGCTGTGGCCGTTGCACTTCGCCTGGCCTTACGCCAAGGTGGTGCTGACCGGCGTGCGCGCCGGCCTGCGCCGCCGTGCGCCGCCGGCGGCCGCGAAGGCCACCTGAAAAGAGCAATCGAAAGGACGCTTCTCCCGATGTGCGGCATCTTCGGTCTGGTCGGACGCGTCGAGCCCGAACTGGCGCAGCGTTGCCTGAACACGCTGCAGCACCGCGGCCCCGACGGCTGGGGCCTGTGGCAAGGCGACGGCATCACCCTCGGGCAACGGCGGCTGGCCATCCTCGACTTGTCGGAGAACGGCAAGCAGCCGATGAGCTATGCCGACGGCCGCTACTGGATCACCTACAACGGCGAGATCTACAACTTCCTGGAGGTGCGCGCCGAGCTCGAGTCGCTCGGCCACCGCTTCCGCAGCGAATCCGACACCGAGGTGATCCTCGCCGCCTTCGCGCAATGGGGCGAGGCCTGCCTGTCGCGCTTCAACGGCATGTGGGCGTTCGCGATCTGGGACACCGCCGAGCGCACGCTGTTCCTCGCCCGCGATCGCTTCGGCAAGAAGCCGCTCTTCCACGCCGTGCTGCCCGACGGCGGCTTCGCCTTCGCCTCGGAGATGAAGGCGCTGCTGCCGCTGCTGCCCGACGCCAAGCCCGATGCCACGCTGGTGCGCGGCCTGACGCTGCGCTCGAGCTTCGCCTACGAGGCGACCGAGCGCTGCCTCGTCAGCGGCATCCGGCGCCTGAAGGCCGGCCACTGCGCGCGCCTCACGGCCGGGCCAGCCGGCACCAGGCCGGGCCGGCTCGAAGAACGGCTGTGGTGGAACACGCTCGACCACCTGCCCAGGGTGCCCGAGCGCTACGAGGAACAGGTCGAGGAACTGCGCGCGCTGCTGCTGGACGCATGCCGCCTGCGCATGCGCAGCGACGTCACCATCGGCACGGCGCTGTCGGGCGGCCTCGACTCGAGCACGATCTTCTCGATGCTCGCGCACATCAACCGCGAGCACCGCGGCGAAGCGCGCCTGTCGGCCGACTGGCAGCACGCCATCGTCGCCTCGTTCCCCGGCACGCCGCTGGACGAAGCCGCCTTCGCGCAGCAGGTGGCGCGCCACGCCGGCGGCGAGGCGCAGGTGCTGGAGATCGACCCGAGCCGCCACATCGGCGACCTCTCGCGCATGCTCTACCTCTACGAGGACCTGACCGTGACGAGCCCGTTGCCGTTCATGGCCTTGTACTCGCGCATCAAGCGCGCCGGCGTCACCGTGACGCTGGACGGCCATGCCGCCGACGAACTGTTCGGCGGCTACCCCACCGACTGGGCCTACGCGCTGCTCGACGCCGGCCTGGACCTCGAGCAGATCGGCCAGGTGCTCGAGGTCTACGAAGGCGGCATGCCGGCCGGCACGGCGCAGTTCAAGCGCCCGGGCAGCCGCTTCGCCTCGTATGGGCGGCGGCTGGGCACCACGGTCGCCAAGCACGCTCTGGGCATGCACAGCAACCTCGGCCCCGAGTACACCAAGCACGCGCGCTGGCGCGAACTCGACCACCTGAGCCGGGCGCTGTTCTGGCAGACGCACTCGTTCGTGCTGCCCACCATCCTGCGCAGCTACGACCGCTACGGCATGGCCGCCTCGGTCGAGATCCGCATGCCGTTCCTCGACTGGCGCGTGGCCACCTACGCCTTCGCGCTGCCGTGGCATTCGAAGATCCGGCGCGGCTTCTCCAAGGCCATCGTGCGCGACGTGGCGGCGCCGTTCATGCCGGCCGAGATCGCCTGGCGGCGCACGAAGATCGGCTTCAACTCGCCCATCGTCGACTGGATGCGCGGGCCGCTGAAGGGCTTCTTCCTCGACACCATCGGCTCGCGCGCCTTCGCCGAGTGCGCGCTGGTCGACGCGCCGCGCGCGCGCCGCCTGGTGCAGCAGGTGATCGACGAGCCCGGCGCCACCTTCAAGTCCGGCGAGCGCGCCTGGTGGAGCGTGCTGCCGTTCCTGTGGTCGCAGGCGCTGTTCGGCAACGGCGGCAAGGGGCCCGAACGCGCTTCGGCGGAACTGGGCGAGCGCGTCGCGCTGGTCTGAAGCCGGCTGGCCGGCTCGCGCGCGAGCCTCAGCCGCGGCCCTTCGGCGGCACCGCCAGGCACCCTTCGATGCCTTCGACGAAGCGCTGCACCATGTGCGCGAGCGTGTAGCGGCCGGCATCGCGCAGCGCGGCGCGGCGGATGCGTTCGTGCTCGTCGCTGTCGCGCAGCAGGCGCAGCACCGCCTCGGCGTAGGCGTGCTCGTCGCCGTCGACGACGAAACCGTTGTCGCCCGACTTCAGGTACGCGACCTCGGGGCCGTGCCGCGCCGTGCGCGTGGTGATCATCGGCAGCCCGGCGCCGAAGGCGTCGAGCACGTGCAGGCCCACCGCGCCGGGGCTGAGGTAGAGGTCGGCGGTGCGGAACCAGGCCGCCTTGTCGGCGCCGCGCTGCACGCCCACCCACTGCAGCCAAGGGCGCGCGGCCTGCGCCTCGGTGACGACGCCACGGCTCGGCCCGTCGCCCAGCACGACGAGGCGGAAGCGCGGCTCGGCCGCATGCACGATGTCGCACGCCGCCAGCAGCAGCTCGAGCTTCTTGTCCGGGTACAGCGAGCCGCAGTACAAGCCCACCGCCGCGCCGTTCGCGGGCGCGCCCAGGCGCTGCCGCAGATCGCGACGTTGCGCCTCGCCGACGCCGGCCAGGTCGCGCTGGAACTGCTCGTTGTCGATCGCATTGTCGAGCACCGCGATGCGCGCGGCCGGGTAGCCGTCGCCCACGAGGATGTCGCGCGTCGAGTCGGTGTACGCGAACCACCAGTCGACGCGGTTCACGAACCACTGCTTCCAGCGTTCGCGCAGGCCTTGCGGCGAGGCGCTTTGCAGGTTGCGCCCGTGCCCCCAGTACGCCACGCGCTGCCGCGCGCCCACGCCCAGGCGCAGCAGCCACGGGTAGTTCGACAGCAGCCGGTTCTCCTGGATCAGCACGACGAGATCGGCGTCGCGCAGCGCGGCCGGGTACGGCTGCCAGACGAGGTCGACGCCGCGCACGCGCAGGAACCGGTTGCGCACGGCGTCGGCCCACGGCAGCTCGCCGGTGTCCTTCTTCAGCGCTTCGGTCGGTGAAGCCTGGCCGTGCACCAGGCGCAGCTCGATGCCGCGCGCGGCGCAGGCCTCGCGCAGGCGTTCGAAGAAGGCCTGCCGGTAATGCAGCAGCCGGTGCTGCGTGACGACGACGCGGGCCCGCCGCTGCGAGTGCGAGCCGCCGGCCGGCCCGGGTCCGGAAGCGGGCCCGGCTCCCTTTCCTCCTGCAGCCGGCGTCATGGCGACGGTCCGGGCACCACGACGAAGTGGTCGAAGCCGCGCTCGGACGAACGGAAGCGGCCGCCCTTCACCATCGCCTCGTGGCGAGCGATCTCTTCAGCGGAAGCGAAGCGGCGCCCGATCTCCACCGCCGGATTGCCGCCGACGATGCTGTAGGCCGGCACGTCGTTCTTCACCACGGCGCCGGCAGCGACGATGGCGCCGCGGCCGATGTGCACACCGCTGAGCACCACGACGCCGAAGCCGAGCCAGACGTCGTCGTCGATGACCACCGCGTCGTCGCGGAAGGGCGACGGGTCGCGCACGCTGCCCACCCAACGCCCGAAGCGCACCGGCACGCCGGGCGTGCGGAACTCGTGGTCGCGGCGGCCGACGAGGGCCACGCGGTTGGCGATGAGCACGTGGCGGCCGATGCGGCAGTTGGTCTCGATCGAGACCTCGTGGCCGAGGTAGCTGTGGTCGCCGATCTCGATGCGCTCGGCCGCCCACAGCCGCGGCCGCGAGCCCACGTGCAGGTCGGTGCCGAAGACCCGCACCGGGGCGCGGCAGCGCGCCAGCCGCAGGCGTGTCGCCAGCCGCCGCGCACCGGCGGCCAGGGACTGCTTGATCGTGCTCAGCATCGCAATGGGTCTTCGTCGAACGAGCGCTGCGGCGCCTCTTTCATGCTCTCTCGCCGGACGCGACCCGAGCTGACGGGCCGGACATTCTGCAACACGGCTGACCGCCTCACGCACTTCGTCGCACGCCGTGCCGATGAAGCGGGTGCGAGGTTACGAAGCCGTCGGGCTCCATAACAACTTCGTGCGCCCGCGCCAGCGAACTTCTGTCGACGATCGTGTCAACCCCGCATTTCGGGGGCTTCGGAAGAGACAAGTCGTTGGAGCGAAGGATGAAACGAGCCCTTTCCACCCCCGCGAGAAAAGACCCGCTGTGGCGAGCGCGGGCGTGCCTGGCCCTCGCGGCCGCCGTCGCCGCGCTGGCCGGCTGCGGCCAGGGAGAAGAAACCGCGGTCGCCACCGGCGGCAGTGCCGGCAGCAGCAGTGGCACCTTGGCGCCGGGCGGCAAGGCCGGCACCGAAGGCGTTTCGCTGCAGGCCATGGCTGGCTGGAGCGAGTGTGCCCGTGAGCACCAGACCTGCAGCTTCGAGGGCACGCGCAACGTGCGCTACGGCACCGAAGGCAGCAACCTGACGAAGACGTACACGGCAAGCGTGCTCTGCAACAGCGCGAGCTTCGGCTCCGACCCGGCGGTGGGCATCCTGAAGACCTGCTGGGTCGAATCGGCGAGCGCCGCGCCGGCGCCCGCGCCAACGCCCGCGCCCGCACCGGTCGTGCAGAGCACCTGGGTGCAGTGCGCGCGCGAGCATCAGATGTGCACCTTCACCGGGACGCACAAGGTGCGCTACGGCACCGAGGCCAGCAACGTCGTGCGCACCGGCGTGACGAGCCTGCTGTGCAACAACACGACCTTCGGCACCGACCCGGCCAAGGGCGTGCTGAAGACCTGCTGGGTCGACTCGGAAGTGGCGGCGCCCGCACCGGCGCCTGCACCCGCGCCGACTCCGGCCCCTGCGCCTGCCCCTGCCCCTGCCCCTGCCCCTGCGCCGGCGCCCGCGCCGGCACCGGCCCCGGCACCCGCGCCGACGAGCTGGCAGCAATGCGCGCGCGAACACGAGACCTGCAGCTTCCAGGGCACGCGCAACGTGCGCTACGGCACCGAGGCGAGCAACGTCACGCAGTCGCGCACGGGGCCGGTGCTGTGCAACAACACGACGTTCGGCACCGACCCCGCCAAGGGGGTGCTGAAGACCTGCTGGGTGGAGACGACCGCGACGAGCTCGCCTGCGCCGGCACCTGCTCCTGCTCCTGCGCCGGCGCCGGCACCGGCACCGGCACCAGCCCCGACGCCGACC
>JAEUPF010000063.1 GCA_016790425.1 Rubrivivax sp.
CCTCGCCGCCCTGGGCCTCTTCTTCGCCGGGATCGGCATAACGACCGGGCTGCTCGACGCGAGCTTCCTGGCGACGTTGCCGCTGCGGCTGTTCGGCATCATGTCGAACGACCTCCTGCTGGCGATCCCGTTCTTCACCTTTATGGGGTCGATCCTGGAGCGATCGGGCCTCGCAGAGGACATGCTGGACTCCATGGGCCAGCTGTTCGGCCCCGTGCGCGGCGGTCTGGGGTACTCGGTGATCATCGTGGGCTTCATCCTCGGCGCCATCACCGGCACCGTGGCCGGCCAGGTGATCGCCATGGCGCTGATCTCGCTGCCGGTGATGATCCGCTACGGCTACAACATGCGCTACGCCACCGGCGTGCTGGCGGCCTCGGGCACCATCACGCAGCTGGTGCCGCCCTCCCTGGTGCTGGTGGTCATGGCCGACCAGCTCGGCCGCTCGGTGGGCGACATGTACAAGGGCGCCTGGGGCCCTTCGGTGCTGCAGGTGGCGCTGTTCGCCATTTACACGTGGGCGGTGGCGCGCTTCAGGCCGCAGCATGTGCCGGCGCTGCCGAACGAGGCGCGCACGCTGCAGGGCTGGGCCCTGTGGCGCACCTGCCTGCGCGGCATCGTCCCCTCGGCGCTGCTGATCTTCGCCGTGCTGGGCAGCATGGGCGGCCTGCCCGGCATCACGACCGCGGTGTGCACGCCCACCGAGGCCGGCGCGATGGGCGCGGTGGGCGCGCTCTTGCTGGCGGCCATGCGCCGGCGGCTGACCTGGGCGCTGCTGAGCGGCGCGATGGCCGGCACGATGCGCATCACGGCGATGGTGACCTTCATCCTCATCGGCTCGCGCATCTTCTCGCTCGTCTTCCAGGGCGTCGACGGCGGCAAGTGGATCGAGCACCTGCTCACCGGCCTGCCCGGCGGGCAGGTGGGCTTCCTCGTCGTCGTCAACATCTTCATCTTCCTGCTCGCGTTCTTCCTCGACTTCTTCGAGATCGCCTTCATCATCCTGCCGATGCTCGGGCCGGTGGCCGACAAGCTGGGCATCGACCTGGTGTGGTTCGGCGTGATGATCTGCGTGAACATGCAGACGAGCTTCATGCACCCGCCGTTCGGCTTCGCGCTGTTCTACCTGCGCGGCATCTCGGACACGCTGTTCAAGAACGGCGGCCTGCCGCGCAAGGTGGAGTCCAAGGACATCTACCTCGGCTCGATCCCGTTCATCGTGCTGCAGCTGCTGCTGGTGGCGGTGGTGATCGCGTTCCCGCAGTCGGTGACGGCGCTGCTCGACAAGCCGGTGGCGGTGGACCTGGACAAGATCGAGATGCCGGCGCCCACGCGCGAAGCGCGCCCCGACGAGCGCCAGCGCCTGGACGACCTCCTGAGCCCGCCCGGCGGCGCGGCGAGCGCGCCGAAGAAGTAGCGCCGGCGCAGGGCACCCACATGGCCGGCGGGCCGCACGAAGAAGGCCCGCCGTCGCCGGCCGGCCGGGTGATCCGCGGCCCTTCCTATCCGCGCACGGCCCGGCTTGTCGCCACCGCGCTGATGGCGGCGCTGGCGGCCTGGTTGTCGCGCATCTGGCCGGCGCTGGCCGCTGCTTCGTGGCAACCGGAAGCGGTGGCCTTCCTCGTCGCCGTGGGCGCGGTGGTGGTGGCGGGCTACTGGGCGGTGCTGACCAGCGAAACCTCGATCGACGAGCGCGTCATCCGCCAGACCGCACCGTGGCGCAAGGAAGTGGCGCTGGCCGACATCACGCAGGTGAAGCTGGTGCGCATCGCCGGCCTCGATGCGCTCGTCGTGCCGCGCCTCGTGGTGCGCAGCCGCGGCCTCGGCTTCACGACCTTCACCGCCGGCGACGCGCGCCTGGTGCAGGCGTTTCGCGCGCTGGCGCAAGCCGCGCCGCCGCCGCCCGCGCCCGCACCGCCGCCGTGACAAAGCCGGCGTGCAGACCGCGCGGACGCGCCGGCGGCGCGGACGCCGCCGCCTCAGCGCGCCCGGACGGCGGTCGATATGCCGAGGGCCGGCCCCCGTCACGCGGCCGCCGCCCGCACCCGCCATGTCCTGCCCCCCTCGCAAGCCCCGCGGTGTCACACTCGTCGAACTGGCCGGCGCCATCGGCGCCATCGCCGGCGCGGCCGCGCTGGCCTTGCCGCACCTCGGCAACCCGCAGCGCGAACAGCGAGCGGCCAGGCTGCTGGCGGCGCGCGCGGCCGTGCAATCGGCCGCGGCGCTGCTGCACGGCGTGGCGCAGGCGCAGCAGGCCGCCGCGCAGCCTTCCTGCCGGGCACCGGGCTTCGGCACCAACCCGCCCGCAGTCGGCGCGGCGGGCGACGGCAACCTCTGCACCGACGCCGCGCGCGTGCAGGTGACGCGGCTGTACCCGGCCCCCACGCTGGCGGGCATCGTCGCCGCTGCCGGTCTGGTGCCGGTGATCGGCACGCCGACCCCGGCGCAGCTGGCCCACGACGGCTTCGAGGTCCGCGCCACCAGCGACGGCCTGCAGATACGCCTCGCCGGCGGCAGCGACGCGGCGGCATGCGCCTTCGTCTACCGCGCCCCGGCCGCGCTGGGCCAGGCGCCGGAGGTATCGCCGGCGCTGACCGCGGGCTGCTGAAGGCGCGGATCGCGGGCGCACGCGGCCGTACGCAGGCGCACGCGCGCACGCGCGCACTCGCGCACTGGGGCGCACTCGCGCACCCGGGCGCACCCGGGCGCACCCGCGCGCCGGGCACGGGGTGCCGGCGGCCGGCCGGGGCCGCTTCAGCGGAAGCGGACCAGCGTGGCGTCCAGCCGCGCGCCGTTGCCCACCGAGACCACGCCGCGCACCTCGACCGACCGGCCCACGGTGAGCTGCGCCGGCGTGCCGTCGATATAGACGAGGCCGGGCCGGGTCAGGCCGATGGTCACGCCGCGCACGTCGATGCTCGTGCGGTCCGCCGCGACACGCTCGATCGGACCGCGCAGGTCGAACTCGCGCTCGCTTTCGGCCTGGTCGCTGCGCACGCGAACTTCGCTGGCCACGAGCACGCCCGAGCGCAGGCTGCCGCCGACTTCGACACGCGCACCCAGCGCCAGCGCGCCGCCGCTGACGACGGCGGCGGAGGCATCGACCTGGCGCCCGTCGACGCGGAAGCTGGCGGGCGAGGCGAAGTGGGTCACGTAGCCCTTGAGCGAAACGCCGTCGATGTCGGGCAGCACGCGCTCGGCGACGCCGAAGCGCTGCACCGGCCAGCGGCCGAGCAGGTCGGGGGTCGTGCTGACCCACAGCCGCACGAAGCTGCCCGCAGCCAGGCCGGCCGGCGCCGAGCCGGCGGCGTACGAGAAGAAGGCCGTGCCGATGCGCAGCGTGCCGGGGCCGATCAGGTCGGCGACGAAGCCGCGCAGCCGGTACAGCAGCGGCGGCGAACTGCGCCGCTCGACGCGCGTGGCGCGGAAGCGGCCGATGCCGGCGTCGAACAGGCCGTAGACCTCGACCACTTGGCCCACCGCCAGCGCTGCCAGGCCGGCGGCGAGCGCGTCGTCGTAGACGGTGGTGGCGTCGACGGCCACGCGCTGGCCGAGCACGATGAAGCCGTCGGCCTCGACGCTTTGCACCGGGCCGAGAACGGCGCTGTCGAAGCGCACGCGGCTGGCGCGCGCATTGCCGCCGGCGATGGCGCCGCTGTCGATCTCGACCACCATGCCCAGGCGCAGCTCGCTGCGAGCCCGCGCGGTGCCTTCGCCGTCTTCGACACTGGCGCCGCTGTCGTCGAAGACGATGTCGTTGACGATCACCGAGCCGAAGCCGGTGATCGGGCCCGAGGCATAGCCGGTGCCGCCTTCGCCGACGCCGCCGCCGCAGCCGGCCAGCGGACCCAGTGCCGCCAGCGCCGCGGCACCGGCGCTGCCGCCCAGCGCCAGGCGCAGCACGCGCCGGCGCGCGCGGTGGAAGGAATCGTCGTCGTCGTCGAGGCTCGTCATCGCTTGTCGTCCTTGGCCGCGGTGCGGGGCTTGGCGGCCCCGCGCGCTGCGGTCTTCGCCGCCGCCGCGCGGCGCGGGCGCGGTGCGGCGGGCGTCATCGGTTTGCCGGCCATCCGGGCCGGGGCAGGTCGATCGTCGCCAGTGGCGTTGCCGTCCGGCACCGGCGTCTCGTGATAGGCATACAGACCCAGCCGAACGCGGCCCAGCGGCTCGCCGCCGACAGCCCTGCCGCCGGGTTCACCCGCCGCGGCAGCGGCCGCGGCGTCGGCGGCGAGGCGCGCTTCGAGCGCCGGCACCACCGCCTGGCGCAGCGCCGACCACTGCTCGCGCAACAACGGCCGCAGCGCGTCGAGCGAAGCCGCGCTCAGCCCTTGCGCGAACAGCGCCTGCTCCAGGTGCGGCGGCTTGCCGCCGGCCAGCACGTTGGCCACCGCGGCGCGCAGATGGTCACCGACGTTGTCGCCGAGGAAGCCGAGCATGCGCACGCGGTCGCCGCTGGGAACGAAGGCGTCGCCCTGCAGGGCCACGGTGTCGGTGGCCGGATCGAGCCGCGCCAGGCCCAGGCGGCACAGTTCATCGAGCAGGCTGCGCGGATGCACGTCGCGCGTCGTCGCCTGCGCCAGCGCTTCGAAGCTGGGGGCCGCGCCCAGGCGAGGCAGCACGCGCGGCTGGCCGGCAGCGTCGAGCCATTCGGCGCCGGTGCGCCAGTGGGCCGTGAGCTCGCTGGCGAGCGTTCGCGACGGTTGGCGCGGCAGCGAACGCGAAGCCGCCTGCGCCGCGGCGCGCGGGCCGCGCCCGGCAGGCTTTGCCGCCGCGGTGAGCCGCGTCACCTCGCGCCGGTTGATGCCGGTGGCGGTGGCGATGCGGCTCACCTTGCGGTGCGGGGCCAGGCCCGGGTGCGCCGCCGAGGCTGCTTCGACGAAGGCCTGCTTGAGCATCTCCTGCACCGCTGCGAAGGGCAGGCCGCGCGCCACGGCCAGATGCGCCACCGGCGCGAGCAGCTGCGCGAGTGCCTCGTGCAGCGCCCGTCCTTCGGGGCTGCCTTGGGCGGCAGCCCCGGGTTCGCTCGCGGCAGCAAGCTGGTGCTCGGCCATCCGGGTGGGGTTCGGGGAGCGGGCCGGCGAAAGACACGGCCCGCCGGCCCGCCGGCCACGTTACTTGAACTCGATGCGGCGCGCCTCGATGCGCGTGCGGTCGGCCGAGATCACGCCGCGCACCTCGACGACGCGGCCGTTGGCCAGCGACGCCTCGGTGCCGTCGCGGTACTCGACGCTGCCGCCGTACCAGACCGTCAGGCCACGCAGCGCGAAGGTCTTGGCCGCCGTGTCGAGGTTGCTCATCTCGCCGTGGAATTCCAGCGGGCGGCGGCCGAAGTCGCGCCGGTCCTCGATCTCCACCTGGGTGGCCACGAGCACGCCATTGACGATGGCGCCTTCGACCTCGACGCGCGCGCCGAGCACGACGCCGGCCGTGCCGTCGGGAAACGCGGCGTTGGCGGCGTCGACCGCCAGGCCGTTGATCTCGAACGACTGCGCCGAGGTGAACACCGTGATCACGCCTTCGACGTGCGCCTCGGGGCGCGGCTCGAACGTGCGCACGCTGTGGCGCAGGCGGATCGCCACCCAGGCGCCGTTGACCTGCGTGGTCTGCAGCGTCAGCCGCACGAACTGGCCGTTGGCCAGCGTGGCGGCAACGTCGGCGTTGGGCACGCCGGCGTAGTTGATGAGCTCGCTGCCGATCTTGAAGGTGCGCGCCGTCGTGTCGAGGTTCGAGACGACGCCGCGCAGGCGGTACTCCGTGGCACCGGTCTTGCGCTCCACGCGGGTGGCCAGGAAGCGCTTGTTGGCGTTGTCGTACAGGCCGTGCACCTCGTAGACGCCGCCCGTGGTGACACCGGCCAGGCCGCCGCTGATGCCGGCGTCGAACACGGTGCTGGTGGTGACCAGCACGGTCTGGCCGAGCAGCGTCATCGTCGCCGCCGCGGTGTCGACAGCGCTGACCGGGCCGACCAGCGCACCGCCCAGCGTGATGCGCAGCGCCACGGCGCGCAGCTCGGCACGGTTGATGGTGCCGGCGTCGACGTCGATGACGCAGCCCAGCCGCAGGTCGCCGCGGGTGGCGCGGTTGCCGTCGTCGTCGACGATGACGGCCAGCGAGTCGTCGAAGCGCACGCCGCCGACGATGACCGAGCCGAAGCCGGAGATCGGCCCGCTGGTGAAGCTGGTGGCGGTGCTGCTGCCGCTGTCGCCGCTGTCGCTGCCGCCGCCGCCGCACGCGGCCAGCAGCGAGGCGGCGCCAAACGACGCCGCGCCCAGCAGAAGCTGCCGGCGCGAAGGCTGGGCCACAGCGGACCGGATCTGCGGGACCGGGGCGGGACGGGATGGGTTGATCGGCATCGCTGGGCTCCTCGAACGGGTTGCCGCGGCAACCTCCCTGGCCACCGCGTGAGCCGAAGATTAAATGTGCACTTCGCCCATTTCAAGTGGAAATTTGTAACCTGCCGGCGCGGCCTCCGCTGCGGCGAGGAGGCCGGGGCGCGCCGCTGCCCCGCGCGTGGCGCCGCTAACCTCGGGGCCCCGCCGCCCACGCTCCGCCTGCTCGCTGCCGCCGCGCCTTCCCGATGCCGCGCCGCTGGATCGCCCACCTCGACATGGACGCCTTCTATGCGTCGGTGGAATTGCTGCGCTACCCCGAACTGGCCAGCGAGGCGGTGGTCATCGGCGGCGGACGGCGCCACCAGCCGCAGCTGCAAGCCGACGGCACGCGCCGCTTCGCCACCCTGGCCGGCTACACGGGCCGCGGCGTCGTCACCACCGCCACCTACGCGGCGCGCGATTACGGCGTGCACTCGGGCATGGGGCTCATGAAGGCGGCGGCGCTGGCCCCCAAGGCGGTGCTGCTGCCCACCGACTTCGAGCAGTACCGCAAGTACTCGCGCGCCTTCAAGGCTGCGGTGGCCGAGGTGGCGCCGGTGATCGAGGACCGCGGCATCGACGAGATCTACATCGACCTCACCGATGTGCCCGGCGCGCAGGATGCGCTCGGCCATGACCCCACGGGCGGCGTGCGCGCGGTGGCGCAGGAGATCCGCAACAACGTACGCCGCGCCACCGGCCTGACCTGCTCGGTGGGGGTGACGCCGAACAAGCTGCTGTCGAAGATCGCCAGCGAACTCGACAAGCCCGACGGCCTGACCGTGCTCACCGAGGCCGACCTCGCCCGGCGCATCTGGCCGCTGCCGGTGCGGCGCATCAACGGCATCGGGCCGAAGGCCGGCGCGCGGCTGCTCGGCCTGGGCGTGCGCACGATCGGCGACCTGGCAGCGAAAGAGCGCGGCTGGCTGGTCGAGCACTTCGGCCGCGCCTACGGCCGCTGGCTGCACGACGCCGCGCACGGCCGCGACGACCGCCCGGTGGAAAGGCGCGGCGAGCCGGTGAGCATGAGCCGCGAGACGACGTTCGAGCGCGACCTGCATGCGGTGCGCGACCGCGAGGAGCTCTCGCGCGTCTTCACCGAGCTGGCCACGCAGGTGGCGCAGGACCTGCAGCGGCGCGGCTACGCCGGGCGCACCATCGGCATCAAGCTGCGCTTCGACGACTTCAAGACGGTGACGCGCGACCTGACGCTGCCGCAGGCGGTGAGCGACGCGGCGGCGATCCGCCACGCGGCAGGGTTGTGCCTGAAGCGGGTGGACCTGAGCCGGCGGCTGCGCCTGCTGGGCGTGCGCGCCGGCTCGCTGGTTCGGCTGTGACGGTCGCGGCCGGGCGACCTATGATGAATCGGCGACGTTGCCGCCGCCAGGAGCAAAGACGATGAACCGCTCGCCCGCAGCCTTCGTTCCCGTTCCCGCCTTGGCCGCCTTCGCCGCCTTCGCCGCCGCCGTTGCCGCCGTTGCCGCGGCAGCGCTGCTGGCCGCCGCCGCGGCTGCGCCTGCGTCGGCAGCCACGCTGCACGTCACCGTCCACGGCGCTGACGGCAAACCGGCGGCCGACGCCGTGGTGATGGTGCAGCCCGCACCGGGGCTGGCGGCCGTGGTCCCGGCGCCGACGACGGTGCCCATCGAGCAGCGCGACTTCCGCTTCGTGCCCTATGTGGCCGTGGTGGCCCCGGGCGGCGCGATCCGCTTCGTCAACAAGGATCCGTTCGACCACCACATCCGCACGCTGCCCGGCGGCCCGCTGGGCAGCGTGGCGCCGGTGAAGACCTTCGAGTACCGGCTCGCCGCTTCCGGGCGCAGCGGCGACACCAGCGAGGCGGTGAAGCTCGACCTGCCCGGCTCGATCCTGCTCGGCTGCCACCTGCACGGCTCGATGCGCGGCCATGTGCTGGTCGCCTCGAGCCCGTGGTTCGCGGTCACCGACGACCGCGGCCGCGCACGCATCGAAGGCCTGCCCGAAGGCGCGGTGGACATCAAGCTGTGGCACCCGGACCAGATCTCCGAGCAGGCGCCGCAGCGGCTTGCGCTCGGCCCCTCGCTGGGCACCGAAGCGCGCCTGAACTTCACGCCGAGGCGGCGGCCGGCGCCGCGCGTGGACCCCTCGTACGGCCCGCCGGGTTCGCGGGACTGAGTCCGCCGGGGAACGCAGCGGCGCGGCAGCAGCGCGGCGCCTCGCCGCGACTCGATACGATTCGCTCCCGACGAGGAGCGAGGCGACACCCCGATGAGCGTCATCACCCACATCGAAGACCTGCGCGTGCTGGCCAAGAAGCGCGTGCCGCGCATGTTCTACGACTACGCCGACAGCGGCAGCTGGACCGAGAGCACCTACCGCGCCAACGAGAGCGATTTCGCGAAGATCAAGCTGCGCCAGCGCGTCGCGGTGAACATGGAGAACCGCAGCACGGCGGCGAAGATGGTCGGCATCCCGATGGCGATGCCGGTGGCCATCGCACCGGTGGGGCTCACCGGCATGCAGCACGCCGACGGCGAGATCCACGCCGCGCGCGCCGCCGAGAAGGCCGGCATCCGCTTCACGCTCAGCACGATGAGCATCTGCTCGATCGAGGACGTGGCCGCCGCGACGACGCAGCCGTTCTGGTTCCAGCTCTATGTGATGCGCGACCGCGACTTCATCGAGCGGCTGGTCGACCGTGCCAAGGCCGCGAAGTGCGACGCGCTGGTGCTGACGCTGGACCTGCAGATCCTCGGCCAGCGGCACAAGGACCTGAAGAACGGCCTGTCGGCGCCACCGAAGCCGACGCTGGCCAACCTCCTGAACCTGGCCACCAAGCCGCGCTGGTGCCTGGGCATGGCCGGCACGAAGCGGCGCCAGTTCGGCAACATCGTCGGCCACGTGAAGGGCGTGGAGAACATGGGCAGCCTCTCGGCCTGGACGGCGCAGCAGTTCGACCCGCGCCTGAACTGGGGCGATGTCGAGTGGATCAAGAAGCGCTGGGGCGGCAAGCTGATCCTCAAGGGCATCCAGGACGTCGAGGACGCGAAGCTGGCCGTGCAAAGCGGCGCCGACGCGCTGATCGTCAGCAACCACGGCGGCCGCCAGCTCGACGGCGCGCAAAGCTCCATTGAAGCGCTGCCGGCCATCGCCGCCGCGGTGGGCAACCAGATCGAAGTGCACATGGACGGCGGCATCCGCAGCGGCCAGGACGTGCTGAAGGCCTGGGCGCTGGGCGCGCGCGGCACCTACATCGGCCGCGCGATGGTGTGGGGGCTCGGTGCCTTGGGCGAGGAAGGCGTGGCCAAGGCGCTGGCGATCATCCGCAACGAACTCGACCTGACGATGGCCTTCTGCGGCCACACGCAGATCGGCACGGTGGACCGCAGCATCCTGCTGCCGGGCACGGCGCCGGACGAACGGCGCGCCTGACGCGCACCCCCTGGCGCGGCGCGCCAGACGTTGCGGCCGGACGGTGTTGCGGCATCACGCCGCCGCCGTCGTCGCGGCGCCGCCGCGCAGGCCGAGCTTGAAGGCGATCATCGCCCGCAGCTTGCCCGGAAGCACCGGCTTCATCAGCACGTGGTAGTCGTGCGTCAGCGCCTCGTCCTCGTGGCCGACGAGGCTGGAGCCGGTGACGAGGATGGCCGGGATGCGCCGCCCCGCGTTGTCGCCGCCGTCGCCGCCGAAGCGGCCGCGCACGGCCACCAGCGCCTCGATGCCGGTGTGCCCTTGCTGCAGCCGGTAGTCCACGAGCAGCAGGTCGGGCGCTTGCGCGGCCGGCCCGGCCAGCCAGGCCTGCAGCGGCTCGATGCCTTCGAACGCGGCGACGCGCGCGCCCCAGGCCTGCAACAGCACGACCAGGCCCTCGCGCACCACTGCCTCGTCCTCGACGACGACGAAGAAGCGGCCCTCGAGCGAAAGCCCCAGCGGCGAAGGCGTCGAGGGGCCCTTGATGCCGGTGTCGATGCTGCGCGGCGCACGCCCCAGCGGCACTTCGAGGCTGAACACCGAGCCGCGGCCGACGCGCGAGCGCACCGCCAGCGGCGCGCCCATCAGCCCGGCGAGCCGCTTGACGATCGCCAGGCCGAGGCCGAGCCCCTTGCGGTGGTGCGCTTCCAGCGGCCGGTTGCTCTGCACCTGGTAGAACTCGTCGAAGATGCGTGGCAACGCCGCTTCGGCGATGCCAACGCCGCTGTCCCATACCTGCAGCAACAAGCGCGCACCGGACTCGCTGCCGGGCGCCGTGACGACGCTGCCGCCGGCGCTGACCGTGCCGCCGCGCAGGCGCGCGCTGACGAGCACGCCGCCGTCGTCGGTGTAGCGAATGGCGTTGCTGACGAGGTTGCGCAGCACGCGCTCCAGCAGCACGGGGTCGGCCTGCGCCACGTGCTGTTCGCCGCGGAAGCTCAGCATCAGCCCTTTCTCGAAGGCGATCGGCTCGAAGTGCAGGCGCAGCCGCGCGAACAGCTCGCGCAGGCGCACCGGCGCCGGGTTGACATCGACGCCGCCGGTGTCGATGCGGGTGATGTCCAGCAGTTCGCCGAAGAGCCCCTCGAGCGCATCGACGCTCTCGTTGATGCTGTGCACGAGCGAGGCGACCTCGGGGTCGCGGCTCTTCTGCCGCAGCGCCTCGGCGAACAGGCCCATCGCGTGCAGCGGCTGGCGCAGGTCGTGGCTGGCGGCCGCGAAGAACTGCGTCTTCGCCTGGCTGGCCGCCTCGGCGGCGCGGCGGGCTTCCTCGGCCGCCTTGCGCGCGTCGTCGGTGGTGACCATCTCGTGGCGCAGGCGCCCGGCCAGTTCGTCGGTGCGCGCCTTCAGCGAGATCGCCAGCGCCAGCGCGCTGCCGTAGGTGCGGACCATCAGCACCGTGGAGAAGAACAGGATGGTGGCGATCACCGCGAGCTGCACGTGCCCGGGCTGCGTGGTGTCGCTGGCGATGCGCACGATGGCCGGCGCGAAGACGAGCGTGATGAAGCCGAGGAAGACCTTCGGCTGCGTCGCCAGCAGCTGCACCGAGCTGACGCAGTAGCTGTAGACGACGAGGATCAGCGCCAGCCGCTGGTACGGCGTGCCCAGGCCCCAGAACATCCAGCCGGCCACGCCCCACAGGCTGCCTTGCAGCAGCACCAGCACCCGCCAGCTCGTGCGCCAGCCGACCAGCGCCTCGTCGTCGGCGCGCGGGTTGCGCCGGAAGCGCAGGTAGTGCGCCAGCCGCACGAGCCACAGCACCGCGAGCGCGGCGAGCCAGCCGAGCATCTGCGCTGCCGGTGCCAGCGGCCAGAAGAGCCAGGTGATCACCGCGGCGCCGAGCAGGTAGCCGATCAGGGTCGCCGGCGTCTGCACGAAGAGCGCGCGCAGATGGTCGAGGTCGCCCGACGGCGGCAGCCCCCTCGGCTGGGCGATCTCAGCGGCCATCGCCGGCGTGCGTCAGGCTCGGTTGCAGGAGCACGGTGCGGCGGCGGGCCGACGAACGAGCAGGCGCACTTCGCCGGCAGCGCCGCTCAGACCCCCGCGCTCGGCCGGCGCGGGAAGAAGCCGCCCTGGCCCTGCGTCATCTGGCTCACCGCGAGCACGGCCTGCGTGCGCGAGCTGACGTTCAGCGCCCGCAGCACCGCCGCGACGTGGTCCTTCACCGTCTCGACCGAGAGGTTGAGCTGGCGCGCGATGAGCTTGTTCGGCAGCCCTTGCAGCAGCAGGCCGAGCACCTCGGCCTGGCGCGGCGTCAGGCCGAGGTCCTGCATCGAGGGCACCTTCTGGTGCGGCTCGGCCCGCGCTGCGGCGCCCAGCGGCGCGCCAAATGCACCGCCCGCACCGCCGGCCGCGGCCGCGGCGGCCGCTTCGGCTTCCAGCTGCATGTCGCGGCGCACGCGCGCGAAGTCCAGCCCCAGCATCGAGGGCGGCACGTACATCGAGCCGCTCATCACCATGCGCAGCGCCTCGTGCAGTTCGGCGTGCGGCGTGCTCTTGGGCACGAAGCCCATGGCACCGAGGTCGATGGCGCGGATCACGTCGCTGGCGCGCTCGGAAGCCGACATCACCACCACCGGCACCGCCGGGTAGGCGTTGCGCAGTTCGGCCAGCAGTTCGAAACCGTCGGCGTCGCCGAGCGCGAGGTCCAGCAGCACGAGGTCGCGCTCGGGGTCGGCGGCCATCGCCTGGCGCGCCGCGGCGGCGCTGGCGACGCCGGCCACCTGGATGTCCTTGCCGATGTTGCCGATCACCGCCTGCAACGCCGTCAGCACAAGCGGGTGGTCGTCGACGAGCAAGACCTTCATACGGGCTCCCAACGCGGCACCGGCCGGCGCGGGCGCATTGTGAGCCTGCCCGCGACAGGCCCGGCCGTCCCTCGTTTGGGGGCGCGAGGAGGGCATCCTCCGGGGAAACCCGCGCCGCGGCACCGCGAGGGCGCACGCTGCCAGAAAGTGACGCCAATCCCCTGACGTAGAACGTTACAGTCCGTCGGCCCACGAGGGTGGGATCTGCTCGCTGCGCGAGCCCTCGGCAAGCCACCGGCTTGCATGCGTTTCGTGTTCGCCGTTGGCAGTGCGGCGGCCGTTTCGCCGAGTTGCGTGGGCGCAGTTGCCGGAGGCTGCCGTGACTGTCCTGATCTGCCCGCACTGCAATCGGTCGCTGACGGCCGATGCGAAGTTCTGCAGCGGCTGCGGAACCGCGCTACCGCGCCTGGCGTGCCCGTCGTGCCACGCCGTCAACGCCGTCGAATCCGCCTATTGCGAAGCCTGCGGCGCTGCGCTGCGCCCGCTTGCCGGGGCGACGGTGGCCGAGCCGGCGGCCGCCGCGGCCGTGGCCGAGCCCGGCGCCTCGGCAACCCGGCCGGTCGAGGCAGCGGCCGAGCCCGCCGCCGCAGCGGCCGAGCCCATCGCAGAAGTGGAAGGGCCCGCTGCCACGATGGCTGAGCCCGTCGCCGCGGTGGCGGAGCCCGTTGCCGCGGTGGCGGAGCCCGTTGCCGCGGTGGCCGAGCCCGTTGCCGCGGTGGCGGAGCCCGGTGCCGCGGTGGCGGAGCCCGTTGCCGCGGTGGCTGAGCCCGCCGCCGCGGTCACGGAGCCCGCCGCCGCCGCGGCGGCAGAGCCCGCCGCCGCGGTGGCAGACCCGGTCGGCGCAGTAGTCGAGCCCGTCGCCGCGGTGGCCGAGCCGGTCCCTGCGGGAGCCGAGCCGGTCGCCGAACCAGTCGAGAGCGCTGCTGCGACCGAGCAACCCCCGCCCGTGGTGGCCGATCCGGTGGCCACCGCCGCCGAGGCCCTTGCCGAGGCCGCCGACGCGGCCCAGGCCCGGCCCGCACGCAGCAACGCGATGCCGCTGCAGCAACTGGCCGAGCGCGGCGACCTGGCCTATCGGGCCCCGGCGCCGCCGGCGCCCGTCGTTCCTCCCCCCGCGGTCATTCCGGTGGCCGAGGGCTTGCAGATCGAAGTGCCCGTGGCGCCGCCGCAAAGCCCGGCCATGCAGGCGGCGCTGGCTGCGTTGGCCGAGGTCCAGGCGCCACCCGCGATGCCGTCCGAAGACTTGCCCTGGTCGGCCTCGCCACTGCCGGCCGAGGAGCCGCGCCGACGCGCCTGGCTGCTGCCTTTCCTCGGCAGCGTGGCCACCGTCGGACTGCTGGCTCTGGTCAGCATCGCGCTGCTGCACAACCCTGCGGCGGGCCCCCCTTCGCGCACGAGTGCTGCCGCCACCAAGCCGGCGCCGACGCCGCCGCTGGCGCAACCGGTATCGGAGCTGCAGCCGCTGCCGCCGCCCGCGGTGCCCGCGCCGGTGCTGTCGCGGCCGGCGCTGCCCGCCGCGCCGCCGGCACCGCGGCCAGGTGCACTGGCCGCTGCGCCCACGGCCAAGCCCGGCGCCGCCCCGACGGTCGATGCCGCGGCCGACGCCGCCACCGAAGCGGCGGCACGGTTGCTTTCGGCGCCTGCCCAGCGGCCGGGCCGTCAGACGACCGCTGGCGCCGCGGCGCCGGCCCCTGCCCCGGTCCTCGCGCCGCCTGCCCCCGACATTCGCACAACGGCCACCGCCGCCGCCGCCCCTGCTGTGCCGGCCCAGGCCGCCGCACCGCGAACCCGCGCACCCACCCCCGCTGCACCGCCAGGCGCGGCGCCGCCGCCCGCGGCAGCGCCCGCGCAGACTGCCGAGCCGCCGCGACCGGCCCGCGCAGCGCCGCCGCGCCCGGCCGCTCCCGCACCCGCAGCGGCGCCGCCCTCGGTGCTGCCGCGCGAGTGCACGCGCGCGATGGATGCGCTGGGGCTTTGCACCACCGGCACCAAGCCCTGATCGAGCGGCCGAAACGAGCGTCCACTGCGCCCGCGTACTGCCGAAATTCACACGGAGTCGTACTTCATGTTCCGTTCCCGACCCTCCTCCACGTTGGCGCTGCTGCGCCAGGCGGGCGCCGCCGCGGCGCTGCTGGGCACTGCGCTGGGCGCCATCGCGCAGTCGGCCGCCTCGGCGCCCGCGGCGGGCACACCTCCGGCCGCCGCTGCTGCGCCGGCCGCCGCGCCCGCGGCCCTTGCGGCCTACAAGATCGTCACCGCCTCCGAACGCGGCACCTACATCCAGATCGGCCGTGACCTGGGCAAGTTCATCGCACCGGCGGCGCAGATCGAACTGGACGCGCTGCCTTCGGCCGGCTCGCCGGAGAACATCCACCGCCTGCGCTACGAAGCCGGCGTCAAGCTGGCCCTCGTGCAGTCGGACGTCTACCAGGCGTTCATCAACCAGGGCAAGGCCGGCGACGCGACGGCGGCGACGATCATCCGGCCGCTGCGCGTGGTGCTGCCGCTGTACAACGAAGAGATCTACTTCGTCGTGCGCGCCGATTCGCCGATGAACCACGTGCACGACATCCGCGACGCGCGCATCAACATCGGCCCGCTGCGCAGCGGCACCGCGATGACGACGACGACGATGTACCGGCTGATGTTCGACCAGGCGCTCCCCGACAGCCGCCTGACCACGCTGACGCACGAGGAGGCGCTGTTCAAGCTCACCGGCGACAAGTCCATCGACGTCGTGGCCATCGTCGCCGGCCAGCCGGCCAAGCTGCTCACCGACATGAAGGCCGAGGCGCGCTCGCTGATCAAGCTGCTCAAGCTCGACCCCGACAACGCTGCCAGCAAGGCGGCGCTGAAGACCTACTTCCCGAGCACGGTGAAGGCCGTCAACTACCCCAACCTGCTGAGCGAAGATCTGCCCGGCATGGCCGTCAAGGCCTTCCTCGTCACCTACGACTACAACCTCGCCGGCACGCAGGGCAAGCTGGCACAGTTCGCGCGCTCGCTGTGCACGAACTTCGAGGCGCTGCAGAGCCAGGGCCACCCGAAGTGGAAGGAAGTGTCGCTGGACCTGCCGCAGCTCGGCCAGGGCTGGGCCTACTACCCGGCCACGACGCGCGAACTCGGCCGCTGCGCCCAGCTTCGCCCCGCGCCCAAGCCGGCGAAGCAGTGCTCCACCGAGCAGAAGATCCTCGGCTTGTGCGAGTAGCCCGCGTCAGCGGGCCGGCCCGCCGCGGAACCGCGCCGCGGCCCGTCGCTGCCGCCGCTCAGGCGTAGCGGCGCGTCACCGACTCGGCCACGCAGGCCGGCTTGTCCGAGCCTTCCATCTCCACCGTCACGCGCACGGTGAGCTGCACGCCGTTGCCTTCGATCGGCTCGTAGGCCAGCAGCGCGAAGCGCCCGCGCAGGCGGCTGCCCACGCGCACCGGGGCCGGGAAGCGCACCCGGTTCAGGCCGTAGTTGATGCCCATGCGCACGCCGTCGATGCGGAAGGCGCCCGCGAACAGCGGCGGCAGCAGGCTCAGCGTGAGGAACCCGTGCGCCACCGTCGCTCCGAACGGGCCGTCCGCGGCGCGCACGGGGTCGACGTGGATCCACTGGTGATCCTCGGTGGCCTCGGCGAAGAGATCGATTCGCCGCTGGTCGACTTCGAGCCAGTCGCTGACGCCGATCTCCTGGCCGACCAGCGGCTCGAGGTCGGCGAGGCGCGCGAACACGCGCGGGGTGTGGCTCATCGCAACTCCTGCAAGGTGAGAGGTTCGGTCAGGCGCGCAGCCAGGCGGTGAGCGGCGCCCACTGCTCGAGGTCGCGCTCGACGCGGCCGGGCGCCACGTCGAAGATCGTCAGGCCGTGCGCGGCCAGCTGCACGTAGTTCTGCGTCTCGCGCAGCCACGCCAGCACCGGCACCGGCAGCGTCTGCACGTAGCGATGCAGCTGCTCGTTGGCGCGCGTGTGCTCGCGCACGCGGTTGGCCACCAGCACCGTCTCGATGGCCGCGGCGCGCTTGTGCTCGCGCAGCTCGTCGAGGAAGGCGTGCGTCGCCTGGATGTCGAACAGGCTGGGCTGCAGCGGCACCACCAGGCGGTCGGCGATGCGCAGCACCGCCTCCAGCCGCTTGCCGTGCAGGGCTGCCGGAGTGTCCAGCACGACGTGCGTGGTGCCCTTGGGCGGGCGCACCACGTCGCCGGCGTCGACGTCCCAGCCGGCGATCGGTGCTGCCTGCGGCGGGCGCAGCGCCAGCCATTGGCGCGCGCTTTGCTGCCGGTCGACGTCGCCCAGCATCACCGCGTGCCCTGCGGCGGCCAGGCAGCCGGCCACGTTGGTGGCCAGCGTGCTCTTGCCGACGCCTCCCTTCGGATTGGCGATCACGATCACCGGCATGGTTCGCGCTCCGCGGTCTGTTCTTCGTTCGGCGGGTCCCTCGCTGGCCGGGCCCCCCGCCTGTGCCTGCCTCGACGCTCGTCGCTCGGGTATGGTAGCGGCCCCCATGGCCTCCGCCGCCGCCGAGAACCCCGCCGCGAGCGACGCAAGCGCCGCCAGGGCCGCGATCACCGTCATCGCCGCCCATCCGGCGCTGGAGCATTCGCGAATCACGCGCCGCCTGATGGACGCGGCCGCCGGCGTCGGCGCCGCGCCCGACGGCCCGGCGGTCGACGTGCGCGACCTGTACCACCTGTACCCCGACTACTTCATCGACGTCGCCGCCGAGCAGGCGGCATTGGGCGCGGCGCAGCTCGTCGTGTGGCTGCAGCCGATCCACTGGTACTCGATGCCGCCGCTCATGAAGCTGTGGCTCGACGAGGTGTTCGCCTTCGGCTGGGCCTACGGGCCCGGCGGCACGGCGCTGCGCGGCAAGGACCTGTGGCTGGTGGCGTCCACCGGCGGGCCGGAGCACAGCTACCACCCGGCCGGGTACAACCGCTACTTCTTCGACGCCTATCTGCCGCCCTACGAGCAGACCGCGCGCCTGGCCGGCATGCGCTGGCTGCCGCCGCTGGTCCTGCACGGTGCCCATCGCGTCGACGAGGCGGGCCTCGGCGCGCACGCCGGGCTCTTCGCCGAGCGCTTGCGGCAGTGGCCCGAGTGGCCCGAGCTCGAAGACCTCGAGCCCGCGGCCGCCTGCGAAGTGCCCGCCGACGCGCGACCCGCGCCGGGCGGCGAGCCCGCGCCGGCGGCTGCGCCGGCGCTGCACGGCGCCCGCCAGGTGCGACGAACCGCCCGCGACGCCCATGGACCCTGAAGGCGGCTGGCTGAACGCCACCCTCGTCTACCTCGGCGCGGCCGTGCTGGCTGTGCCGCTGGCGCGCCTGGCGGGGTTGGGCTCGATCATCGGCTACCTCGCTGCGGGCATCGCCATCGGGCCGTTCGGCCTGCGCCTGGTGACCGACCCGCGCACGATGCTGCACGTGGCCGAGTTCGGCGTCGTGCTGATGCTGTTCCTCGTCGGCCTCGAGCTGGAGCCGCGGCGCCTGTGGAGCCTGCGCCGGCCGATCTTCGGCTGGGGCAGCGTGCAGTTGCTGGGCTCGGCGGCAGCGATCGCCGCGGTCGGCCTGGCGATCGGCAACGCGTTCGGCGGCAGCGGCAGCAGCGGCTCGATCATCGACTGGCGCCTCGCCCTCGTCGGTGCGCTCGCCCTGGCGATGTCGTCCACGGCCATCGGCCTGGCGGTGCTGAACGACCGCAATCTGATGAGCACCAGCGCCGGCCAGGGCGTGCTCAGCGTGGCGCTGTTCCAGGACGTCGCGGCCATTCCCATCCTTGCGCTGCTGCCGCTGCTGGTCGCCGGTGGCGCCGGTGCGCAGGGGCATGGCTGGCGCAGCGCGCTCGCCGCGGTGGCGGTGGTGGCGGGCATCGTGCTGGGCGGCCGCTTGCTGCTGCGCCCGGCGCTGCGCTGGATCGCCGGCAGCCGCACGCCGGAAATCTTTACCGCTGCCTCGCTGCTGCTGGTGGTGGCCACCGCGGCGCTGATGCAAAGCGTCGGGCTGTCGATGGCGCTGGGCGCCTTTCTCGCCGGCGTGCTGCTGGCCGAGAGCGAGTACCGGCGCGAGCTCGAGACCGATCTCGAGCCGTTCAAGGGTCTGCTGCTGGGCTTGTTCTTCATCGCCGTCGGCATGGGCATCGATTTCGCCGCCGTGCGGGAGCATCCCCTCGTCGTCGCCGCAATCGTCTTCGGCCTGCTGGCGGTGAAGGCGGCGGTGCTGGGCGTGATGGCGCGCGCGATGCCGCTGCCGCTGGCCGAGTGGCCGGTCTTCGTGGTCCTGCTGGCGCAAGGCGGCGAATTCGGCTTCGTCGTGCTGCAGACGGCACAAGGCGCCGGCGTCATCGCCGCGGTGCCGGCATCGCTGCTGACGGCGGCGATCGCGCTGTCGATGCTCGTCACGCCGCTGTTGCTGCTGGCGGCCGACCGCTGGTGGGGGCCGCACATCGCGCAGCACGCTGCGGCAGGCGCCGGCGCGCCGAAAGAGATCGCCGAGCCGCAGCACGTGCCGATCATCATCGCCGGCTTCGGCCGCTACGGCCAGATCATCGGCCGCCTGCTCGCCGCCAATGGCCTCGCGGCAACGGTGCTCGAGCACAGCGCCGAGCAGGTGGAAGGACTGCGCCGCTTCGGCTGGAAGGCCTTTTACGGCGACGCGACGCGGCTGGACCTGCTGCGCACCGCCGGCGCGGCCGAGGCGCGGGTGTTCGTGCTGGCCATCGACGATGTGGAGCAAAGCGTGCAATGCGCCACGCTCGTGCGCGAGCATTTTCCACAGTGCACCATCGTCGCCCGCGCCCGCAACGTCGCGCACTATGCACGCCTGCGCCGGCTGGGGCTGGTGTATGTCGAACGCGAGACGCTGGACAGCTCGCTGACGAGCGGCCGCACCGTGCTCGAGCTGACCGGCATGCGCGCGCACGAGGCGCGCACACAGGCGCTGCGCTTTCGCCGCCACAGCATCGAACTGCTCGAAGAGATGGTGCCGCACCTGGCCGACGAGAACCGGCTCATCGCCATTGCCAAGCAGGGCCGTGAGCAGCTCGAACAGACGTGGGCGCGCGAGCGCGCGCAAGGCGGCGGCGGCCGTCGCGGAACGCTCGACGCCTGGCACCGCGCCGGGCGCGACTGAGCGCGGCACGAAGGCTGCCATCGATCGCGCAGGCGCCGGCCGTTGGCGCGCGGCGGCGCTCACCGTGGCAAACGACGTTCCATTCCCCGTGACCCCTTTAACCCCGGGGGGGTCGCGCAAGCGCCCCAGTCGCTTGACGGACAAGTAGACTTCCGGCGGTGATCAAGTACAGGGCGGCACCGATGCGACGACTCTTCTTCCGGCTGTTCGCAGCCGTTGTCCTGATGGCTTCGTTGGGCAGCTCGCACGCGCAGCGTCCGCAGGGCGTCACCGACTATGTGCTCGGCCCCGGCGACGTGATCAAGATCACGGTGTTCCAGAGCCCCGAGCTCTCGCTGGACACGCGCATCCCGGAGACCGGCGTCATCAACTACCCGCTGCTGGGCGCGGTGCAGTTGGGCAACCTCACGGTGGCCGCGGCCGAGAAGCGCATCGCCGACGGCCTGCTCACGGGCAAGTTCCTCAAGCAGCCGCAGGTCTCGATCCTCGTCATCACGCAGAAGGGCAACCAGGCGACCGTGCTCGGCCACGCCGTGCGCCCGGGCCGCTACCCGCTCGAGACGACGAGCACGAAGCTGTCGGACCTGCTGGCGCTGGCCGGCGGCGTGGCCCCCGATGGCAGCGACATGCTCACGGTCGTCGGCACGCGCGATGGCAAGCCGTTCCGCAAGCAGGTCGACCTGCGCACGCTGTTCCGCGCCGGCAGCGGCGCCGACGACATCGTCATCCAGCACAACGACGTCGTCTACATCGATCGTGCGGCGCAGATCTACGTCTACGGCGAAGTGCAGAAGCCCGGCGTGCTGCGCCTGGAGCGCGGCATGACCGTGCTGCAGGCGCTGGCCGCCAGCGGCGGCCTGACGCTGCGCGGCACGCAGCGCGGCATCCGCGTGCACCGGCGCGGCGCCGACGGGTCGGTGCAGGAGTTGACGCCCGGCCTGCAGGAACCGCTGCAGCAGGACGATGTGGTCTTCGTGCGCGAAAGCCTGTTCTGATTTGACCCCGATCGAGGAGAAGCGATGACGCTCGGCCAATTCCTCATCATCATGCGCGCACGCTGGAAGGCGGCGCTCGTGGTGTTGCTGCTCACCGTGGGCGGCGCGCTCGCCATCAGCCTGATGCTGCCGCGGCAGTACACGGCCACGACGACGGTGCTGGTGGACCAGTACCGGCCCGACGTCGCCGGCTCGGCCGTCTACGCCGGCAGCCCCTCGCCGATCTTCATGGCCACGCAGGTGGACGTGCTGAAGAGCGAGCGCGTGGCGCTGTCGGTGGTGAAGTCGCTCAAGCTCGCCGACAACCCCGACCTGCGCGACGAGTGGAACCGCGACGCCAAGGGTGCCGGCAGCTTCGACGCCTGGCTGATCGACTGGCTGCAGCGCGGCCTGGAGGTCAAGCCCTCGCGCGACTCCACCGTCATCAGCATCACCTACAAGGCCACCGACGCGGCGACGGCGGCACGCACCGCCAATCTGTTCGCGCAGGCGTTCCTCGAGACGGCGCTGCAGTTCCGCGTCGACCCGGCACGGCAGAACACCGCCATCTTCGACGCCCGATCGCGCGAGCTGCGCGCCCAGCTCGAGGCGGCGCAGGCCAAGTTGAGCGCCTACCAGCGCGACCGCGGCGTGGCCGTCGTCACCGACGGCGCGCTCGATGTCGAGACCGCGCGGCTGAACGAGCTGTCGTCGCAGCTGGTCGTGCTGCAGTCGATGGCGGCCGAGTCCTCCAGCCGCCAGGCGCAAAGCCGTGGCGACGGCGACGGCCTCACCGAGGTGGCCAACAACCCGCTCATCATCACGCTGCGCGCCCAGCTCGCCACGGCCGAAGCGAAGCTGCAGGAGCTCGATTCGCGCCTGGGCAGCAACCACCCGCAGGTGCTGGAAGCGCGCGCCACGATCGACACGCTGCGCTCGCGCTTGGCTGCCGAGACGCGGCGCGTTTCCAGCACGGTGGGCGTCACCAACACCATCAACCGCCAGCGCGAAGCCGAGATCCGCGCCGCGCTGGAGGCGCAGCGCGCGCGGGTGATGCGCCTGCGCCAGGCGCGCGAGGAAGGCATGGTGCTGGTGCGCGAGGTCGAGGCGGCGCAGCGCAACTACGACGCCGTGCTGGCGCGCCTGAGCCAGACCAGCCTGGAGACCAAGACGACGCAAGGTGGCGCCTACGTCCTCTCGGAAGCCAAGGAGCCGCCGCTGCCGAGTTCGCCGAACCTGGTGCGCAACGCTTTGCTGGCGGTGGTCATCGGCACGGTGCTTGCCATTGCCATGGCCATCGTGCGCGAATACGTCGACCGGCGCGTGCGCACGGTCGAGGAACTGCCGATGTCGCTCGGCCTGCCGCTGCTGGGCGTGCTGCCGCGCCCGGGCGGCGGCACGGCGCGCATCGCGGGCCTGCGCTCTCCGGTGCTTGCCGCGGCCCCCGCATTCCGCAGTCTCCCTGCACCTCGGGAAGGAACGTGATGAACATGCCGTCTGATCTGAAGACGCTCGACGCAGCGTCCACCGCCGGCGATTCCAGCCTGTTGCAGGGAGGCCGCAGCGAGGAGAGCATCGTCAACGAGCGGCTCATCGGCGCCTTGCTCGACGCCAAGGCGACGCTGGGCGCCGACAAGGTGCAGCAGATCCTCGACTTCGCGCGCAACAAGGGCCTGCGCTTCGGCGAGGCTGCCGTGGCGCTGGGCCTGGTGTCGCAGGACCAGGTGCTGCACGCGCTGTCCGAGCAGTTCGGCTACGCCTACGCCAGCGAAGAGCGGCGGCAGCTCATGCCCGAGCTGGTCGGCCTGAACCAGCCGTTCTCGATGCAGGCCGAGGCCTTCCGCGAGATCCGCAGCCAGCTGATCGCCCGCCTGTACTCGCAAGGCACGCAGCCGCGGCCCGCATTGGCCGTGGTGAGCCCGTCCTCGGGCGACGGCAAGACCTTCTTCAGCGCCAACATCGCCGTCTCGCTGGCCCAGGTGGGCGGGCGCACGCTGGTGGTCGATGCCGACCTGCGCGGACCGCGCCTGCACGAGCTGTTCAAGCTCGAGAACAAGACCGGCCTGTCCAGCGTGCTCGCCGGCCACGTGGCCGCCGACGTGATCCAGCCGGTGCCCGATGTGGCCAACCTGTTCGTGATGCCGGTGGGCATCGCGCCGCCGAACCCGCTGGAGCTGATCGAGCGCCCGGCCTTCGGCGTGCTGATGCGTGAGCTCGCGTCCAAGTTCGACCACGTCATCGTCGACACGCCGGCCATGATGTACGGCGTCGACGCGCAGGTGGTGGCGGCCCGCTGCGGCGCGGCGCTGGTGGTGGCGCGCAAGGACCAGTCGCGCGTGGCGTCGCTGCAGCAGCTCGTCGCGGCGCTGTCGCAGAGCCCGGCGCGCATCGCCGGCGTGATCCTCAACGAATACTGACCGGGTCGGCGGGGCGGCGGGGGCACGGGCATGCAACAAGCCCGAGCGGCCCCGGCCGCGCTGTGCACGGCTGCGCGGCACTTGCCGCGGCCGGGCCCATTCCCTTTTCCATTCCCTTCCCCTTCCCCATTCCTGCCCTCCCCCCTGCGGCCTTCCACGGCCCGACCACAGGACCATTGCAGTCGATGAAGAAGACGGCGCTGATCACCGGCATCACGGGCCAGGACGGGGCGTACCTGGCCGAGTTGCTGCTGGGCAAGGGTTACGTGGTGCACGGGATCAAGCGGCGCTCGTCGCTGTTCAACACCGACCGCATCGACCACCTGTAC
>JAEUPF010000066.1 GCA_016790425.1 Rubrivivax sp.
CTGGTGATCATCGCCCGCGCCGGGATGCCGGCTTCGGTTCCGGCGCCCACGCCCGGCCCTTGGCCGCTGCCCACACCGGGGCCCGGCGCGATGTCCTGGCGCAGCTGTACGGCGGCCGGCGCGGCGGCAATGGCGGCGATCTCGTTGCTCGCGGCGAGCAGGCCGACGCCCGAGGCGCGGCGGCGCGCGTTCGCGATCGCCTCGCCCGGCGGCTTGTTCGGCACCGGCTTGCGCGCTTCAGACACCGGTGCGCGCTCGTCCTTGCGTGGCGGCTCGGGCTTCGGCGGCTGCGTCACGTCGGCCGGCGGCTTGTCGGCCTGCGCCACCTGCGGCGGTGGCGGCGGCGCCGGCGGCGTGGCCTGGCGTTCGAGCAGCAGCCGCGCCAGCGGCGCCGGCAGTTCCTGGGCGCGCTGCGTCTGCGGTTCGGGGCGCGGCACGAAGGGCAGGATCACCGCCAGCAACAGCACCACGCCGAGCACGCGGCGCGTGATGCGGCGAAAGCGCTCTTCGTCCTCGGCCGCGATCGACCAGGCGAGGACCGGCTTGCGGAACGAGACCCGCGACAGCGAGGGCAGCGCAGCGGCAGCGGCAGCGGCGGCGGGCATCTCAGGATTCCTTGCCTTCCTTGCGCCGCAAGGCGAAGGAAACGTCGCCGAAGTTCGCCGTGGCGCAGGTGACCATCACCTTGCGCAGCACGTGGTACGGGATGTCCTTGTCGGACATGATCGTGATGGCGTTGGTCGTCTTCTTGTTCTCTGCGCGCACCGCCACCCGCTGCGCCTGCTGGTCGAGTTCGGTCTTCAGCGGCGCGATGAGGTCGGTCTTCTGCGCCGCCACCGCGGCGAGGTCGGCCACCTTGCGACCTTCGACGAGGATCTCGCTGGCGCTGACCACCAGCACCACGGCGGGCTTGGGTTCCTTCTCGGCGCTGGACATCGGCAGCTGCACGGCCTTGGGGCTGGGCAGCGTCTCGATGGGCCCCACCTGCGCGAGCAGGAAGAAGATGAGGATCGTGAAGACGTCGATCAGCGACACCAGATTCAGGTCGACCGACGAGCCCGAACGGGTGCGCGCGTCGCGCTTCTCGCGCGCTGTCATCGGCGCGCTCATGACGACGTGCTCCGCGCTGCGCGCTGCGCAATGAGCGCTTGGGAGCGGCCCGGCGCGCTCATGACGACGTGCTCCGCGCTGCGCGCTGCGCAAGTGAGCGCTTGGGAGCGGCCCGGCGCGCTCATGGCCGCGCTCCCGCAGCCGCTGTCGGGACGGTCACGGTGGTCGGCACCGCGTGGCCCGATGCGCTCGAGGTCTTCACCGGCGCGCTCGCCGCCGCGCCGCGCACAGGCGCGTCGCCGATGGCGATGTAGGGAAACAGCTCGGCCATGACGATCTTGATGTGGCCGTTCTCGGTGCGGGCGCTCGGCGTGGCGCGCACCGCGTCCATCACCTGCACGAGCTGGTCGTAGGAGGTCTCGGGCTCGGC
Organism: Rubrivivax sp.; assembly: GCA_016790425.1. Classification (GTDB taxonomy): domain Bacteria; phylum Pseudomonadota; class Gammaproteobacteria; order Burkholderiales; family Burkholderiaceae_C; genus Rubrivivax. The sequence continues at coordinate 1,481 of JAEUPF010000066.1, forward strand.
GAGCACCGAGACCTCGGTCTTGTCGGGGAAGCGGCCCTTGATCTGCACCATCAGCGCGTTCAGCGTCTTCAGTGCCGAGGCGGGCGTGGCGCCCGGCGCCGGCGTGGCCGGCGCGGAGGCCGCGGCCGTTGGCGCCGCCGAGGCGACGGGCGCGCCGGTGGCGTTGGCCACGCCGGGATTGGCCTTGTCGATGCGCTGGATGAGGCCGCCGACGCGGTCGCCGACCTCGAAGGCGTCCTTGCGGATCACCACTTCGAGCTGCAGCTCGCCGGCCTTGATCTTGTCCAGCGGCCCGCCGCTGCTGGGTGCCGGCAGCGCCAGGTCCATCACCGCCAGGCGCGTGAACACCGCGGTGGAAAGCAGGAACGGCACCAGCACCACGATCAGGTTGATGAACGCGGTGATCTCGAGGTGAGCTGCTTCGCGCTTCAGGCGGCGCTTTCGCATCGGGAGGGCAATCGTGCGTTGAGGGGGGCGGGAACGGCGGGCGGCGGGCCTTCGGCGTTCAGCGCGCCGGCGCAGCGGCAGCGTTGCCGCCGTGCTCGTAGGCCGGCGAGGACATGCGCTGCACGAGGTTGAGGAAGGTGATCTTGGCGGCCTCGAGGCTGTCGACGATCTCGGTGGCGCGCGCCTGCAGGAAGCTGTGGATGAGCAGGAACGGGATTGCCACCATCAGCGCGAAGGCGGTGTTGTTCATCGCGATCGAGATCGACGCGCTCAGCAGCTCGGCCTTCTCGGCCGGGTTCACCGCGGCCACCGCCGTGAAGCCCTTGATGAGGCCGATGATCGTGCCCAGCAGGCCGACCAGCGTGATGACGTTGGCGAAGGTGGCGATGTAGTGCGTACGCTTCTCCAGGCGCGGCACGATCTCCATCATCCCTTCCTCCATCGCGTGCTCGATGTCCTCGCGCTTGCGCGTGCCGCCCATGCGCTCGATGCCGTTGGCGACGATCTTGCCGATGGCCGAGTCGCTGCGCGCGGTGATGCCGTGCACTTCGCGGAAGCGCCCGCTTTGCAGCATCGGCAGCACCTGGTCCCACACCTTGCGGTTGTCGGCGCGCGCGCGGCGCAGGAAGATGAAGCGCTCGATGGCGATGGCCAGGCCGAACGCCAGCAGCGCCAGGCTCGGATAGAGGAACGGACCGCAATCGACGAAGAACTTCACCACGGTCTGGAAGGTGTTCATGGGGGCTTGGCTCCGGAGCGGCGGTGCTGGCGCGTGCGTGGCCAGCGCGGTGACGAGAAGGCTAAGGTCTGCTTGCCGGCGCGAGGTGGCGGCAAGCGCAAGTGAAGTTACAAATTGGTGGGCCGAGACTATGGCGCCAACGGCGGCCGCGGCCTAGGGGGAATCGGAGGGGAAAACGGGCGGTATTGCGCGGCGCGGTGGCAGCGCGGTGGCGGCGCGGTGGCAGCGCGGTGGCGGCGCGGTGGCGGCGGCCCTCGCCCGCGCTTGGCGCGCCGCGGGCGGCCCTCGCCCGCGCTTGGCGCGCCGCGTTCAGCGCGGAGCGGGCGTCGCTGCCGCGGGAGCTGGCGCCGGCGCCTGGGGCACTTGGGGCGCTTGGGCGGGCGCTTGGGCCGGCGCCGCAGCGCCGGGTTTGGCCGCGGCCACCACGGCGGCGCGGATCTGCGCGTCGTAGCTCACCTGCCGGCGCAACACGTCGCGGTCGATGGGTGCCAGCGCTTCTTCGACGACGCCGGTGACGGCTCGCCCGCCCATGTTGCCGTTGAGCGGCTTCTTCCACGGCACGATGTACAGCACCTTGGGCAGCTCGCGGTTGCCGATGATCTGCGTGCGCTCGAGGTCGGCGCGGTCCTGTGCGCGCGCGGCCCAGGGTGCGAACGCGATCGCTGCTGCCAGCCCCACCAGCAGCGGCGCGGCCGCGCCGGCCTTCAAAGAGGTCCGCGTTGTCGCCATCATTCCTTCTCCTTGCGCGGCGTGGCTCCGGGTGTGGCCGCGGGGGCCGTAGCGGGCGTGGCAACCGGCGCTGCGGCCGGCGCGGTGGCCGGCGCTGCGGCCGGCGCGGCGGCCGGCGCTGAAGCCGCCACCCGCGGGTCGGCCTTGCGGTTCTTCAACTCGGCCAGCCACTTGTTGATGGTGGCTGCCTCAGCGGGCAGCAGCGCCGCGCCGCGCGTGTACAGCTCGGCCGCGCGTGCCGGCTCGCCGAGGTAGAGGTCATGGAGGATGGCCAGGTTGACCAGCGCCCCGGCGTGCGCCGGGTCGAGTTCGATCGCGGTCTCGTAGGCCTTGCGTGCATGGTCGAAGCGGCCGAGCGCGCGCCAGGTGATGCCGAGCTGGTTGTGATACGCCGCCTGCTTCGGCGAAAGCTCCACGGCCCGCTGCAGCGCCGCGGCCGACTCCGCCAGCCGCCCGGCCTTGCGGTGGATGAGGCCGAGATTGGCGTGGATGCCGGCAAGCTGCGGCTGCTTCTCGGCCAAGGCGCGGAAAGCGCGCTCGGCTTCGGGCAGGCGGCCGGCCTTGAGCATGCGCACCGCTTCGTCGAAGCTGGCGCGCGTGAGCGCGTCCACCGGCGGCAACGGCGGCTCGGCCGGTGGTGGCGCAGGTGCCGGCGGCGGCGGCACAGCGGGCGCCGCCTCAACCGCCGGTGCCGTGCTGGGCGCAGCGGCCGGCGCCGCCGTGCCGGAATCGGTTGCCGCAGCGGAGGGGCCGGGCAGCGGCGAAGCAGCCACGATCGGCGCCGGGGCCTCGGTGCCTTCGGGCGTCGGCGTGCCGAACGGCCAGCCGGCGCAGCCCGACAGCAACGCCGCAGCCGACAGCAGCGCCGCGTCGAACCAGCGGCGCTGGCTGCGGGGCCGCTGCCCGCGCCTGTGGGCGGATCGTCGGGCGGATCGTCGGGCGCAGCGGCCGGCGCATCGGTCAGCGGATCGCATCCAGCGCCTCCTCGCTGCGCTCGGTCTTGGCCCAGCGCGCCGGCTTGAGCGTGGCGAGCGCGGCCAGGCTCTTCTTCACCCATTCGTCGTACAGACCCTGGGTCGTGCGGCGGGCGTTCGTCTCGTGCAACTGGATCGCCTTCTCCTCGAACGGGAAGGCCTGCTCTTCGAGCATCACGTTGTACTGCTCGAGCTCCAGCTTCTTCAGGTTGCGCGGCCGCTGCGAGCCGAGCATGGCGCGGCCGAAGTCCTGGTACAGCGCCGCCGTGTGGAACGTCGCTGCGGTCACGGCCTCGGCGGCGCCGTCGGCGCTGGCCTCGGCATACGCCTTCAGCAACGCCTCCATGCCCGCCTTCTTCTTCTTCAGGTTGGGCGCCAGCGGCTCGACCAGCTTGACCTTGTCGTAGGCCTCGCGCAGCGGCTGCGCCAGTTCGATGGCGGCCAGCGACGACAGCGTCTTCGAGCGCGGCGTGCGCGTGCTGCCACCGGCCGTTTCGAGCGCGCGCAGGGCCTTCGTCCACGCCACCGACTTCGCGGCCTGGCCTTCGGCACGCGTCAGTTGCACGAGCTTCCAGCGTGCTTCGGTGGCTGCTTCCAGCGGCTGCGGCCAGGCGGCGAGATAGCGCTCGAAGGCGGCGATGGCGGTCTTGCGCGCCCCGCCGGCCTGGCTCGGCAGCACCGCTTCGGTCATCGCCTTCTCGTGCAGTTCGGCCACCTGCCACGTGGCCGAACGGCGCAGCGCCGGGTCGGCCGCCGCCGCGGCGATGCGCTCGTACTCGCCGGCCGCGGCGGCCCAGCGCTTCTGCTCGCTGTAGGCCAGCGCCAGCTTGGCCGGCACGTCGGCTTGCAGCGCGTGGCCCGGGTGGCGGCGGCGGAAGTCCTCGAGCGACGCCGTGGCGGCCGGCCAGTCCTTCAGGCCGATGAGCGCGGTGGCCACATCGAACTGCGCCGCTGCGCGCATGGCCGGCTGCGGCGCCAGCGTCGCCAGGCGTTCGAAGTGGCCGATGGCCTCGCGCATGCGGCCGCCGTTGCGCGCCGCTTCGCCCTGGCGGTAGATGGCCACGGCGCGCCGCTCGGCCAGGTCGGCCGCTTCGCGCGAGCCGCTGCCGGCGCGTTCGATCGCCTGGCCGAACGCCTGCTCGGCTTCGGCGAACTGGCCGCGGTCGAAGGCGCTCACCGCGATGACGGTCCACGCGGTGCGCTGCTGGGCGATGGCGACGTTCGCGCCGCCGAGCGCCTGCCGCGCGACGGCGCTGGCACGCTCGGCTTCACCGAGCGCGAGCAGGGCCTCGGCCGCGGTGGTCGTGACGCTGCCGGTGCGCGGGTCGGCCGGGAAGGTGTCGGCGAAGCGCAGCGCGCTTGCCACGCCGGCGCGTTGCAGCGCGGTGCGCTCGACGGGCGTCGCAGCCGCCTTGCCTTGCTCGGCGTAGGCCAGCAGCGCCGCGTAGCCGGCGTCGGCGGCCTTGGCGAAGGCCGGCGCGGCCAGACGCGGCGCGGCGGCCGCGGCGGCCACCGGCGCCCCATAGGCCACGGTCTCGTACTCGACGACGGCGGCCGGGAACTGCCGGTCCTCGAACAGCAGCTCGGCCAGCAGGAAGCGCTGCGCGACGACTTCGCCGTCGTCGGGGAACGCGGTCAGCAGCTCGCGGTACCAGCGCACCGCCTGCTGCAGATCCTCGCGCGACTTCGTCTGCTGCGCGGCCGCGTGGTGGTGGCGGGCCAGTTCGGCCAGGTGCGTCTTGACGCGCGGCTGTGCCGCGGCCCAGCCTTCAGCATTCGCCTGCCGGAACTCGCTGGTGCGGCCGTAGCGCGAGACGAAGTCGCGCTTGGCGTCCAGCGCCAGCGTCGGAAAGCCCTTGCTCTCGTGGATCTCGATCACGCGCGCCAGCAGTTCGGGCGCCGGCGAGGCCAGCGGCCGCAGGCGTGCGTAGAAGGCCAGCGTGTCGGCGGCGTCCTTGGGCCGGTCCTGCTTGAGGAAGAGCTCGGCCAGCTCGACGTAGACCCGGTGCTCGTAGCCGCGGCGCACGTCGGCCGGATCCTTGCTCGGCACGAACTTGCCGATGCTCGCGGCGCCTTCGAGGTTGGCCAGGGCCAGGCTCATCACGCGGTGCGTGTCCTCGAGCAGCTCGCGGTCGGCGCGCGTCAGGTGCGCCAGCGGGTCGGGGCCGGGCGAAGGGCGGCTGCCGAGCTTGAGGTCGAGCACCTTGAAGAACGGCTCCAGCGCGTCGTCGAGCTTGCCCTGCTTGAACAGCGACCAGCCGCGCATGTACAGCGCCCGCTCGGTGAACGGCGTCAGCGCCGCGCTCCTGAGCACCGTGGCGTAGGCGTCGCCGGCACCGACGTAGTCGCGGGTGGCGAAGAGCAGCTCGCCGCGGCGGAAATGCACTTCGTCGCGGTGGATCGTGTCGGGGTAGTCGCGGGCGATGCGGGTCAGCGTCTTCAGCGCCGCGTCGAGGTCGCCGCCTTGCTCCTGCGCGCGCGCGATCTGGTAGAGCACGCGGTCGTTGCCCGGCGCGTTCGGGTGCTCCTTCAGCACCTGCTCGTACTGCGCCACGGCGGCCTTGTAGTCGGGCGTGGCGCCGGCGTCGCCGGCCTTGCGGTCGGCCAGGTCCATCTCGAGGTCGGCGAGGCGGCGCATCACCTCGGGGCGCTGCGGCGCTTCACGGGCCACGTCGAGGAAGGCGCGGTAGGCGGCCATCGCCTGCGCCTCGTCGGTGGCGATGCCGCGGTCGGCGGGCAACTCCACCGAGCGCGAGGCGAGCGTGGCCAGCGTGGGCGCGTCGTCGCCAGGGAACTTCCTTTCCTTCGTGGCGCAGCCGGCCAGCAGCGCCAGCGACAGCGCGGCGGCGGCCGCAGCGACCGCGCCGGGCCGATGCGATGCGCGCAAACCGGTCGCACCCGCCGCCTGCACGACGCTCCTCACCGCGGCGCCTCCGTGCGCGGCTCGCCGGCCTCGCGCGCGCCTTCGCGTCCTTCGCGACCCTCGGTGCGGCGCACCGCGAGCTGGGCGCGGTCGTGCAGCTGCGCGATGCCCAGCCGCGCCTGCGTCAGGTACACCTCCAGGCGCTCCTGCTGCAGCTGCAGCGCGGTGACGGCGATCTCCTGCAACTGGCCGGCCTGCTCGGCGCCGAGCGCGGCCACCTGCGGCACGAGGCCGGCGATGCGCTGCTCGAGTGCGGCGATGCGCGCGGCGAAGCGCTCGAAGCGGGCCGGTTCCTCGGCTGCAGCGCGCACCAGCGCAGCGTCGCGCGCGCGCGCTTCGGCCACCGCTTCCTCGCTGCCGCGCAGCGCCTTCTGCGCCCGCCACAGGCGCTCGGGGTACTGCTGCGTGAGCTGCCAGGTCAGCGCCCCGGCGACGCGGCGCAGCCGCTCGCGCGCTTCGTTGGCATCGGCGTCGTCGGGCTTGCTGGAGCGCAGCGTCGCCAGGCCCTCCTCGACGCGCTGGCGCTGTGCACGCTCGCGCGCATCGGCGAAGGCGGCGGCGTCGCCGGCGGCCTCGGCGGCGGCCAGTTCGGCCGCCAGCGCGGCGCGGCGCTGGTCCAGTGCCTCGATGTCGAGCGCGCCGGCCTGCGCGCGCATCTTCGGCAGCCGTTCGGCGAACGCCTGGCGGCGCACCGCGAGCATGTCGCGGTAGGTGCCGAGCTTGCCCTGCCAGCTTTCCAGGTTGCGGCCGATGAAGACCAGGTCGTGCAGGTTCTTGAACGCTTCCTGGAACTCGTGCCCGGCCATCAGCGGCGCCAGGTGGCCGGCGTGCGGCATGTCGGGCAGGCGGTCGAGGCCGCCGAGCCAGCCCATGCCGGCGCGCGGGTTGCGGTCCAGCAGCGCGCGCACGAACTGGCCGCCGCGGATGGCGGCGATCGACTGCGTGAGCGCCTGGCGCTCGCCTTCGAACGCGGCCACGGCCTTCTGGTAGCCCTCCAGCGCGGCGCCGCTGGCGCCGGCCTCGGCCAGCGCGTAGGGCCAGGCGATGTGCGCTTCCACCGACGAGGGGTCGCTGACCGGCCGCTGGCGCAGGTCGCCCCACGGCACCAGCGCGTGCTTCGGCTGGCCCAGTTCGAGGGCGGCCCAGCCGTAGCCGAGCAGCGCCTTGCCCGCGTCGGGGCCTTGCAGGCGCACGCGCTCGAAGTACCGGCGCGCGTCGGCGCCCAGCTTGTTGCCCAGCGCCGCGAAGCCCAACGCCACGTTGGCGCGGTCGCGCAAGGCGCGCTGTTCCTCGTCGGCGGCCCCTTGCTGGCCGATGGCGTCCAGCAGCGCCATGCCTTGCGGCAGGTCGCCCGCCTTGACCAGCGCCACGCCGAGGTTGAAGCGGGCCACGGCGCTCGCCTCGGGCGGCAGCGTGCGCAACAGCGCCGCAGCGCCGGCGTGGTCGGCGCGCGCCATCATCAGGCGCGCCTGCAGCAGCACGCGTTCCTCCTGCAGCGGCGCAGGCAGCGGCTGTTCGACGCGCGCCAACGCGGCCTCGGCCGCCTCGGGCAGGCCGCGCTGGTAGCGGATCTTGGCCAGGAAGAACCAGGCGCGGTCGCGCACGCCCCTCGGCATGTTGCTGCGCGCCAGCAACTGCTCGAAAACCTGCCCCGCCTCCTGGTGCAGGCCCCAGCCGAGCAGCAGGCCGCCGCGCAGCAGTTCGCCGTCGTCGTCGTGCGGCGCCAGGCGCTTGAAGTGCTGCGAGACCATCAGCGAGGTGACGGCCTCGAAGTGCTTGTCCTGGAAGAACTCGAACAGCGTGTCGCCGTAATGCGGTGCCTGCACGGCGCGCGGTGCGGCGTCGGGTTCGCTGCTCGCGCTCTCGGCCGCCGCGGCGACGGCCGCCATGCCGAGGGCGACGGCGGCCAGGAGGCCCGCCCGTGCGCCGGCGCGGCGCCAGCGGTCGGCGAAGCGGCAACGCACTCCCATGGCGGCGCTCACTGCCAGACCTTGACCTCGAACTCGGGCTGCAGCCGCGCCAGGCTGTCCTTGATGCGCAGCTCGATGTACTTCGGCTCGCTGCCCTTGTCGAACACCAGCGTCACGCCGCGCTTGTAGTCGCGCGTGTGCGGGCCGCGGCCGGTGAAGAAGGCGTCGATCGAGTGCTGGCCGCTCTTCAGGTTGCCCACGTAGATGCGCTGCACGCCGCCGCGATGCAGCGCCGCCGTCTCCAGCGACGTGTACAGGTACGACGCGACGATCTTGTCGTCGAGCTTGATCTGCACCGACTCCAGCTCGAACAGCTTGCCCACGTCCATGCTGACGAAGAGCGCCACCTGCGTGCCGGCGGGAAACAGCAGCTCTTCCTCGAGCACGAGCAGGTCGCGGTTCAGGCGGATGACCTCCGCCTTCATGTCCTGCACGCGCTGGTCCAGGCCGGCCGGCGCCGCGCCGGGCGCGGGCACCGCCGGGGCCGGTGCCGCCGAAGCGGCGGCGGCGGGGGCGGACGCCGTCTGGGCCGACGCGCCGGCCGCACAAGCCAGCGTGATCACGAACGCCACGGCCAGGCGCAGCACGAGCCGCGCGGACGGCCGGTCGAGGGGGAACAGCGGGGCGGTTGCCATGGCAGGTCTTGCTCGCTAACTTTCGTTGGTCTCGTCGGGGTGCGTCTCGTCGGGGTCCGTCTCTTGGGGATGCGCCGGCCGGAGGCGTCAGAACGTCGCCGACAGCAGCAACTGCAGCACCGTGGCGTTGTGCTGGTAGGCGGCGCCGGTGCGCGAGTCGGTGAAGTCGCTGAATTTGAACTGCTTGCGCTCGATGACGCCGGTGAACTTGGTATCGAATCGTGCGGCCGCGCCGCCGAAGGTGTAGGTGGCCTTGGCGGCGAAGGAAGTGCTCTTGAAGGTGCCGAGCTGGCGGTTGCGCGTGACGTACAGCGTCTCGGCCAGCGCGTTGTCGCTGTAGAAGAGCGCCTTGCCTTGCGCGTAGTAGCGCAGGCTTGCCTCGGCCAGCCAGCCGGGCGCCACGTGGCGCGCGGCGCCGAATTCGGCGGTGTGCGCCTTGATGTCCCAGTTGTCCCAGAAGTAGCGGTACTCGGCGCGCAGCGCGGTGCGCGCCGGCCCCTCGCCGTAGTCGTACAGGCTGCGCAGCTTGACGGCGCGGCTCGAGCGCGTGCGCGGCACCCGCTCGGGCACGGCGGCACCGAAGACACGCGCGGCGCGGTACGGGCTGCCGAGATAGCCGGCGTCCGAGATCGCCTCGAGGTTGGCGCTGGCGATCCAGCGCGGCGTCAGGATCTGCGTCAGGCCGAAGCGGTACTGCCAGTGCCGCGCGGTATCGGCGAAGGCCGGCTCGTAGGCCTTCTTCACTTCGTCGCTGCCGCGCGTGAAGCCCATGCTGACGGTGGTCATCGCGCCGAACACCTCGTGCGCGACATCGATGCCCACCGCGTTGGCGATGTAGTCCGGCTCGCGGCTGGTGCTTGCCGCCAGCGACACCAGCGCGTCGCGCACCAGCCAGTCGGCGCCGAAGTCGTAGGCGTTGCGCGTCTCCTTGAAGGGGCTGGCGGTGGTGACGACGTCGATCGAGGCGTTGCTCACCGCATCGACGTAGACCTGCGCCGACAGCGAGACCTTGTCGGCGATGCTCTTGCGCACCAGCAGCGCCGGGCCCTGGGCGCGCACGCCGCCGCCGTCGTAGTAGTGGTACAGGAGCTCGGAGCGTTCCTCGGGCAGCGTGGCGGCCGCGGCCTGCGTCGCCGCCAGCCCCGCCGGCACGAGGCCGGGCAGCAGCCGGCGCAGCAGTTCGCGCAGGCGGCGCATCGGGTGCATCCGGCGCATCCGGCGCACCCGGCGCAGCAGGCCTTCAGTTGCAGCCACAACCGCCTCCTTGCACGCCGGTGGCGCCGCGCGCGCCTTCGCGCACCACGTGCACGTGCTCGCGGTGCTTCTCGGTCAGCGATGTGCGCGAGAACTGCATCAGCGGGTCGGCCAGGCGCTCGCGCTCGTAGGGCTTGACCCAGGGCTGCGGCGCCGAGCAGGCCGTCGCCAGCACCGCCACGGCCAGCGTGGCGAGGGCGCGGGCCGTCCGCGAGGCGAGAGCGCGGGGCGAGCTCATCATTCCTTGACCAGCGCGCGCACCTGCGCTTCGTAGGTGGCTTCGACGCCTTCGCGGTAGCCCTTGTGCACGTGGCGGACCTTGCCGTCGCGGTCGATCAGCACGGTGCCGGGCATGCTGTCCAGAGCGTAGCGGCGGCTCACCGCCTTGTCGGTGTCGAAGAGCACCGGGAACTTCAGGTTCAGGCGCGTCGCCAGCGCCACCGCCTGCTTGGGGTCTTCATCGATGTTGACGCCCAGCAGCACGAAGCCCGCGCCCCGATACTTCTCGTACAGGCGGTTCAGGTGCGGCATCTCGATCTTGCACGGCCCGCACCAGGTGGCCCAGAAGTTGACGAGCACGACGCGGCCGCGCAGTTCACCCAGGCGCAGGTTGCCGCCTTCGGCGCTTCTCAGCGTGAAGTCGGGCGCCGGCATCGAAGGCGCCACCGCCGCGTGCACGCGCGGTGCGGCTGCGGCGAGGGCGCCGCAGGCGGCGGCCACGGCGCCGCCGTGCGCCAGCAGGGCCAGCAGGCGGCGGCGCTCGTCTTCGCGCCTGGAGTGCATGGCAACGGAGGTCGGGTCGTGCATGGCAGGCATCGTGCTCAGAAGATGAGGGTGAGACCGAAGGTGATCTCGGGGTTGTGCGTGCTCTCGCGGCGGCCGAGCAGGTCGAGGCTGAACAGGTGGTCGCGCACCTCGGCCTGCGCGGCAAGGCGCTGGTTCCACAGCAGGCGCAGGCCGAAGCCGAGGTCGATGGTCTGCTTGCGCTGGCCGGCGAAGTCGGTGGTGCCCGCGCCGACCAGCACGTAGCCCTGGGACAGCTTGGCGTTGCCGGCGCCGAAGAACACTTCGCCGGGCAGCAGGTTGTAGCCCATGGCCAGCGTGTAGTACTTCAGCGTCTCGCTGCGGTTGACGAACACGCCGCCGGGCAGGATCTGGCGGAACGAGTCGTCGCTGACCTTGGTCTGCCCGTACTGCGCGCTGACGAAGAAGTCCTCGGTGATGTGGTAGCCCAGGCGCAGCCCCGAGACGCTGTTGCTGCCGAAGTTCTGCGTCGAATAGGTGCCGGTGAAGAGGCCGACCTCGATGTCGCGCGAAGGGTAGCTGGGCAGCTTCAGGTCGCGCCGGGCGACTTGCGGCTCGATGACCGGCGGTGCCGCAGCGGGTGCCGGCGCCGCTGCGCCGCCGGGCACGGGCGTCGCCGGGGTTGCGGCAGCGCCGGCGCCGGCCGCCGCGGCCGGTGCGCCCGAAGGCAGCGGCACCGGCGAAGCTGGCGTGATGCCGGGTCCGGCCGGCGTCGCCGGCGTCGCCGTGCCCGGCGTCGTGGCGTAGGGCGTCGTCGGCTGCGGCGGCGGGGCCGGCGCCTTGGTGGCGCAGGCGCCGGCGAGCAGGGCGGCCACGAGCGGCAGCGCCAGCCGCGCGGCGGCTTGCATCGGATGCGGTCGGGTGGCGAACAAGGTCGGTGTCCTCTCGGCTCGGTCTGGGTTCTGTTGCTCTCGGGGATCCGTCAGAAGAAGAACGACAGGCCCAGCGACGTCGCGCGGTACTCCAGCGTGCGCTGGTCGGAGACGAAGGCGGCGTACAGCGACCAGTCCAGCCGGGCGACGAAACGCTCGGAGACGTACCAGCGCAGCCCCAGGCCCGCGTGGCCGAGGTTGGCGTTGACCGTCTGCGCCTGCACTAGGCTGGTGTTGGGGATGTTGCGAAAGCGCCCGAAGCCCACGGTGGCGAACGGCGACAGGCGCTGGTGGCTCCACGGCTCGGAGACGAGCGCCAGGTGCCAGTAGTCGCTGCCGGAGAAGGTGCCTTGCACCTGCGCCAGCGTCAGCTCGGCGCCCAGCGTGTCGCCCAGGCGCACGCCGGTCCACACCTTGAGCAGCGGCTCGGCACGGAAGCGGCCCCACGCCACGCCGAACTCGACGCGGCGGCCGAGGTAGTCGTCCAGCAGCAGGTCGCGGAAGGTCTTGCCGGTGCCGGCTTCGGTGAGCGTGCTCTCCAGCTGCGAGCGGTGCACCCACCCGACGACGCCGCCGGCGCTGGTTTCGCTGCGCACGCGGTACCAGTCGGTGCGGCGCAGCTCGATGCGGATCCAGCCGCGCCGCTCGACGACATGGAAGACCGGGTAGCCGCGCCCGGGACCGGTGCGCAATTCGATGAACGGGTCGGCCACCTGCAGGCGCTCGACGACGTCGGGGTCGAACTGCGGCGTGGCGCTGGCCGCCGAAGGCGGCACCGCCGGCGCCGGTGCTTGTGCCGCTGCCGCCGCAGCGGGTGCCTGGGCTGCCGCCGACGCAGCGGGTGCCGGCGGCGCTGCCGTCTGTGCGCTGGCCAAGGCGGCCAGCAGGGGCAACGCCGCAGCGCAAAGCAGCCGCATCGCCGCGGCGAAGGCGCGCCGCGCGAGCCCCGTGGAAACCGTCATGCCCCTGATGTCCTTCTTGTTGCTTCGCGCCGGGCGCGCCCTTGCAGCGCGGGCGGCGGCAGCGCCGCTTCGCTTCAATCGGTGTTGCAGGCCCCGGTGGCGACGTCGGCCGGCGTGAACAGGTTGGCCGCGGCGGTGCTGAACTCGTCCTGCCCGGCCGGCATCGGCCGCGTGATCCAGTAGCGGATGATGCGCGCGTTGGCGTCGCTTTCGTCGTGGAAGATGAGGCCGCCGCCGTGCAGCACGGTGCGCACCAGCGGCTTGTTGAGCAGCCGGCTGCCTTCGGGCGAGCCGATCAGCGCTTCGCCTTGCGCCGAGTAGAAGTTGCGGTACATGTCGCTGGCGCGGATGACTGCGGGCGCGCTCGTCGGGTCCACGGCCGCGGCCGTGCCCACCAGCCGCAGCGCGCCGCCGGTGCCGTTGGTGTTGTCGTGGCAACCGCCCGAGGCGCAGCTCGCGTTGGACGTGACGCCGTTGATCGTCACCGGGAGCTGCGCCGCCAGCACCGGCATCACGCAGCGCTGGAAGTACGCGAACGACAGCTTCTGCCCGTTCACCGTGCCGGCGGTGTTGGCGATGGTGGCCGGGTTGTCCAGCGGGTTCGTGCCGTTGCCGCCGCACGAGCCGAGCGCGATGGCCGCGGCAACGACAGCCAGCGCCCGGCGTGGTTCAAGCGGCGTGAGCGGCGGCAAGGTCACGGGCTCCGGTCCGTTCGAGCTGTCTCAGTTGCACGCGGTGGCGATCCAGTTGGCGATCGCCGTGTAGCCCGCGCTGCCCACCGGCAGCACCGCCGCCGTCTGGCCGGTGGCGCCGCTGGGATGCGGCACCGTCGACGGCCGCGCCAGCAGCGGGTTGGCCGAGGCGAGGCAGGCATTGTTGACCATTGTCAGCGTGACGTTGAAGTCGCCTTCGGGATTGCCGGTAAGGATGAACCGGTTGCGCTGGAACCCGAGTCCGGGCTGGTGGCAGCCGACGCAACTGGCGCGCAGCACCGGCAGCACCGCCGCTTCGAACGTCTCCTGCGTCAGCGCGGTCAGCCTGCGCACGCCGCCGGCGGGATTGAACGGATCGTTGTAGTACTGGCCGCCGAGGTCCATCCATTCGGCAAGCAGCCGCTTCTCGGCCTTGTTCAGCAGCGCGGCGTGGTTCGGCGCACCGGCCGGCGGGTTCGGGTGCGCGGCGCGCGCGTCGGCGCCCACGTGCAGCGTCTCGCCGAACAGGATCTCGGTGAGGCGGCTCTTGCGCGCCTGCCCGGCGGTGTTGTTGCCGCTGGCGCTGGTGTTGACGAGCGCCGGGCCGCGCACGACCTCGGGCACGCCTTCGACCAGGCGCGTCACCGGCTGGCCGTTGGCGTCGAGCTGCGGGTCGCCCAGCAGCAATTCCTCGTAGGAAACGAGGCGGCCGGTGCCGGCGGTGGTGCCGCGCAGGTCGAGCTTCACCGGGTCGGCGTGGCAGTTGGTGCAGGTGTCGGCGCCGCCCGGGCCGCGCGCCTTCGTCCACAGCGGCTGGATGTGCTCGGGGTAGTTGATGACGCCGTTCACCGGCACCGCGGTCGTCAGGTCGTCGGCGGCGACGGCGTTGCCGGTGTACTTCAGCGAGATGGCCGGCCGCGCCGTGACGCCGGGCTGGGTGGTGTCGGCCCACTCGTCGGTGAAGACCGGGTGCGGGCCCACCGACAGCAGGCTCGGGTCCAGCCGCGTGCGCAGCGAAGCCATCGTCTCGCCCGACTGGTGCTGCGCGGTGAGCGAGGCCTTCAGCGAAGCCGGCAGCGTGTTGACGACGGCACCGCTGTTGAGCGCCGCGCCGCGGCGCGGGCTGTGGCAGCCGTCGCAGGTGCGGCGCTCGCCCGGGCGCACCTGGATCCAGTTGGGGTGCGTCTGGAAGGCGCGGCCCTGGCTGTCGACCACCTGCAGCGCCAGCGGCACGTCGGCGGGTACCTGCAGCTTGAACGAGCCGTCGGGTTCCACCTGCGCATAGCCGAGGATCTGCTGCTGCTCGAAGTCGGTCTCGCCGATGATCCGCCGCGTGCCGACGCCGGCCGGCGGCGCCACGGCGCGCACCGCACGCAGGAAGCGCACCGGCGTGCAGAGATAGGCCGGGTCGGCGGGGTCCTTGATGCGCGAGATGTCGGCGACCCGCGTGCGCGTCTCCGTGGGGTCGGCCACCGCGGTCTTCATCGCGATGCCGCTCGCGCAGCCGGCCGCCTTGTCGCCGGCCACCAGCATCGTCTCGCCCATGCGTCCGAGGCCGTCGGTGTCGTAGACGCTGCGCACCTCGATCAGGCCGATGTCCTGCGCCGCCAGCGTCGCGTCCACCGTGGTCGGCTGCGAGACGTTCGGCTCGGGCCGCGCCTGCAGCGGGATCGGGTCGGTGTACATGAACCCCGGCGGCGGCGCGGCAACGTTGAGCCAGGTGTTGTCGCGCGGGTCGAACATGTAGATGCCGTAGGCGGCCGGCGCGTTGTCCTGCACCGCGGCGGTGGCGCGCTGCTCGCGCGTCATCGTCTCGTCGGCCAGCAGCGCGCGCTCGGCGGCGGTGAGGGTGGCGCAGGGCACCACGGCGCCGTTGCGCGTGACTTCGCACGGGCGGTAGCCGAGCAGGATGCGGTCGGTGCCGTCCCACAGCGGGTAGGGGGTCGTGATGCGGCCGAATTCGCTCAGGCCGCGGCCGTCGTTCAGCGCCCGGTCGGTGCCTTCGCGCTGGCCGCCCTGCGCCGGCACGCTGCTGCTGGCCGGGGTGTTGTATTCGGAGTAGTTGGCCGCGTCGATGAACTGCAGCGAGCCGCCTTCCTGCGTGCCCGACAGGCTCATCAGCGAGCTCACGAGGAAGCCCTTGAAGCGGCCGTTGGGGTCGGTCTCGCGCGGGTGCAGATAGCTGTTGCCCGGGCTCAGGGCGCCGTACAGCACGAACAGGTCGGTGCCGTCGGGCTTGGCGCGGAAGATGGCGAAGCGGTTGTGGTCGGCGGCGTGCTCCCAGCGCGAGAACATGATGTCGCCGTTGGCGCGGATGACGGCGTTGCGGTCGTGGCTCTGGTTGAAGGTGATCTGCTCGATGCCGGCGCCCTTGGCGTCCATGCGGTGCAGGTTGAGCACCTCCTCGCGCTCGTATTCGTCCAGCGCCTTGTAGGCGCGGCCGAGCGCCTGGTTGCGGCTGCTCTTGGCCTGGCGGTTGGACGAGAAGATGTAGCCCTGGCCGGCCGGCAGGTAGGTGGGGTCGACGTCATCGTCGCTGGTCGAGCCGGTGAGGCGGCGGAACTTGCCCGCCGCCAGCGCCGTGCCGGTCATGTCGTACTCCCAGATGTTCCAGCGGCCGGTGCAGGCGTTGACGGTGTTGCCGCTGCCGTCGGGCACGGTGGCGGTGTTGGCCGCCGGGCAGCGCATCGCGAAGACGACCTTCTTGCCGTCGTAGCTGACCTCGGGGTCGCTGGCGTCGCCGCGGCCTTGCGTGAACTGCGCGGTGAGGTTGTGCTCGCGGGCGCTGGGGCTGGACTTCTCGCGCAGCATCAGGTCGCCGCCGTCGGCACTGGGCGTGCCGTCGGTGGGGTTCATGCGGATCGCGGTGGAGCGCTTGGCATAGACCAGCGGCACGTCGCCCTGGACGACGACGCCGTCGCCGTTGTCGCTGCCGCCGCCGCTGCAGGCGGCGAGCACGGCGGCGAGCGCGGCGGCGAGTGCCGCGCCACGGGTGGCGGTGTGGACGGCGGCCGCTGCGGATGATGCGAAGCGTGTCATCTCAGTCTCCTTGTTGTCGTGCCGGCGGGTGGCCGGCGTCCACCAGCCCGCGGGTGGCGTGCAGGCGGCCTTGTGCGTCGATGATCACGGCGTCGACGCCGGGAACCGTTTCGAGAAGTTCCAGGCCGCGCGCCGGTCCCAGCACGAAGGCAGCCTTGGAAAGCGCCTCGGCCGTGAGGCCGTCGGGCGCGAGGATGGTGACGCTCGTTACGCCGCGCGGCGAACGGCCGGTGGCCGGGTCGATGAGGTGGTGGTGGCGCACCACCTGGCCGCCGGCGCTGCGCTCATCGAAGAAGCGTTCGTAGTCGCCGGAAGTCGAGATCGCGGTGTCTTCCAGCGGCAGCACGGCGACGATCTCGCCGGCGCGCCGCGGATCGCGGATGGCCACCGACCACGGCCGGCCGCGGCGGTCGCCGAGCACCCGGCTGTCGCCGCCGGCGGCCACGTAGGCGTGGCGGATCCCGAGGCGGCGCAGCAGCGCGATGGCGTTGTCCACCGCGTGGCCCTTGGCGAAGCCGCCGAGGTCGATGCGCATGCCCGGCTTGCCGAAGCGGATGCTGCGCGCCACCGCGTCCAGGTGCAGGTGCTGCCAGCCGACCGCGGCGCGCGCTGCAGCGAGCGCGGCGTCGTCCGGGCGCACGCCGGCGCGGTAGTCGTAGAGCTGCCCGACGGCGGCGTAGGTGATGTCGAAGGCGCCGCCGGTGAGCGCAGCGAACGCCTGCGCCCGCGTGAGCAGCGCGAACATCTCGGCCGACAGCGGCACGGCGCGCTCGCCGGCCTCGCGGTTGATGCGCGACAGCTCGGAGGCTTCCTTGTGCGGGCTCATGCGGCGGTCGATGCGATGCATCTCGCCCAGCACCGCGGCGCAGGCGGCGGCGCCGGTGCGGGCGTCGTCGGCCCACAGTTCGACCGAGATCGCCGTGCCCATGATCGCTTCCTCGCGCTGGAGCCAGCCGGGGCCGGCCGGCGCAGCGGCGCGGGCTCGCCGCGGGGCAGCCGGCGACGGCGCGCCCGCCATCGCGGCCGGCGGTTCGGTCGACGCGGGGTCCGACGGCGGCGTCGGGTCGTGCATGGCGGGCAGCAGCATCGCGAGGTCTTCTTCGTCTTGCTTGTTGTCGTGCGCGTCGTCTGGCGCTGCCACCTTCCGTGGCGCCCGTTCCGGCACGCGTTCGTGCGAGTCCTGTTCGCGAGAAGGCCCGGTGGCGCGGTGCCCGAGGGCATGCAGCAGGGCGTGCGCCAACCGGATTGGCGCGGACCATAGCGACCGACGTTCGCTCATGCCGTGACGATGGGTGCGGGGTTGCGAAGAGATGCTTCAGTTGTGTCGCTCGCGCGGCGCGCGCACGAAGCAAGGCGGCCCATCGACGCGTAACGGGGGCCACGCGATCGAGGGGGTGGACGCGCCGGCGCTGCGCGCCGCCCGTGCACCGCGTTGGCGCGAATCGCCGCGCCGGCTCACATGCCCTTGAACAGGCCCGCGTAGCTGCGGCTGACCTCGAGCTTGTCGGGGCGGCCCTTGACGGCGACGACCTGGCGGCCGCGGAAGTCGCGCGCGACGCCGGCGATGGCGTTGACGTTGACCAGCGTGCTGCGGTGGATCTGCCAGAACCGCAGCGGGTCGAGCTCGTCGACGAGTTCCTTGATCGGCTTGCGGATCAGCGCTTCGAGCTGCGCTGTCTGCACGCGCGTGTACTTCTCGTCGCTGATGAAGAACAGCACCTCGTCGACGGCGATCATCTGGATGTTCTGGCCGACGTTGGCCTGGATCCATTGCAGGTACTGCGTGGGCTGGCCGCTGATGCGCGAGGACAGCTGGTGCAGCAGTTGCTGCAGCGGCACCGCGGCGGCGGCATCGGCCGGCGCCGGCTGCCCCTGCGCGCGCGCGGCCAGGCGCTTCTGCAGGCGCGCGACCGTGGTCTGCAGCCGCTCGCGCTCGGCCGGCTTGAGCACGTAGTCGACGACGCCCTGCTCGAAGGCCTCGACCGCGTACTGGTCGTAGGCGGTGATGAATACCACCTCGGGCAAGAGCGCGTCGTCGTCGCCGGGCGGCGGCGGCAACTGGGCGATCTGCCGTGCCGCCTCGACGCCGCTGAGCCCGGGCATGCGGATGTCGAGGAAGACGATGTCGGGCCGGTGCAGCTCCGCCGCAGCCACCGCCTCGGCGCCGTTCTTCGCCTCGGCGACGATCGCGAGCTCGGGCCACACCTCGGCCAGCCGGGCGCGCAGCTGCTCGCGCATCAGCCGCTCGTCGTCGGCGATCACCGCGCGCGGCGGTGCGGAACGAGGGGTGACGGTGAGGTTCATCGCGGGCGCTGCAGGCTGCCGTGAGCGAAGCCGCGATGATGCCTGCAGTGGCGTCCGACCGGGGCCTGCCGCCGCCGCGGCCGGGCGCCGCTTCAGGCCCCGGCGCCCTCGACGGTCTTGTACGGCACCGTCACCCTCACCACGGTGCCGCTCGGGGTGTTCTCGGCCACGGTGAGCGAAGCTTTCGTGCCGTAGAGCAGCTGCAGCCGCTCGCGGATGTTCGCCAGGCCGACGCCCGTGCCTGCCGTGGCCGCCTTGCCGAAGCCAAGGCCGGTGTCGGCCACCACCACCTGCAGGTTGCCGTGCACGATCTGCGCCTTCACGCTGAGCTTGCCGCCTTCGGGTTTGGGCTCCAGGCCGTGCTTGATGGCGTTCTCCACCAGCGTCTGGATCATCATCGGCGGGAACTCGGCCGAGTGCAGGCCTTCGGGCACGTCGAGCTCGGTGGCCAAGCGCTCCTCCATGCGCACCTTCAGGATTTCGAGGTAGGGGCGGATCACCGCCAGCTCGCGCCCGAGGTCGCGCACGCCGTTGGTCGTTCCGCCGGCGCCGCCGGCTTCGCGCATCGTCGGCATGCTGGCGCGCAGCAGCGCGATCAGGTTGCGCTGCATCTGGCTGGCGCGCGCCGGGTCGGTCTCGATCAGGTGGTCGATCGAGGCCAGCGTGTTGAACAGGAAATGCGGCTCGACCTGCGCCTGCATCGCCGCCATGCGCGCTTCGACCACCTGGCGCTTGAGCGACTCGGCCTCGGCCGTCTCGGTGGCCCGCGCGGCCTTGCGTTCGGCCTGCATGCGCCCCTTGTAGGTGGCTTTCAGGATCGCCGAGCCGAGGATCCACAGCAGCGTCAGCTGCATCATCGCGTCGCCGATGCCCACGCGCGTCTTGCGCGTGCGCTTGCGCGTGCCGGTGGCCTCGGCGATGGCGCGCTCGGCCTCGGCGCGGGCCTGGTCGGCTTCGCGCTGCGCCTGCTCGGCTTCGTCGCGCGCTTCGCGCACGGCTTCCTCGATCTGCCGCCGCGCCTCGGCCACCGCCTCGCGCACCGCCTCGCTGGTGGCGCCCGGAGGCAGCGTGATGTGCACGCCGCCGTCGCTGCCGGAGGCCGCGGCGCTGGCCGGCGAAGCCGCGCTCGCTGGCGCAGCGCCGGCGGCGGGGCGGGGTGTGATGCGGATGCCGTCCTTGCCGATGCTGATGTCCACGCCTTCGGTGGGCTGGCCGCGGCGAGGCCGTTCGATGCGGATCGGGCTGTCCTTGCCGGAGGCGCCGGGGTTGCCGCCGCCGGCGGTGTCGCCGGGCTGCGGCGGGGCCGGGAGCCTGGGGGGCTTGGGCGGCTTGGGCGTGCGCGGCGTGGCGGGCTCGTCGACCTGCTCGCTCACCGTCCAGGTGAAGGGCGGGTTGTCGTGCAGGATGCCGACGATGATCAACAGTGCAACGGACAACGCGATGAAGCGCCACCACGAGATGCTGACCAGCCACGCGGCGTAGGCGTGGAAGGCCTTGAGCGACGCCGCCGAGAAGCGCTGCCAGCGCCCGGGCCACGGCGATCCGTCCGGAGTGGGGAGCGCGGGGTCGGCCGGTGCGCTGGCGCGCTCGGGCTGGGAAGGCGCAGCGGGCTCGGTCATGGTGAAACGGGGTGAAACGGTGCGGGTCTCTGGCAAGGGCGGTCCAAAGCACTGTACCGGCGCCATGGCGCGCGGCCAGCGTCGTGCGACGCAACCGCGGCGTTCACCGACGGGCTGCTCAGGTGCGGGACAGGCGGCAGACGCCGGCGCGCAAGGTGTGAGAGAACCGCTGTGGGTTCTCTCGCACGTTGTCAGGTGAGGCTGGCCAGCAGCGCCAGCGCCAGCGTCGCGCCGGCTGCCAGGAGCACCAGCCGCAGCAGCGCCGCCTCGGCTGCCTGGGCCAGCGCCAGTTGCTCGAAGGGATCGGGCTCGTCGTCGCCGCGCGCGACCGCCGGCCGCCTTGCCGGGGGCGCAGGACGCGGGCGTGAGCGTGAGCCGGAAGGTACGAGGGCATCCACGGCGCGAGCTTAGCCGCGCCTTCGCCGCTGCGGCCGCGCGTCGCAACGCGCCGATCCTCCCGCGAGGCGAAGGCGGCGCGACAGCTGGAGCGGCCAGGCCGAGCGGCCGGACCGCGCCGCCGGGCGCCCTCAGGAGGCGAACAACTCGCCGCGCGCCGACTCGGTGATCGCCGCCACGGCCGGGTGGCGGATGCGCCGCTCGACGGTGATGGCGAAGAACTCTTCCTCCAGCTCGGTGCTGCGGCCGATGACCTCGACGCCGAAGCCGGCCTCGATCTCGGCTTCCAGCACCGAGGCGCCCATGAACACGCCGCGCCCTTCGCGGCCGAAGGCGTTCATCAGCGCGCTGTCGTCGAACTCGCCGACGATGCGCGGCGTGAGTCCCTGCCGCGTGAGCCAGGCGTCGAACTGCTGGCGCACGCGGGTGCCGGCGCTTTGCACCAGCAGCGGCGCGTCGTTCAGGCAGGCCGGGAAGTCGCCTTCGAGCCGCTTGCGCAGCGAAGGCGCGCAGAAGAAGCTCATCGGCGAGCGCCCCAGCTCGTGGTTGAAGGCCTTGACGCTGACGCGGCGCGAGATCGGCTCGTTGGCGATGACGAGGTCCAGCCGGTGCAGCGCCAGTTCGGCCAGCAGGTCGGCGAACTTCCACTCGTGGCACACCAGGTGCACCGGCTCGCCGAGGTTGAGCGCCGGCTCCAGCAGACGGTAGGCGACCGTCTTGGCCACCGCGTCGGCGACGCCCACGCGCAGCTCCAGCGCGCGCGGCCCTTCGCTGCGGCGCTCGCGCAGCGTCGCTTCGAGCTCGCCCGCCAGGCCGAAGATCTCGTCGGCGTAGCGCAGCGCCACCCGGCCGTCGTCGGTGAGTTCGAGCTGGCGGCCGCGCTTGCGGAACAGCCGCCGGCCCAGGCGCTCCTGCAGCAGCTTGATCTGCGCCGACAGCGTCTGCGGCGTGGTGTGCAGCTGCTCGCCGGCCCGCACCACGCCGCCGGCGCGTGCGGTGACCCAGAAGTAGTGCAGGTGCTTCAGGTTCATGTTGCGGCTTTCTCGAACTGAATTTGTTCGAAGTTCGAATTTACGTGACGGCCGGGCGTCCCTAAAGTGCCTGCGTGGGGAAGGGTTTCCCCACCGGCGGCGCCGCGTGGCGCCGGCCGCGCGCGCCAGTCATTTCCGAAAAGGAGTTCTCCATGCGCATCAGCACCAAAGGTCGCTTTGCCGTCAACGCGATGCTCGACCTCGCGCTGCGCGAAGCCGGCGGGCCGGTGGCGCTGGCCACCATCGGCGAACGGCAGGGCATCTCGCTGTCGTACCTGGAGCAGCTGTTCGGCGGCTTGCGCGCCGCCGGCCTCGTGCAGGCCAGCCGCGGCCCCGGCGGGGGCTACCGCCTCGGCCGTGCTGCCGCGGCGATCAGCGTCGCCGACATCGTGCTGGCAGCGGACGATCGCCGCTTGCCCGAGGACCACCGTCCTGGCGCGCCGGCCACCGCGGCGCTGTGGCGCGGCCTGGAGGAGACGATGCGTTCGCACATGGCGGCCATCTCGCTGCAAAGCCTGGTGGACGGGCAACGCGAGCGCGGCGAGCCGATCGTCGTGGCGCCGCCGCGCCGGCGTGCCATCGCCGCGGCGGCGCCGGCGCCGAGCCCGCGCACGCTGGTGGCGGCGCCGAACTCCGTGTTCGCGCTCGCTCGCACGCTGGCCGGCGCCGTGCCGGCGCGCTGAAGGGGCCGCCGTCGCACGGCATCGCGTGGTGCGATGCCGTGCCGGCGGCCGCTGCGGGCCGGGCTGGCGGGCCTACTTGTAGAGCACCTGCGGCAGCCACAGGCCGATCTGCGGCCACATGTACAGCAGGAAGATCGCCAGCACCTGGAT
>JAEUPF010000035.1 GCA_016790425.1 Rubrivivax sp.
TCGGTGTCGGCGAGGGCACCGAGGAGCGTGTCGACCTGCTCGCCAAGGCCGGCGTCGACGTGCTCGTGGTCGACACCGCGCACGGCCACAGCCAGGGCGTCCTCGACCGCGTGCGCTGGGTGAAGCGGCACTACCCGCAGATCGACGTCATCGGCGGCAACATCGCCAGCGGCGCGGCGGCGCTCGCCTTGTGCGAGGCCGGTGCCGACGCGGTGAAGGTGGGCATCGGGCCGGGGTCGATCTGCACCACGCGCATCGTTGCCGGCGTCGGCGTGCCGCAGATCACCGCCATCGACAACGTCGCCACCGCGTTGCGCGGCAGCGGCGTGCCGCTGGTGGCCGACGGCGGCATCCGCTACAGCGGCGACATCGCCAAGGCCATCGCCGCCGGCGCCAGCACGGTGATGATGGGCGGCATGTTCGCCGGCACCGAGGAGGCGCCCGGCGAGACGATCCTCTACCAGGGCCGCACCTACAAGAGCTACCGCGGCATGGGCTCGCTGGGCGCGATGTCGCAGGGCAGCGCCGACCGCTACTTCCAGGAAGACGGCGGCAACAACCCCAACACGGCCAAGCTCGTGCCCGAGGGCATCGAGGGCCAGGTGCCGTACAAGGGAACGGTCGTGGCCATCCTGTTTCAGATGGCCGGCGGACTGCGCGCTTCGATGCACTACTGCGGCTGCGCCAGCATCGCCGAGATGCAGCAGCGCGCCGAGTTCGTCGAGATCTCCTCGGCCGGCATGCGCGAGAGCCACGTGCACGACGTGCAGATCACGAAGGAAGCGCCGAACTACCGGGCCGAAGGATGAACGGGCCGGGCTCGCCTGCGGCGCCCGCGATGGCGCCCCGCTCTGCTCCCGTTGCACCCGTCGCGGCAGCCACGCCGCCCGTCGAGAACGCGCCGCCCGGCCGCCGCGCGGCGATGGGCTTCATCCTCGTGACGGTGCTGATCGACATGATCGCCATCGGCCTCATGGTGCCGGTGCTGCCGCACATCGTGGGCACGTTCACGAAGAGCAACGACGAGCAGGCGCTGGCGTTCCTGGCCGTGACCACCGCGTTCGGCGTTGCCAACTTCTTCGGCTCGCCGGTGCTGGGCGCGTTGTCCGACCGCTTCGGCCGCCGGCCGGTGCTGCTGCTCGGGTTCGCCGGGCTGGCGCTGAGCTTCTTCGTCACCGCGGCGGCCACGGCGCTGTGGATGCTCGTCCTCGTGCGCCTGTTCTCCGGCGCCGTGCAGAGCAACATCTCGGTGGCCAACGCCTACGTCGCCGACATCACCGCGCCGCAGGACCGGGCGCGCCGCTTCGGGCAACTGGGCGCGATGTTCGGCGTCGGCTTCATCCTCGGGCCGGTGCTGGGCGGCGTGCTCGGCGACATCGACGTGCGGCTGCCGTTCGTCGTTGCCGGCGGCATGGCGCTCGTCAACGGGCTTTACGGCTGGTTCGTGCTGCCCGAGTCGCTGCCGCCGGAGCGCCGGCGCGCCGTCGACTGGCGGCGTGCGAACCCGGTCGCCGCGCTGCGTGGCCTGGCCGCGCTCAAGGGCGTGGGCCCGCTGGTGTGGGTGATCGCGCTGGCGAGCCTGGCGCAGTTCATGCTGCACATGACGTGGGTGCTCTACACCAAGTTCCGCTTCGGCTGGGGGCCGGGCGAGGTGGGCTGGTCGTTGTTCGCGGTGGGCGTGGTGTCGGCGTTGTCGCAGGGCGTGCTGCTCAAGCCGGTGCTCAAGCGCGTCAGCCCGCAGCGGCTGGCGGTGGCGGCGATGGTCTCCGGCGCCATCGCCTATGCGGCTTTCGGCCTGGCGACGGCCGGCTGGATGATCTACGTGATCATCGGGCTCAACCTGCTGGGCGGCATGGCCGCGGCGGCGGTTCAGGGCATGGTCTCCAACGCCGCCGACGCGCGCACGCAAGGGCAGACGATGGGCGCGGTGGCGTCGCTGAACAGCCTGATGGCGGTGCTGGCGCCGGTGTTCGGCCTGGAGATGCTGCGCTGGGTGGCGGACAAGCACGCCCATGACTGGCTGATCGGCCTGCCGCTGTATGCCTCTTCGGCGCTGATGGTGGTGGCCGTGGTCATCGCCGTGCGCTTCTTCCGCCGCCACCCCGCCGCCAAGCCGGGCGGCACGGCGGCGCCGCAGCACACCCCATGACGCACGACAAGATCCTCATCCTCGACTTCGGCTCGCAGGTCACGCAGCTGATCGCGCGCCGCGTGCGCGAGGCGCACGTCTATTGCGAGATCCATCCCAACGACGTCAGCGCCGAGTTCATCCGCGCGTTCGCGCCGAAGGGCGTCATCCTCTCCGGCAGCCACGCCAGCACCTACGAAGAGCACGAACTGCGCGCCCCGCCTGCGGTGTACGAGCTCGGCGTGCCGGTGCTGGGCATCTGCTACGGCATGTTCACGATGGCAGTGCAGCTCGGCGGCCGGGTCGAGGCCAGCACGCACCGCGAGTTCGGCTATGCGCAGGTGCGCGCGCGTGGCCACACCCGGCTGCTCGAAGGGCTGCAGGACTTCGCCACGCCCGAAGGGCACGGCATGCTCGAAGTGTGGATGAGTCACGGCGACAAGGTCACCGAGCTGCCCGGCGGCTTCAAGCTGATGGCCAGCACGCCGAGCTGCCCGATCGCCGGCATGGCCGACGAGGCGCGCCGCTTCTACGGCGTGCAGTTCCATCCCGAAGTGACGCACACCAAGCAGGGGCGGGCGCTGCTCGAGCGCTTCGTGCTCGGCATCTGCGGCGCGCGCGCCGACTGGATCATGCGCGACCACGTCGCCGAGGCGGTGGCGGCGATCCGCGGGCAGGTCGGCGGCGACGAGGTGATCCTCGGCCTGTCGGGCGGCGTCGATTCGAGCGTCGCCGCGGCGCTGATCCACCGCGCCATCGGCGATCAGCTCACCTGCGTCTTCGTCGACCATGGCCTGCTGCGCCTGAACGAAGCGCAGATGGTGATGGACATGTTCGCCGGGCCCGCATCGAACATCCATGCAAAGGTGGTGCACGTCGATGCCAGCGCCGAGTTTCTCGGCGCACTGAAGGGCGTCGCCGACCCCGAGGCCAAGCGCAAGATCATCGGCCGCGAGTTCGTCGAGGTGTTCCAGCGCGAGGCCGCCAAGTTGAAGGCCGCAGGCGCCGGCCGGGCCGGCGCGAAGTGGCTGGCGCAGGGCACGATCTACCCGGACGTCATCGAGAGCGGCGGCGCCAGCTCGGCGACCGGAGCGAAGAAGGCGACGACGATCAAGAGCCACCACAACGTCGGCGGCCTGCCCGAGACGCTGGGCCTGAAGCTGCTGGAGCCCTTGCGCGACCTGTTCAAGGATGAGGTGCGCGAGCTGGGCGTCGCGCTCGGCCTGCCGCCCGAGATGGTGTACCGGCACCCGTTCCCCGGCCCGGGCCTAGGGGTGCGCATCCTCGGCGAAGTGAAGCGCGAGTACGCGGAACTCTTGCGCCGCGCCGACGCGATCTTCATCGACGAGCTGCGCGCCACCGTCGACCCGGCCAGCGGCAAGAGCTGGTACGCGCTGACGAGCCAGGCCTTCGCGGTCTTCCTGCCGGTCAAGAGCGTGGGCGTGATGGGCGACGGCCGCACCTACGACCACGTGGTGGCGCTGCGCGCCGTGCAGACGAGCGACTTCATGACCGCCGACTGGGCCGAGCTGCCCTACGCGCTGCTGAAGAAGGTCTCGAGCCGCATCATCAACGAGGTGCGCGGCATCAACCGGGTCACCTACGACGTGAGCAGCAAGCCGCCGGCGACGATCGAGTGGGAGTGAGGGTTTCTTGAAGCGTCCACCGCACTGCGTCAGCGATGGCAGGTGGAGCAGTCCGTCATGCGCCGGCTGTCGGCGAGTCCCGCCAGGCGGGCGAGCCGCGCGCCCTCTGCGGGCGGCAGCGGCTGAAGATCCATCCGCACGACGTCCTGCGGCGGATGCAGATGCGGTGCCGGGTTCCGGTGGCAGTCGAGGCACCACTGCATCAACAGCGGCGCCTCGCGCCAGGTCAGGGGCATCTGGTCGACGCGCCCGTGGCACTCCATGCAGGGCACGCCCTTGCTGACGTGCACGCCGTGGTTGAAGAAGACGAAGTCGGGCAGCTGGTGCACCCGCCGCCACGCGATCGGCTCGTTCGTCGCCGCGCTGCGGCGCAGTGGCGCCAGGATCGGCTGGTCGGCGTACAGCTGCGAATGGCAGCCGAGACAGACGCGTGTCGACGGCAGCCCTGCATGGGCGCTCGTCTCGACGGTGCTGTGGCAGTAGCGGCAGTCGATCCCGTCATCGCCGACATGGTGCTTGTGGCTGAACGGGATCGGTTGGCCGACCGGCTCGAAGCGGGGCGCGTACGAAGCGGTGCGCCAGGCGAGCAGCACCCCGATGCCGGTCCCCAGGCCCAGCAGGCCCAGCAGCGACAGCTTCACGCCGAGCGCGGCCCGGCGTCGAAAAAGCTGGGTCACGGCGCGATCCGGCTGCGCGCCGGGACGGGAACGACAGTGCGGAATCGACGCAGGGCGGGCATGTTGCGGCGGCGGACGTGACGCCCGTCGCCCGCGTCCGGAGCAAACCGCAGGCCTGAAGTCAGCGTGCGTGTGCAGCGATCAGGCGCGGATGGAATCCCGCACGACGCGCCCGATCGTCAGGCCCTGGCCGAGGATGGAAAAGACCACGACGCAGTAGGTCAGCGCGAGCAGGGTGTCGCGCTGCGGCCCGGACGGCAGCGAGAGCGCGAGCGCCACCGAGATGCCGCCGCGCAGGCCGCCCCAGGTCAGCACGCGCCCCGCGCCCTGGGGCAGGCGGAAGCCGCGGCGCCACAGCGTCACCGGCAAGCCCACCGTCAGCCAGCGTGCGAGCAGCGTGACGGCGACCGTGACCGGCGCCGCCGCAGCCAGGCCCGGGGCGAACCGGATCACGATGACTTCCATGCCGATCAGCACGAACAGGATGGCGTTCAGCATCTCGTCGAGCAGTTCCCAGTAGAGGTCGAGGTGCTGGCGCGTCGTGTCCGACATGGCGAGTGCGCGGCCGTGGTTGCCGATGAGCAGGCCGGCGACCACCATCGCCAGCGGTCCCGAGACATGCAGCCGGCTCGCCAGCGCGTAGCCCCCCATGACTGCCGCCAGGGTCAGCATGACCTCGATCTGGTAGTGATCGATGCTGCGCAGCAGGCGGAAGGTCACGTAACCGAGCGCCAGGCCGAACAGCAGGCCGCCGACCGCCTCGCGCAGCAGTAGTTCCAGCCCGTGCGACAGCGTCGGGGCCGCACCGCTGGCCAGCATGCCCAGCAGCAGCGAGAAGATCACGACGCCGACGCCGTCGTTGAACAGGGATTCTCCGGCGATGACGAGCTCGAGGTTCTTCGGTGCGCCGGCCGACGTCAGGATGCCCATCACGGCAATCGGGTCGGTCGGCGAGATGAGCGCGCCGAACAGCAGGCACCACGACAACGCGAGCGGCAGGCCGAACCAGGGCAGCAGCCACCACAGCGCCACACCCACCACGAGGGTGGAAAGCAGCGTGCCGATCACCGCCAGAGCGCCGACCTGCCAGCGGTAGGCGCGCAATTCGCTGATGTCCACGTGAAGCGCGCCCGCAAACAGCAGCAGCGACAGCATGCCCTGCATCAGCACGTCGGAGAAGTCGATGCGCGTCAGCAGCGACTGCTCGTACTCGCGCAGACCGTGTGCGAATCCCAGCGCATCCAGGCCGACCAGCAGCAGCGACAAGCCGAGCGCGATGGCCATCACGCCGATGGCCGTCGGCAGCCCGACGAAGCGGTGGTTGACGTAGGCGAGCAGGGCGGTGACGACCAGGCAGATGGCGGCGATGTCGAGCATGGAGGCGGGGCGCGCAAGCGCGCAGCTTAGCGGCTGCGGTCGCTCGCGCGGAGGCACACCCGCCTGCGCATGCGGAGCGTCGCTTGCCGCGCAGCCGGAACGCAGACAACCGGAGCGTCGCCATGAACGGTCAGACCTGGGTGCCTTCGGCGCAGACCCCCGGCCAGCGCGCCGTCGGCATCGGCATGCTGGCCGTGCTGGGGCTGGTCGCGCTGTTGCTCGTCGCAGGCGGGATCTGGCTGCTGGCGGTGGGTGGCAGCCCCTACTACCTTGTCGCCGGGATCCTCGTCGGCGCGACCGCCGTGCTGCTGCGCCGGCGCGTGCAGGCGGGCATCGCCCTCTATGCCGTCTTCTTCATCGGGACGCTCGCATGGGCCTTGTGGGAGGCCGGCCTCGACTGGTGGCCGCTCGCCGCGCGCCTGGGCGTGCCTTTCGTGCTGGGCGCATTGCTGCTGCTGCCCGCAGTGAAGCGGCCGTTCGCGCCGGTGTCGCCGGCCCCCGCGGTGCGCCGGGAGGCGAGCCGGGTGCTCGCCGCGGGGCTGCTGGCCTTCGTCGCCGTTGCGGTGGCGAGCTGGCTGCGTGATCCGTGGACGATCGAAGGCAGTCTGCCGCAGCGCACCGGAACGTCCGCACCGACCGGCGAGATGCCGGCCGGCGAATGGCAGGCCTATGGCCGCACGGCCTTCGGGCGGCGCTACTCGCCGCTGACCCAGATCACGCCCGACAACGTCCGCCGGCTCGTGCCGGCATGGACCTATCACACGGGTGACGTGCGAGGCCGTCCCGGCGATCCCGAGGAAACGACCTTCGAAGTGACGCCGCTGAAGGTGGGCAACCGGCTTTACCTGTGCACGCCGCACCAGTCGGTGGTGGCGCTCGACGCCACCAGCGGGAAGGAGGTCTGGCGTCGCAACCTGAAGCTGCGGGCCTCGCTGGCATTGCAGCACCTCACCTGCCGAGGCCTGTCGTACTACAAGGCGGACGCGCCGGCCGCCTCCGCGGTGCCGGTCGCGCCGGCGGCCTCGGCCGCCTCGGCCGCCTCGGCCGTCCCGACCGCGTCTGCCGCGTCGTCCGCCAACGGCGCCACGGCCGCGGCGGCGCGCGCCTGCGCCGAGCGGCTGTTCATGCCCACGGCCGACGGGCGGCTCGTCGCGCTCGACGCCGCCAGCGGCGAGAACTGCAGCAGCTTCGGCAACGGCAGCGGCGAGATCGACCTGTGGACCCACATGCCGAACGTGCGGCCCGGTGCCTACTACTCGACCTCGCCGGTGGTCGTGACGCGGCGGCTCGTCATCGTCGGCGGGACGGTGCTCGACAACGCCTCGGTGCACGAGCAGTCCGGCGTCATCCGCGCCTTCGACGTCGACACCGGCGCGCTGGTGTGGAACTGGGATTCGGCCCGACCCGAGCAGACCGCGCCGCTCACCGGCGAGCAGACCTACACGCCGAACTCGCCCAACAGCTGGTCGGTCTCCAGCGTGGACGAATCGCTGGGCCTGCTGTACGTGCCGATGGGCAACCAGCCGCCCGACCAGTGGGGCGGGCGGCGCAGCCCGGCGGTGGAACGCTACTCGTCGTCCATCGTGGCGCTGGAACTGGCGACGGGCCGCGTGCGCTGGGTGTTCCAGACCGTGCACCACGACCTGTGGGATTACGACGTGCCGGCCCAGCCCGTGCTGGTCGACCTCGACGTGCGTGGCCAGACCGTGCAGGCCCTGGTGCAGGCCACCAAGCAGGGCGAGATCTTCGTGCTGGACCGGCGCACCGGCGAACCGGTGCATCCGGTGACGGAGGTCCCGGCACCGCAGCGCGCGGCGGGCGGCGACCACACGGCCGCGACGCAGCCGGTGTCGGCGATCTCGCTTGCGCCACCCGTGCTGCGCGAGCGCGACATGTGGGGCGGCACGATGTTCGACCAGTTGATGTGCCGCATCGCCTTCCGGCAACTGCGCTACGACGGCCGCTTCACGCCGCCGACCATCGGCGGCTCGCTCGTCAACCCGGGCAACTTCGGCGTCTTCAACTGGGGCAGCATCGCCGTCGATCCGGTGCGCGGCATCGCCTTCACGACGCCGGCGATCCTCGCGTTCACCTCGCAGCTGGTGCCGCGGCCCGATGCCACCGCGCTGATGGTTCAGGACAGTGGTCCGCCGCAGGGGAGCCTGCCTGCGCTGAACGAGAACTTCGGCGCGCCTTTCGCGGCGCGCATGAAGCCCTTCGTCTCACCGTTCGGCGTGCCATGCCAGGAGCCGCCCTGGGGGACGGTTGCCGGCGTCGACCTGGTCAGCGGCCAGATCGTCTGGCGGCATCGCAACGGCACGGTGCGCGATCTGTCGCCGGTGCCGCTGCCGTTCAAGATGGGGGTGCCCAATCTGGGCGGGCCCATCGTCACCGCCGGCGGCGTGGCCTTCCTGTCGGGCCCGCTGGACTACTACCTGCGGGCCTACGACGTGACCACGGGCCGCGAGCTGTGGAAGCATCGATTGCCCGCAGGCGCGCAGGCCACGCCGATGAGCTACCAGGGTGCTGACGGTCGCCAATACGTCCTGGTGGCTGCCGGCGGGCACGGGTCGACCGGCACGCGGCCGGGCGATGCCGTCGTCGCGTTTGCCTTGCCGGCCGGCACACCGTGAGAAGCCGTGCCGGCCAGGTCGTTGCCCTTGGCGTCCGTCAGCAAATGCGCGCCACGGGAGCGGCACTTGCTGCGGGCCCCTGCGCTGTCCCCGGGCAAGGCCATGGCCGAATCGAAGATCGTCGTCTACGGAGCCATCGCCGCCAATGTGGCCATAGCGGTCACCAAGTTCGTGGTCGCGGGCATGACCGGCAGTTCCGCGATGCTGTCCGAAGGCATCCACTCCGCGGTCGACTCGGGCAACGGCGTGCTCCTGTTGATCGGCATGCACCTGAGCCGGAGGCCGGCGACCGCCGACCATCCCTTCGGTCATGGCAAGGAGCTCTACTTCTGGAGCCTCATCGTCGCCGTGCTGATCTTCGGGCTCGGCGGGGGCGTGTCGTTCTACGAGGGACTGCTTCACTGGCGTGAACCCGCGGCAGTCGAGGATGCGACCTGGAACTACGTGGTGCTTGCCGCCGCCGCGCTTTTCGAGGGCACCAGCTTCGGCATCGCGTTGCGCGAGTTCCTTCGGCAGTCCGGCGACCGGCCGTTCTGGTCGGCACTGGTGGGCAGCAAGGACCCGTCG
This sequence comes from Rubrivivax sp., assembly GCA_016790425.1. Classification (GTDB taxonomy): domain Bacteria; phylum Pseudomonadota; class Gammaproteobacteria; order Burkholderiales; family Burkholderiaceae_C; genus Rubrivivax. Next base: position 9,029 of record JAEUPF010000035.1, read on the forward strand.
ACATTCACGGTGCTGGTCGAGGACGCCGCCGCGCTGACCGGCCTGGCGATCGCCGCCGCGGGGGTGTACGCGAGCCACGCGCTGGGCATGCCCCGGCTCGACGGCGCCGCCTCGATGCTCATCGGCGCACTGCTCGCCAGCGTTGCGGTGCTGCTCATCCGCGAGTCGCGCAGCCTGCTCATCGGCGAGGGCATCCGCCCGGAGACAGCGCGCCATGTGCGCGAGATCGCACTCGCCCGCGCCGCGGTGGAGGAGGTCGGCACGCCGCGGTCGATGTACGTCGGCCGTGACGCGGTGCTGCTGACAATGGAGGTGCAGTTCCGGCGCGCGACACCCGTCGAGGACGTGGTGAAGGCGATCGCGCAGATCGAGCACGAGGTCCGCGCGCGGTTTCCGGTGATCCGGCACATCTACGTGGAGGCCTCGAATCGAGGGCCCTGATCGCGCGTCCGGCGATGCACGCGAGCAGGGCCGCCCGCCGGCCGGCCGCGAACGCAGCACCGCGGTGGGCGCGGGCGCTCAGGGCCTGGCTGCGCTGCCGCGCAGGGGCTCGATCTGGCGCGGCGTCTGCATGGCGGCCGGCTCGGTGCGCCGCGTCGCGTAGTCCACGCCGCCGAGCGCGACCAGCAGCGCCCACGCCGCCAGGCCGGTCGCTGCGACGAGGCGCACCATGCCCGAAGCGCGCGCCAGGCCCATGAAAAAGGCGATCACGATGGCTGACTTGAGCGCCGCGATCGCCAGGCCGGCGATCGGGTTCAGCGCGCCCAGCGACAGGTAGGCGCTGCCGAGGCTGGCGAACATCAGCGCCAGCAGGGCCAGCCAGGCGCCCGCGACGCGGCGGGCACGGCGCGCCAGTTCATGATCGGTCATGTATGTCGCTCCACGAGGTACAGCAGCGGGTACAGGAAGATCCACACCACATCGACGAAGTGCCAGTACAGCGCCGCGATGTCGATGCGGTGCGCGTCGGCCCAGGCACGGCGCCGAGCACAACCGCGTGCGAACACCGCGAGCACGCCGATGCCGACCGCCAGGTGCAGCGCATGCAGCGCGGTCGCGGTGAAGTACAGCATGAAGAACAGCGCGGCCCCGTCCGTGCCGGCCAGCGCGAAGCCCGGCACGGGGAAGAGGCCCGCGTGCCACTCCCGGCGGTATTCCAGCCCCTTGACGACGAGGAACGCGACGCCGAGCCAGGCCGCCATCGACAGCAGCCGCGCCGTCCAGTGCGCGTGCCGGGCGTTCTGCGCACACGCCGCGGCGAGCGCGACGAGCGCGCTGCTGCTCAGCAGCAGCCCGGTGTTCAGCGTGCCGAGCACGACGTCGGTGTGGCGCGAGGCCAGGCCGAAGCCCTGCGGCCATGCGGTGCGGCCGTAGAGGTAGGCGGCGAACACGCCGCCGAAGAAGAGCAACTCGGTGGCCAGGAAGATCCACATGGCCAGGCGGCCGGGGTCCCGCTCCGAGACCCGCTTCGGCGCGTCGCGCAGCGTGGCGCTCGCAGTCACCGGCGGGCCTCCGTGCCGGCCAGCGCGCCTGGCGATCCGCCCCGCGCCGGGCCGGGCGTGTAGTCGTAGACCTGGTCGGGCAGCGTGGGGTCGTGGTCGAAGTTCCGGGTCGGCGGCGGCGAGCGCGTCTGCCACTCCAGGCCGACCGCACCGAAGGGGTTGTCGCCTGCGGGTGCGCCGCGCCGCAGCGACCCGGCGAGGTAGGCCAGCGGCAGCAGGTAGCCGATCGCCAGCACGACGGCGCCGGCCGACGAGAACAGGTTGAGCGCCTGGAACTGCGGCGGGTAGGCGTGATAGCGCCGCGGCATGCCCTCGACCCCGAGCAGGAACTGCGGGAAGAAGGTCAGGTTGAAGCCGAGGAACATGCAGACGGCGGCGATGCGCGCCCAGGTCTCCGGGTAGCAGCGGCCGGTGACCTTGGGCCACCAGAAGTGCAGCCCGCCGAAGAAGGCCGTCACCGAGCCGCCGACCATGATGTAGTGGAAGTGCGCGACGACGAAGTAGGTGTCCGTCAGGTGCACGTCCAGCGTGAGCGTCGCGACGAACAGGCCGGTCAGCCCGCCGACCGTGAACAGCCCGACGAAGCCGAGCGCATAGAGCATCGGCGCGCCGAAGCGGATCGAGCCGCGGTACAGCGTCGCGGTCCAGTTGAAGACCTTGATGGCCGACGGGATCGCGACCAGGAAGCTCAGCAGCGAGAACACCAGGCTCGCAGCGGGCGACTGGCCGCTGACGAACATGTGGTGGCCCCAGACGAGGAAGCCGATGCTGGCGATGCCCAGGATCGCGTAGGCCATGAAGCGGTAGCCGAAGATCGGCCGGCGCGCGAAGCACGGGATGATCTCGCTGACCACGCCCATCGCGGGCAGGATCATGATGTAGACGGCCGGGTGCGAGTAGAACCAGAACAGGTGCTGGAACAGCAGCGGATCGCCGCCGTGCGCCGGGTCGAACACGCCGACCTGGAACAGCCGCTCGGCCACCACCAGCAGCACCGTGATCGCGAGCACCGGGGTGGCGAGCACGAGGATGATCGCGGTCGCGTAGTGCGCCCAGACGAACAGCGGCAGCTTGAACCAGGCCAGCCCCGGCACACGCAGCGTGTGCACCGTGACGATGAAGTTCAGCCCGGTCAGGATCGACGAGAAGCCGACCACGAACACGCCGACCAGCGTCACCGACACCCAGGTGTTCGAGAACATCGACGCGTAGGGCGTGTAGAAGGTCCAGCCGGTGTCCACGCCACCGAGGAACAGCGCCGCCAGCGTGATCGCGCCGCCGGCCATGTAGAGGTACCAGCTCGCCAGGTTCAGCCGCGGCAGCGCGAGGTCCTTCGCGCCGATCATCAGCGGGATCAGGAAGTTGCCCAGCACCGACGGGATCGACGGGATCAGGAACAGCCAGACCATGATCACGCCGTGCGCGGTGAAGAGCTTGTTGTAGGTGTCGTGCGAGACGAGGTCGCCGGCGGGCGTGGCGAGTTCGAGGCGGATCAGCGTGGCCGCCGCGCCGCCGATGAAGAAGAAGCCGGTGATGCCGATCGCGTACAGGATCGCGATGCGCTTGTGGTCGGTGCTTGTGAGCCACGAGCGCAGGCTCAGTCCATCGTCCAGGTAGCTCGTCGGACGCTCGGCGGTCATCGGCGTTCTCCGGCCGAGCCCAGGTAGGCGATCAGCGCGCGCATGTCTTCCTCGTCGAGCTGGCCGGCAAACGAGGGCATCACCGGTTCGAAGCCGGCGACCACGTCCTTGCGCGGCAGCAGGATCGAGTCGCGCAGGTAGTTGTCGTCGGCGACGAGGCTGCGGCCGTCCTGCAGATGCACGGTGCGCCCGACGATGCCGTCGAGCAGCGGCGCGTGCACCGTGCTGCCCGCGGCGTGGCAGCCGCTGCAGCCCAGCCGGCGGAACAGCGTGAACCCGTACTGCGCGAGGCTGGGCTGTGCGGCGCCGTCGGCCAGCCAGCGGCTGTAGGCCTCGGGCGCCATCACGACGATGCGCCCGGTCATCTGCGAGTGCGCGCTGCCGCAGTACTCGGCACACAGCAGCGGAAACTCGCCCAGCTGCGTGGCGGTGAACCACAGGCCCGTGTAGCGGCCGGGCAGCACGTCCTGCTTCAGCCGGAAGGCCGGCACGAAGAAGCTGTGGATCGCGTCCTGCGAGGTCATGCGCAGCAGCACCGGCTGGCCGAGCGGCACGTGCAGCTCGTTGATCTCGCGCCGGCCATTGCGGTGCTGCAGCTTCCACATCCATTGCCTGGCGACGACGTAGACCGGCAGCGCCTCCGCCGGCGGGCGGTACAGGCGCATGAAGTCCACCGAGGTCCAGGCGTAGAGGCCCAGGAACAGCAGCAGCGGCACGACCGTCCAGGCGACCTCGAGCCAGCGCAGCCGCCGCAGCGGCCGGCCGCGTTCGGCGGCGCTGCCTTCGCGAAAGCGCACCGCGAAGACGATGACCAGCACGCACAGCACCAGCGCGACGCCGCCGCACAGGAACAGCATCGCGGTGAAGAGGAGGTCGGTGCGCGGCGCCAGCGTCGAGGCGGCCGGCGGCAGGAGGCCGGGTGCGGGCGTCATCGCGGCGTCCTGCGGTGCCGCCACGCATACGCGGCCAGCAGCACGATGCCGAGCGTGCCGATGCCGCGCAGGCCGGCCATCACCGCCTCGCTGTGCCGGCCGACCCGCGGGTCCAGGTGCGCGCACAGCAGCGCGATGCGGTCGGTCCAGCGGCCGATGCGGCCTTGCGAGGCATCGGCGACGGCCTCGCGCAGCGCGTCCGGCTCGAAACGCACGCCCATCAGGTAGCGCGCCACGCGACCGTCCGGCGTGACCACGATCACCGCGGCGCCGTGTGCGATGCGCGCCCCGTCGACGCCGTCGCCGGGGCCGTAGCGCAGCCCGACGCGTCGGGCGAGGGCGGCGATCTGCGGTGCTGCGCCGACCAGCAGATCCAGCGAGGGCGGCGGCCCGCCGAGCGAACGTGCGTAGGCGAGGTCGATGGCACGCCGCGTGCGCGCGACGGCCGGTGTGTCGTCGGGATCGAGGCTGACGCGCACGATGCGGTAGCTGCTGGTCGGCAGGCGGCTCGTGTGCAGGCTTTCGAGCAGCCCGTGCATCAGCAGCCCGCACAGCTGCGGGCAGCGGTAGTAGCCGAGCACGAGCAGTTGCGCGCGCCCCTCGGCGACGGCCCCGAGCGTGGTGACGCGGCCGTCGCTGGTGGTGAAGCGCAGATCGCCGGGCAGGGTGGCACCGAGCTGCTGCTCGATCGCGACGTCCGGCGCCGACGGTGTCGGTGCGAGCGGCTGCACCTGCGCCCGGGCCAGCGTCGGCATGCCGAGCGTCAACGCCGATGCCAGCACCAACGCCATTGCCGCAGCGCTTCGCGTGCACGCCGTCATGGCGGCTTCTCCGGCGCGCTCGCGGCAGGCTGTGCGATCAGCCGCATCGCTGCGTCGATCGGGATGTGGGCCACGCCGTGCGCCGCATCGACCCAGCCGAGCGATTGCAGCCGCTGCGCCTTCGCGGCGCGGTAGGCCGCCAGTTCGGGCTGCGGTGCGCTCTGCAGCGCCGGGCCGTCGACGACCAGCGTGTAGCCGGTCTGCAGCCGCGCGCCGCCGGCCGGCATGCCGTTCAGGCGCATCCAGCCGAGCGCGCCCAGCACGGCCGCGGCGACGGTCGCGGCCAGGCCGGCGGCGACGGCGGCGATGCGCAGCGCGGGCACGTCACGGGTGTGCATGACCGGCTCCTGAAAGCCGCGCCGGCTCGGCCGCCGGCCCGCCGAACAGTGCGAGACCCATTGCCAGCGCGAGCAGCGGCACCAACCACCAGCCGAGCAGGCTGTGCGGCGCGACTGACGGAAGCACCAGCCAGGCCGTGTTGACCAGCTGCATCGCCAGCACGACCGCGGCGACGCCGCGCAGGCGGCGCGGATCGTCCTTGATCGCACGCCACAGCAGCGCGAGCGTCGGCAGCACGAACATGACCAGCGCCAGCGCCAGCGAGACCCACACCCAGCCGGTCTGCAGGCGCGGCACGAAGAAGGCGATCTCGCGCGGCAGGTTCTCGGCCCAGATGATCAGGAACTCCATGAACGCGACGTAGGCCCAGACCATCACCCACATCAGCATCAGGTTGCCGAGGTCGCGCCACGGCGGCTTCGGGTCGGCGGCCGCGTGCGCGAGGCGCAATACCGAGAGTGCCGTCGCGCCGGTCGCCTGGCCGCTCAGCACGACGAGACCGAAGGCGGTGCTGAACCAGCCGGGCACGAGCGACATCAGCAGGTCCACCGACGCCAGCGAGCTCAGCACCACGTGCAGCGCCAGCGCGCCGGCCACGCGGCCCTTGCGCTGCGGCACCGACGGCCGCGCCATCCACCACCACGCGAGCGCGTACAGCGCCATGCGGATCCAGAACGCGGTCGGCTCCAGCCACGCGGTCACGAAGGCGGGTCGGGCGAGTCCCGCGGTCCAGGCGGCGTCGCCGCGGGCCCACGGGTAGAGCAGGCCCAGGCCCGCGGCCAGCGGGAGGAACAGCACGATCACCCACGGCATGCGCCGCGCCGTCCACTGCACCGGCGGGCGCAGCGCCTCGCCCCAGCGGCCGCCGCTGAGGCGGTGGATCCAGATGTTCGTCAGGCCGCCCAGCACCAGCCCGAGGCCGAACCACCAGGCGACCAGCCAGCACGCGAAGAACACCCGCGCGTCGATCCACCAGCCGGGCAGCGCGAGGGCCAGCGCGAGCGCGGCCAGGGGCAGGCGCAGGCGCGGCATCAGCGGCCTTTCGACGCGGCCGGGGCCGGGCCCGCTGCGGCCGATGGCGCCGGCGTCGCCTGCGCCCGCAGCGTGGCCTGCAGCGCCGGCGGCAGCGCCTCGACCGGCGCGTGCTGGCTGAGCTGCAGCGCGCGCACGTAGGCCACCACGGCCCAGCGATCGGCCGGCGCGAGCCGGTCGCCGTACGACGGCATCACGCCGTAGCCGTGGCTGATGACGTCGAACAGGTGCCGGTCCGTCGCATCGCGCAGGCGCGCCTGATGGTAGGACGGCGGGCGTGGAAAGCCGCGCCGCACGACCGGGCCGTCGCCATCGCCGAGCGGGCTGTGGCACGGCAGGCAGTCGATCTCGTAGCGCGAGCGGCCGCGCTGCAGCAGCGCGAGCGTGGGCACCGGCGCGGACGCCGCCTGCTCCGCTGCGACGCGCGCAGTCACCGCCTCGGCGCCAACACGCCCGCTGCTCGTGGCGGCGAGGTCGCCCATCGCCCGCGGCACGCTGCCGGCCGGTGGCGCGCGCGAGGCCTTGCCGTCGGCGAACAGCGGGCTCGCTTCGCCCGGGTCGTAGCGCGGCTGGCTGTACATGTCGCGCGCGACACGCTCGCAGCCGCCCAGACCGGCGCCGATCGCGAGCAGCACCGCCAGCATCGGCCGCTGACAGCACCGCAGGCTTCGACGCCCCACCGGCGCGCGATGCAGCCCGCTCATGCCCGCAACTCCGTGCAGCGGATCGGCTTCAGCGTGCCCATCAACGCGCGCGCACGGCCCTCGTCGAAGCCGGGGTCGTCGCTGCGCAGGCACAGGAAGAAGCGGTTGCGCGTGGCGAGCTCGAAGTCGGGCGCGTCGAACACCGGGGCGCGCAGCCGCGGCAGCCGGCTGCCGACGATGACCGCGGCGAACGCGGCGAGCGCCGCGCCGAGCACGGTCAGCTCGAAGGTCACCGGCACGAACATCGGCCAGCTGTTCAGCGGCCGCCCGCCGATGTTCAGCGGGTAGTCGACGACGGCCGAGTACCACTGCATGAAGAAGCCGCCGGCGCCGCCCACCAGGCCGCCGACGAAGGTGGCAATGGGCACGTGCCGCGGCCGGAATCCCAGCACCTCGGCGAGCCCCTCGACGTGGAAGGGCGCGTACGCGTCGATGTGGGCGAAGCCGGCTTCGCGTGCGCAGCGCGCGGCCGCGATCAACTCATCGGCGGTCGCGAACTCGGCCATGAGGCCCCAGGGCGCGCTCATCGCGTGCTCTCCCGGGCGAGCAGCCGCATCTCCGAAATCGAGATCGCCGGCAGCAAGCGGATGAAGACGAGGAACAGCCAGACGAAGGTGCAGATCGAGCCGAGCAGGAAGACCCAGTCCCACACCGTCGGCACGAACAGCCCCCACGAGGAGGGCAGGAAGTCGTGGTGCAGGCTTTGCACGACGATGGTCACGCGCTCCATCCACATGCCCAGATTGATCACCAGGCTCAGGCCGAACAGCAGCCCCGCGTGGCGGCGCGCACGGCGCCACCACAGGATCTGCGGCGCGACGACGTTGCAGAAGATCATCGACCAGTAGACCGGCGCGTAGGGGCCGGTCCAGCGGTCGACCGTCATCGCGATCTCGTTGGCGTCGGCGCTGTAGAACGCCATGAAGCTTTCGCTGAGGTAGCCGTAGGCGACCAGCGCACCGGTGGCGAGCAGCACCTTCGCGGCGTGGTCGAGGTGCACCTCGGTGATGAAGTCATGCAGGTCGAACGCGCGCCGCAGCGGGATCGCCAGCGTCAGCACCATCGCGAAGCCGGAGAACAGCGCGCCGGCGACGAAGTAGGGCGGAAAGATCGTCGAGTGGTAGCCGGGCGTGTTGCCGATCGCGAAGTCCAGCGACACCACCGAGTGCACCGACACCACCAGCGGCGTCGCCAGGCCGGCCAGCAGCAGGTAGGCCGACTCGTGCCGGGCCCAGTGGCGCGCCTCGCCGCGCCAGCCGAGCGCGGCCAGCCCGTAGGCGAGCTGTTTGAAGCGGCTCGCCGCGCGGTCGCGCAGCGTCGCCAGGTCGGGGATGAGGCCGAGGTACCAGAACAGGAACGAGACGATGATGTAGGTCGCGATCGCGAAGAAGTCCCACACCAGCGGGCTGCGCCATTGCGGCCACAGGTTCATCTTGTCGGGGTAGGGCGCGATCCAGTAGAAGAACCACGGCCGGCCGAGATGCAGGATGGGGAACAGCCCCGCCATCGCCGCGGCGAACAGCGTCATGGCCTCGGCGAAGCGGTTGATCGAGGTCCGCCAGCGCTGGCGCAGCAGGAGCAGCACCGCCGAGATGAAGGTGCCCGCGTGGCCGATGCCGATCCACCACACGCAGTTGGCGATCGCGAAGCCCCAGGCGACCGGGATGTTGATGCCCCAGATGCCGACGCCGGTCGCGAAGAGATAGGCCATCGCGCCGAGGAAGACCAGCGTGCCGGCCAGCGTGAACAGGAACGCGAGCAGCCACGGCCGCTGCACGGGCCGGGTGAGCACCGCATCGGCGATCTTGTCGCTGATGCTCGCGTAGCCCCAGCCGGCGTGCAGCACGCCGATGTCGCGCGACAGCGGCGGCGCGCTCACGGCCGCACGCGGGCGAGGTAGGTGGTGCGCGGCTGCGTGTTCAGCTCGCCGAGCAGGGCGTAGTGGCGCGGCGAATCCTTCGCGCGGCGCACGTCGCTGGCCGCATCGTTGAGGTCGCCGAAACGGATCGCGCGGGTCTGGCAGACGGCCTGGCAGGCAGTGACGACGTCGCCGTCGCGCAGCGGCGCGCCGCCGGTCTCGACGTGGTGGCGCGCCCGCGTCAGGCGCTGCAGGCAGTAGTTGCACTTCTCCATCACGCCGCGCTGGCGCACCGTGACGTCGGGGTTGCGCTGGCCCTTCAGAGTCTCGGTGTCGGTGTCGCTGTACTGCAGGAAGTTGAAGCGCCGCACCTTGTACGGGCAGTTGTTCGAGCAGAAGCGCGTGCCGATGCAGCGGTTGTAGACCTGCACGTTGATGCCTTCGCTGTCGTGCACGGTCGCGCCGACCGGGCAGACCAGCTCGCAGGGCGCCTTCTCGCACTGCATGCACGGCACCGGCTGGAAGACGGTGTTGTGCAGGTCGGGCGATTCGTAGCGGTCGACCCGGATCCAGTGCATCTCGCGGCCCAGCTCGACCTGCTCGCGCCCGACCACCGGGATGTTGTTCTCGGCCTGGCAGGCGATGGTGCAGGCGTTGCAGCCGATGCAGGCGTCCAGGTCGATCACCATCGCCCAGGCGCGGCCGGGGTCGGTGTACGCGGGGTACAGGCTGGCGTGCACGGTGTCGGGCCGGTCGATGCGGCCGCCCGCCTCGACGGTGCGGGCGAGCGCACGGTCCTGCGGGTCGATGCTGTGCTGCGTCAGCGCGAAGGCGTGCCGGCGCCCCCGCCGCTCCAGCGTCACGGCCGGCGGCGCACCGTCGACCGCGGGACGCACCGCGTAGGCGTCGAAGCCCACGCCGTTGCCGACGCGGCCGGCGTGCCGGCGCCCGTAGCCCAGCGGCAGCGTGACCACCGCCTCGGCGTGGCGCGCATCGACCCACACCGGCGCCTGCACCGCCTGCGCGCCGATGCGCGCGGTGACGATGTCGCCGCTGGACAGACCGTGCTCGGCGGCCGTGCGGGGGCCGATCTGCAGCGCGTTGTCCCAGGTGATCTTCGAGAACGGGCGCGGCAGCTCCTGCAGCCAGCCGAGGTTGGCGAAGCGCCCGTCGTGCACCGCCGGGTCGGGCGCGAAGACCGCGACCAGCGGGGCGGTCGCGGCCCCCGGCTGCGCGGGCATCGGCAGCGCGCGCACCGGCAGCTCGCGGACCGGCAGCTCGCGGACCGGCAGCTCGCGCACCGCCACCGGTGTCGATGCGCTGTCCGCCACCACGCCGCGCCGCAGGCTGTCGCGCCAGGCGGCGTCGGCATCGGCCGCATTGCCGCCGAAGCGTTCACGCCAGTGCCCTTGCACCAGCGCGTGGCCGGCGCGCTCGTCGGCCCCGGCGAGCAGCGCCAGCAGCTCGATGTCCGAGCGGCTGTCGTACAGCGGCGCGATCGCCGGCTGCAGGATCGTCGCGCTGCCGTCGTGCCCGCGTGCGTCGCCCCAGCGCTCGTAGTCGTGCGACAGCGGCAGGTGCCAGTCGCACAGCACCGCGGTTTCGTCGACGTGCAGCCCGGCGTGCACGGTGGTGTGCGCCTTCGCCAGCGCGGCCGGGACGCCGAGCGCGGCCGGCGCGTCGTAGGCCGGGTTCGCGCCGACGATCACGAGCGTGTCGACCGCGCCGCCCTCGAGCGCCTGCACCAGCTCCGACAGCGTGCCGGCCTGCGGCAGTGCCGTCGGGGCGTCGATCAGGTCGAGTGTGCGGCCGTAGGCGCCCAGCCGCTGGTTCAGCGCGAGCACCAGGCCGTGCGCGTCGGCGGAGAGCCCGCGCCCCGCGATGACCAGCGCGTCCGGGCCGGCCTGCCGGAGTGCCTGCAGCACCTCGCGCTCGAACGGATCGCCGGGCGACGACATGCCGCCCTCGGTGCCCAGCCAGGGCGCCGCCACACGCCGCAGCAGCGCCTCGATCAGGGCCGGCGGCAGCGCGACGCGTCGCTCCGCGCGCGCGCCGAACAGGCCGCTGGACACCTCGGCGGCGAACAGCCGCGGCAGGCTGCGGCCGTCGCGGGCGGCCGCCCGTGCGCTCGCCCAGTCCAGTGCGGCGCGCACGGCGCCCGGGCCGTCGGAAAACGGATCGGCCGCCAGCGCGAGCACGCAGCGGGCGCGGTCCAGGTGCAGCACCGGTGCGAGCTCGCGGCCGAAGGCGCTTCGCATTGCCCGTGACGCGGCGCCGTCGTGAAGCGGATCGTGCAGGTGTACGCGCATGCGCGGAAAGCGCTCCTGCAGCGCCTCGAGCAGGCGCCGCTCGGTCGGGGAACTCGTCGGGCCGAGCAGCAGGCGCAGGCGCTCGCCGCCTGCACCGCGCAGGCGCGGCGCCTGGGCGCGCCACATCGTCTCGAAGGCCGACCAGCTCGACGCGGCCGCCGCCGCCGGTGCGCCGGCGCGCGGTACGCCCAGGCGTTCACGCACGGCGGCCGAGCGGTCCGGGTCCCACAGCTGCAGCACCGAGGCCTGCGCGAAGGCGTCGGTCGCGCCGAGGCTGGACGGATGCGTCGGATTGCCCTCGATCTTGATCGGCCGGCCCTCGCGCGTGCCCACCAGAACACCGTGGGCATGACCATCGCGCACGAGGGCGCTGGCGTAGTAGACCGGCACGCCCGCCGTACCGGCCTCGGGCAGGTCCACGTAGGGCACGATGAGCTCGTTCGGCGGCGCCGAACACGCGCCGTTGGCCAGGGCCAGCGACGCGGCCATCAGCGACATGGCCTGGCGCCGCGTCATGGCGGGAGGGCCGGGCCTATGGGTCAGAGGAAACTCGGTCGGGTGCATGTCGGGGCCCGGCGGGGGCGCTCCTGCGCCGTGGCCCGGGCAAGCACCATGCCGAGGCGTGTGCGAGCGCGACGCACAGCGCGCGACGACCCACCGGGCCGGCCACCCCGGAAGGCGAGCCTGCCGCCTGGATCGGGCACCAGGTCACGACACCGGCGTGCAGCGGCGCCGCGCGGCACGGGTCATCGGCCGCGGAACAAGCAGGTCCATGCCGTCCATGCCGTCGCGTGCGATCCCAAGCCATGCGCAGGGCTGCGCAGAGGTTGGCAACGACGCCAGAACGACGAGGCGAGGTCCGGCATCGGCCAAGACAGCGACGGTAAACATGACGGTATCTCCGTCGTGGCGAGTCACTGAAGCGCCCGATCTACCTGTGAGCGATGCCCGCCTGTCGACAGCAGAAGTGAGGGCGCTGCCGGCGGTATTGCCCCGGCCGCGGCGAAGGGCAGGGTCCCGGTTCGACAATCGCTGCACCGGGGGTGCTTCAAGCGCCCCGGCATGGCGGATGAGCGGCTACCTGCGGCAAGGACAGTGGCACACCGGCTGGTACGACACGCACGCCAGCGGCGGCGAGTTCGTGCGCACCGAGGCGGCCTTCCGCCATCACGTCAGCGCCGATGGCTCCAGCGGCTTTCGGGCCGAGCCGGGTCGCTACCACCTCTACGCGTCGCTCGCCTGCCCGTGGGCGCACCGCACGCTGATCGCGCGCCGGCTCAAGCGCCTGGAAGACGTGGTGTCGCTGTCGGTCGTCGAGCCGGTGATGGGCGACGACGGTTGGGCCTTCGGCAACGGGCCGGGCTGCATTCCCGACACGGCCAACGGCTTCGCCTTCCTGCGCGAGGTGTACGTCGCCGCCGATGCCCACTACAGCGGCCGCGTCACCGTGCCGGTGCTGTGGGACAAGCAGCGGCGCACCATCGTCAGCAACGAGTCGTCCGAGATCCTGCGCATGTTCGACAGCGCCTTCGACGCCTTCACGCCGGTGCGCATCGGCCTGTACCCGCCGCAGCTGCGCGCGCCCATCGATGCGGTCAACTCCTTGGTCTACGGGCGCGTCAACAATGGCGTCTACCGCTGCGGCTTCGCCGGCAGCCAGGCCGCCTACGAGCGCGCTTTCGACCGCCTGTTCGCGGCGCTGGACGAACTCGAGGCGCGGCTGGCACGCAACCGCTTCCTCGTTGAACAACGCGCCGATGCGCCCACCGAAGCCGACTGGCGCCTGTTCACGACGCTGGTGCGTTTCGACGCCGTGTACCACGGGCACTTCAAGTGCAACCGCCAGCGCATCGCCGACTACCCCGCCTTGACGCGCCTGCTGCGCGAACTGGCCGCGGTGCCCGGCGTCGCGGCCACCGTGAACATCGACCACATCAAGCGTCACTACTACCAGAGCCACCGGCATCTGAACCCCAGCGGCATCGTGCCCAAGGGGCCCGCGCTCGACTTCCTGCCTGCATCCTCCACCTGAACCCGATGGCCAAGAAGTTCCCGATCCACCCGCCGCACCCCGAACGCGTCTGCTGGGGCTGCGACAAGTACTGCCCGGCCGACGACATGGCATGTGGCAACGGTTCCGACCGCACGCAGCACCCGGTGGAACTGCTCGGTGACGACTGGATGGCGTGGTCGCCGCTGGATGACAAGCCGGCGGCGGCGAAGACGGCCGAGGAGGCCGAGACCGGCCGGGACGGCCAGCCCGAGCCGGCCTGACCCGCCGTCGCTGCGCCGCGCGCGGCGGACGAGCGGCCGCCTTCGGCCATCCGGTCGGCCGGCCATCCGGCCATCCGGCCGTCCGCCCATCCCCGCCGTCCGCCTTTCGCCGGCCTTGATCGCTGCCTTGACAAAGATTGCCTATGCAATTAATGTCCAGTGGATGAAACCCCGCAAGGCGGCGCCCTTCTACGACCGTCGCCGCTGCGAGGTCGACGACAGCGTCGGCCACCTGATGAAGCGCATCACCGTGCAGATGCGCCGGCGCGTCGAGCGCCGCATGGCCGAGCACGGCCTCACCGAAGCGCAGTGGGTGCCGCTGTGGTTGCTGGCCAAGGGGCACGGCGACACGGCGCAGGCGCTCACCGCGGTCATCGACATGGACCCCGGCGCGATGACGCGCATGCTCGACCGCCTCGAAGCCAAGGGCCTGCTGGCGCGCGAGCGTTCGGCCGAAGACCGGCGCGTGGTGCGGCTGTCGCTGACGCGTGCCGGGCAGGACATCGTGCGCCACATCCCGGGCGTGCTGGCCGAGGTCAACAACAGCGCCTTGCAGGGTTTCAGCGCCGAGGAGTTCGAGACACTGAAGGCGCTGCTCGGGCGCATGCTGGCGACCCTCGCCGCCGAGGAGGTGGCGGCGTGAAGCGTGCCGCGGCTGGCGCCGCGTCATCGCTGGCGCTTGTGGCCGCGCTCGCCTCGGCATTCGTGGCCGGCTGCGCCGCGCCGGCGGACCTCGCGCCCACGCACCGCCCGCTCGAAGTGGCCGGCAGCGCCGGCTGGCCCGACCTGGCGCGCGAAGGCACGGCCTGGGCGCGCTGGCGCGACCCCGTGCTCACCGGCCTCATCGAAGAAGCGCTCGCCGCGCAGCCGGCGCTGCGCGTGGCGCAGCTTCGCGTTCGCCTGGCCGCGGCCGCTGCCGAGGCCGCCGGCGCCGCGCGAGGGCCGCAGGTCTCGGCCAGCGCCGACCTCACGCAGCAGCGCTTCACCGAGAACGGGCCGTATCCGCCGTCACTGGCCGGAGCGGTGGAATGGAACAACACCGCGCAGGTCGGCGCGAGCTGGGAGTGGGACCTCTTCGGCCGCCACAGCGCAGCGCTGGCCGCCGCGGTGGGCGCCCAGCGCGCCGCCGCCGCCGAGGCGCAGGCCGCCTCGCTGCTGCTGGCGGCCAACATCGCCGCCGGCTACGTGCAGCTCGCGCGGCTCGTCGAGCAGCGGCGCATCGGCAGCGCCGCGCTCGCCGAGCGCGAACAGGTGCTCGCGATCGTGCGCCAGCGCGTCGGCGCGGGCCTGGACAGCCAGGTCGACCTGCGCCAGGCCGAAGGCGCCGTGGCGCAGACGCGGCTGGAGATGGCCGCCGCCGACGAGCAGATCGCCCGCGCCCGCCACGCGCTGGCCGAACTGGCCGGCAAGCGCGCCGATGCGCTCGAAGCCTTGGCGCCCGAACTCGCGCCGTTGGCCGTGCAGGCGCTGCCCGCCGGCCTGCCTGCGGACCTGATCGGCCGGCGTGCCGACGTGGTGGCGCAGCGCTGGCGCGTCGAAGCCGCCTCGCGCGAGGTCAATGCGGCGCGCGCGCAGTTCTATCCGAACATCAACCTCGTCGCGTTCGCCGGCCTGGCCAGCCTGGGGCTGGACCGCTTCATCGAGGCCGGCAGCCGCACCTATGGCATCGGCCCGGCCGTGCGCCTGCCGATCTTCGACGGCGGCCGCCTGCGCGCCAACCTCGGCGCCAAGGCGACCGAGGCCGACATCGCCGTCGAGACCTACAACGCGACGCTGCTGCGCGCCTTGCGCGAAGTGGCCGACGAAGTGCGCTCGCTGGCCGCGATCGAGGCCCAGCAGCGCGAGCAGGAAGCGGCGCTCGCCGCCGCCGAGGCTGCATTCGACCTCGCCACGCAGCGCTACCGCGCCGGCCTGGGCAACTTCCTCGTCGTGCTCACCGCCGAGGGCAACGTGCTCGCGCAGCGGCGCGGGGCGGCCGACCTGAAAGCGCGCCACCTGCTGGCCGAAGTGAACCTGGCGCGCGCGCTCGGCGGTGGCGTCACGGTCGACCCGCCCCCGCGCGCGGTGGCACGCGCCACCACCGAAACCCGATGAGCCCGATCCGATGACGAACGAGAAGATCCCGCCCGAGTCACGGCGCCGCGCCGCACTGCTGGGCGTGGCCGTGCTCGTGCTGGCCGCCGCGGCGGTCGCTGCCGCCTGGTGGGCCTTGGTGGCTCGGCACCACGAGAGCACCGACAACGCCTATGTGCAGGCGCCGGTGGTGCAGGTGACGCCGCAGGTCGGCGGCACCGTCGTCGCCGTGCTTGCCGACGACACCGATCGCGTGCAGGCCGGCCAGCCGCTGGTGAAGCTCGACGCGGCCGACGCGCGCCTGGCGCTCGAACGCGCCGAAGCGCAACTCGCCCAGACCGTGCGCGAGGTGCGCGGCCTCTACGCCGGCAACGCGACGCAGGACGCCACCATTCGCCTGCGCGAAGCCGAGCTGCGGCGCGCCGAGGCGGACGTCCAGCGCGCCGAGGAAGACGTGGCGCGGCGGCGGCCGTTGCTGGCCACCGGCGCCGTGGGTGCCGAGGAGTTCCAGCATGCCCAGGCCACGCTGGCTTCGGCACAGAGCGCGGCAGCGGCAGCCCGCAGCGCACTCGCCGCCGCCCGCGAGCAGGCCGGCGGCCAGCGTGCGCTGACCGACGGCACGGTGCTCGAACGGCACCCGAGCGTCGAGCGGGCCGCCGCCGCGGTGCGCGAGGCCTGGCTGGCGCTGGCGCGCTGCGAGTTGCCCGCGCCGGTGGCCGGGCAGGTGGCGCGGCGCACGGTGCAGGTGGGGCAACGGGTGGCCGCCGGCGCGCCGCTGATGGCGGTGGTGCCGCTGGAACAGGCGTGGGTCGAGGCCAACTTCAAGGAAGGCCAGTTGCGCTCGATGCGCGTCGGCCAGCCGGTGGTGCTGACGGCGGACCTCTACGGCGGCAAGGTCGAGTACCGCGGCCGCGTGCTGGGTCTGGGCGCGGGCACCGGAGCCGCGTTCTCGCTGCTGCCGGCACAGAACGCCACCGGCAACTGGATCAAGGTGGTGCAGCGCGTGCCGGTGCGCATCGAGCTGGACGCGCAGCAGCTCGCCGCACACCCGCTGCGCGTGGGCTTGTCGATGGAGGCCGTGGTCGATACGCGCGACGCCTCGGGCGCGCCGGTGGCGGCGAACGCCGCGGCGCGCGCGCCGCGCGCCAGCACGACGGCCGTTTTCGACGGCGAGCGCGAACGCGCCGACCGGCGCGTCGACGAGATCGTGCGCGCCAACCGCGTGAGCGGCGCCGCGCAGCAGGTCGCGCGTTCGCCGCGCAGCGGCTCCGGCGCCGTGCCCGCGCCGCTGGTCAGCGCCAGCCGGTGAGCACGGCCACGCCCGGCACACCGGCCGCCGGGGCCGCCCGTCGCGCGGCCGCGCCGGCAGCCGACCTGCCGCCGCTCGAAGGCGGCGCGCGTGCGCTCGGCACGGTGGCGCTGTCGCTGGCGACTTTCATGAACGTGCTCGACACGTCGATCGCCAACGTGTCGATCCCGGCCATCGCCGGCGACCTCGGCGTCAGCCCTTCCCAGGGCACCTGGGTGATCACGAGTTTCGCGGTCGCCAACGCCATCGCCGTGCCGCTCACCGGCTGGCTGACGCGCCGTTTCGGCCCGGTGCGCCTGTTCACCGCCAGCGTGCTGCTGTTCGTGCTGACCTCGTGGCTGTGCGGCATCGCGCCGAGCTTCGAGCTGCTGGTCCTCTTTCGCGTGCTGCAAGGCCTCGTCGCCGGGCCGATGATCCCGCTGTCGCAGACGCTGCTGCTGGCCAGCTACCCGCGCGCGCTGGCCGGCACGGCGATGGCGTTCTGGGGCATGACGACGCTGGTGGCGCCGGTGGCCGGGCCGCTGCTGGGCGGCTGGATCACCGACACCATCTCGTGGCCGTGGATCTTCTACATCAACATCCCCGTGGGCTTGCTGTCGGCGGCGATGACCTGGCGCCTGTACCGCAAGCGCGACCCCGGGCCGGCCAAGGTGCGGCTCGATGCGGTGGGCCTGGCCTTGCTGGTGGTGTGGATCGGCGCGCTGCAGATCATGGTCGACAAGGGCAAGGAGCTCGACTGGTTCGGCTCGCCGCTGATCGTGGCGCTGGCCATCGTCGCCGTCGTCGGCTTCCTCTTCTTCCTCGCCTGGGAGCTGACCGACTCGCACCCGATCGTCGACCTGCGCCTGTTCGCGCGGCCGAACTTCGCCATCGGCACCGTCGCGCTGGCGCTGGCGTACGCGCTCTTCTTCGGCAACATCGTGCTGCTGCCGCTGTGGCTGCAGCAGTGGATGGGCTACACCGCCACCCAGGCGGGGATGGTGCTGGCGCCGGTGGGCGTGTTCGCGATCCTGCTGTCGCCGTGGGTCGGGCGCAACGTCGGCCGCATCGACGCGCGCAAGATCGCCACCTTCTCGTTCGTCGTCTTCGCCTTCGTGCTGTGGCTGCGCTCGCGCTTCGACACCCAGGCGCCGTTCGAGACCATCCTCGTGCCCACGCTGGTGCAGGGCATCGCCACCGCGTGCTTCTTCATCCCGCTGCAGACCATCATCTTCAACGGCCTGGCGCCGCACGAGATGGCCGCCGCCTCGGGGCTTTCGAACTTCGCGCGCATCACCGCCGGGGCGGTGGGCACCTCGATCTTCACCACCGCGTGGGAAGACCGCGCGGCGATGCACCATGCCCGCCTGGCCGAGTCGCTGGGCGCCGGCAATGCCGCGGCGGCCGACGCGCTGGCGCGGTTGAACGCGGCCGGCATGCCCGACCCGGCGGCGCTGGCGTTCGTCAACCGCCTGGTCGACCAGCAGGCCTACACGATGGCCGCCACCGACCTGTACTGGCTCTCGGCGCTGCTGTTCCTCGGGCTCATCGGCGTGCTGTGGCTGGCCCCAGCGCCGCGCCGTGCCGGTGGACCCGGAGCGCCCGGCGCCGCTGCCGCGGCGAGCGCGGCGGAGTAGCTCCCGGAGGGAGCTTCGCAGCGGCGAAGGGGCGAAGCGGCGAAGGGGCGAAGGGGCGAAGGGGCGAAGGGCCAGGGCCAGGGCCGGAGCCTGGGGCCGCCGGCACCGGAGCAACCCCCGAGCGGCGATACCCGTGCGAGCGGCTACCATGCCTGCTGTCATGAACGCGCCCGGCGACGAGTACGGCATGCGCCTGGCCCTGGACCAGGCGCACAACGCATGGCTCGTCGGCGAGGTGCCGGTGGGCGCGGTGATCGTGCGGCCGGCGCGCGAGGGCGAGCTGGGCGTGCAGGTGGTGGCCACCGGCTACAACCGGCCGATCACCACGCACGACCCGACCGCGCACGCCGAGATCGTGGCCCTGCGCCACGCCGCCACGCTGCTGGAGAACTACCGCCTGCCCGAGTGCGAGCTGTACGTGACGCTGGAGCCGTGCCCGATGTGCGCGATGGCGCTGCTGCACGCGCGCTTCAAGCGCGTGGTGTTCGGTGCCTTCGACCCCAAGACCGGCGCCGCCGGCTCGGTGGTGGACCTCTTCGCCGAGGCGCGCTTGAACCACCGCACCGAGGTGGTTGGTGGCGTGCTCGGCGAGCACTGCGGCACGCTGCTGCGCGAGTTCTTCGGCGAGCGGCGCGCGCAGCAGCGCGCCGAACGCGGCCTGCCGCAGGTGGCCGAGGGCGCGGTGCAGGGCATCGAGGCGCTGGAGGAAGAACTCGGCGAAGGCGTCGCCGCAGCCGCGATCGAAGGCCTTCCCGAAGGCATGCCCGAGGACATGTCCGAAGGCCTTCCCGAAGACATGCCCGAGGCCCTGCCCGAAGTCGTCGAGATCAGCGTCGAGGAAGCTGCGCCGCCCGAAGCGCCGATCCCGGCCGGCGAGGCGACCGAGCTGCCGCCGTCGAAGGCCGCCGAAGGCTGACGAGTCCCATCGCGATGGAGCTGACGGTCTTCAGTCCCTCGGGCGTGGTGCCCGACGGCCAGGCGCTGCAACTGGCGCTGGCGCGGCTGCGCGAACTGGGCTTCGATGCCCGGCGCGACAAGGCGGCGCTGGCGCGGCGGCAGCGCTTCGCCGGCAGCGACGAACAGCGGCTGGCGGCCATCCATCGCGTGGCCGACGAGGCGCCGGCGGTGGCGATGGCCACGCGCGGCGGCTACGGCCTCACGCGCCTCATCGACGCCATCGCCTGGAAGAAGCTGGGCAAGAGCGTCGAGCGCGGCACGCGCTGGGTGGGCTTGTCGGACTTCACCGCGCTGCAGCTCGGCCTGCTCGCGCACACCGGGCAGCCGAGCTGGGCGGGCCCCTGCGCGCTGGAAGGCTTCGGCCGCGCGCCCGAGGCCGGCGGCATGGACGACGTCACCGCTGCCTGCTTCGCCGAGGCGATGCGCGGCGAGCTGGAAGCGGTGGGCTTTCGCACCGAGATCGGCTTCGACGGCGTCGAGGTGCGCGGCACGCTGTGGGGCAGCAATCTGGCGATGCTGTGTTCGCTGCTGGGCACGCGGCACTTCCCGGCGGTGCGCGGCGGCGTGCTCTTCGTCGAGGACGTGAACGAGCACCCGTACCGCGTCGAGCGCATGCTGCTGCAGCTGCTGCAAGCCGGCGTGCTGGCGGCGCAGAAGGCGGTGGTGCTCGGACAGTTCGACGCCTGGACGCCTTCGCCGTGGGACCGCGGCTACGGGCTGAAGGCGATGGTGGCGCACCTGCGCAGCCGCACGCGCGTACCCATCCTCACCGGCTTGCCCTTCGGGCATGTGCCGACCAAGGTGACGTTGCCGATCGGCCAGCGCGTGACGCTGGCGGTGCAGGGCCAGCAGGCATTCATCGCCTGGGCTTGAGGGGCAAGACCATGCTCGACTTCGTTCGCTCGTTCGTTCGCTCGCTCGTTCGCTTGTTCGTTCACCCCTTCGCTCGCCCCTTCGCTCGCCCCTTCGCTCGCCCCTTCGCTCGCCCCTTCGCTGCGCTGCTGCTGGCCGGCACGCTGGGCGCCTGCAACAACAACCCCTGGCCCGACGGCGACGCGGCGACCAACACGCTCTTCTCGGGCGTCGTCGAGAACTCGCCGCGCCATCTGGACCCCACGGCCTCGTACTGGAGCAACGACACCACCTTCACCTACCAGATCTACGAGCCGCCCTACGGCTACCACTACCTGAAGCGGCCGTTCCAGCTGGTGCCCAAGTCGGCCGCGGCGGTGGTCAAGCCGCACTACGTCGACAAGGACGGCAGGCCGCTGGCCGAAGACGCCGCGGCCGAGCAGGTCGCCGAGAGCATCTACGACGTGCCGATCAAGCCGGGCATCCTCTTCCAGCCGCACCCGGCCTTCGCCAAGGACGCCAAGGGCCGCTACGTCTACCACGCGATGAAGCCCGGCGAACTGGGCGACCGGCGCACGCCGCTCGACTTCGAACAGCAAGGCACGCGCGAACTCGTCGCCGAGGACTTCGTCTACGCGATCAAGCGCCACGCGACGACGCGCATCACGACGCCGATCTTCTCCACCTTCGCCGAGTACGTGGTCGGCCTGCGCGAGTACAGCGAGGGGGTCAAGCGCGAGGACGCCAGGCTGCGCAAGGGCCTGGACCCTTCGAGCCTGGACAAGCCCTTCCTCGACTTCCGGCAGTGGCCGCTGGCCGGCGCCACGGCGCCCGAAAAGCACCTGCTGCGCATCCGCATCAAGGGCAAGTACCCGCAATGGAGCTACTGGATGCAGATGACCTTCCTGGCTCCGGTGCCGTGGGAGGCCGATGCCTTCTACGCCCAGCCGGGCATGGCCGCGGCGGGGCTGTCGCTGGACCGCTGGCCGGTGGGCACGGGCCCGTTCATGCTGACCGAGTATCTGCAGGACCGCCGGCACACGATGGTGCGCAATCCGAACTACCGCGGCGAGCCCTATCCCTGCGAGGGCATGCCCGGCGACAAGGAAGCGGGGCTGCTCGCCGACTGCGGCAAGCGCATGCCCTTCATCGACAAGATGGTGTTCACGATCGAGCGCGAGAGCGTGCCGATGCGCGGCAAGTTCCGCCAGGGCTTCTACGACCTCGAGGTGTTCGAGCGCACCGACACCGGCATGGACTACCGCGTCGAGGCGCAGGACAGCGACGAGGTGCGCGCCGAGTACGAGGCGAAGGGCTTCCGCCTCGACAAGGGCAGCGACGTCAACAGCTACTTCATCGCCTTCAACATGCTCGACCCGGTGCTGGGCAACGGCGCCACGCCCGAGCAGGACGCGCGCAACCGCAAGCTGCGCCAGGCGATCTCGATCGCCATCGACTGGGAGGAGTACAGCAAGATCTTCCCGAAGAAGGCCGGCGACACCGCGATGAGCCCGCTGCCGCCGGGCATCTTCGGCTCGCGCGAAGGCACGCGCGAGGGCGTCAACCCGGTGACGCACGTGTGGAAGGACGGCCGGGCCGTGCGCCGGCCGATCGAGGACGCGAAGAAGTTGATGGCCGAGGCCGGCTACCCCGGGGGCCGCGACGCCGCCACCGGCCGCCCGCTGGTGCTGAACTACGACTTCTACGCGCCGGCCACGCCGGGCCGCAAGCCGGAGATCGACTGGGTGGTGAGGCAGTTCGCCAAGATCGACATCCAGCTCGAGGTGCGCGCCACCGACAACAACCAGTTCCAGGACAAGGTGCGCAAGGGCAAGTACCAGGTGTTCTGGCTCGGCTGGAACGCCGACTACCCCGACGCCGAGAACTTCCTGTTCCTGCTCTACGGCCC
>JAEUPF010000064.1 GCA_016790425.1 Rubrivivax sp.
ACGCGGCATCGAACAAGGCGCGGCATGACGGCATTGCGAATCTGCACCAACTGCGTGATGGACACCACCGACTCGGCCATCACCTTCGACGACAAGGGCGTGTGCGACCACTGCCGCACCTTCTACGCCAAGGTGCTGCCGAACTGGCACACCGACGAGCGCGGCGAACGCGAGCTGCGCGCGCTGGTGCAGGCGATCAAGGCCAGCGGCCAGGGCAAGGACTTCGACTGCATCATCGGCATGAGCGGCGGCATCGACAGCTCGTACCTGACCTACGTCGCCACCGAGTTCGGCCTGCGCCCGCTGGTGTTCCACGTCGACGCCGGCTGGAACTCGCAGGAGGCGGTGAACAACATCGAGAAGCTGGTCGACGCGCTGGGGCTGGACCTCTACACCGAGGTCATCGACTGGGAGGAGATGCGCGACCTGCAGCTGGCGTTCTTCAAGTCGGGCGTGCCGCACATCGACACGCCGCAGGACCACGCTTTCTTCGCCACGATGTACAAGTTCGCCGAACAGCACGACATCAAGACCATCCTCACCGGCGCCAACCTGTCCACCGAGTGCATCCGCAACCCCATCGAGTGGATGTACTACCAGAGCGACTCGATCCAGCTCAGGGACATCCACCGCCGCTTCGGCACCAGGCCGCTGCACACCTTCCCCACCACGTCGATCCTGCGCCACAAGATCTGGCTGCCCTACGTCAAGGGCATCCGCGTCGTGCGGCCGCTGAACCTGGTGCCCTACGACAAGGCCGCGGCGGTGAAGCTGCTGACCGAGAAGTTCGGCTGGCAGCCCTATCCGCAGAAGCACTTCGAGTCGCGCTTCACCCGCTTCTACGAAGGCTTCTGGCTGCCGCGGAAGTTCGGCTTCGACACGCGCAAGGTGCAGTTCTCCAGCCTCATCGTCACCGGCCAGATGACGCGCGCCGAGGCGCTGGAGAAACTGAAGACGCCGGCGCTGGACGACGCCACGGTGCGCCAGGAGTTCGAATACGTGGCCAACAAGCTGGGCATCTCCACCGCCGAGCTGCAGGGCTACCTCGAGGCGCCGAACAAGACCTACCGCGACTACCGCTCGCAGGAGATGTTCTACAGCGTCGGCGCGCGGGCGATGCGCGCGCTCGGCCTGGAGCTCGGAGGCAAGCGTTGATCACCATCGTCGACTACGGCCTGGGCAACGTGCAGGCCATCGCCAACATCTACAAGCGCCTCGCGATCCCGGCGGCGCTGGCGCGCACCGCTGCCGACCTCGAAGGTGCCACGCACCTCATCCTGCCCGGCGTCGGCGCCTTCGACTGGGCGATGACGCGCCTGAACGACTCGGGCATGCGCGGCGGCCTCGACGAGCTGGTGACGAAGCGGCAGCGGCCGGTGCTC
Organism: Rubrivivax sp.; assembly: GCA_016790425.1. Classification (GTDB taxonomy): domain Bacteria; phylum Pseudomonadota; class Gammaproteobacteria; order Burkholderiales; family Burkholderiaceae_C; genus Rubrivivax. The sequence goes on from JAEUPF010000064.1 coordinate 1,383, forward strand.
GGCATCTGCGTGGGCATGCAGATGCTGGCGCGGCACAGCGACGAAGGCACCGCCGCCGGCCTGGGCTGGCTCGACGCCGGCGTGAAGCTCTTCGACCACGCGCAGTTCACCGGCCGCACGCACCTGCCGCACATGGGCTGGAACGACGTGCAGCCGGTGCGCGAAGACGGGCTCTTCGCGGGCCTGGGCACGGCGGCGCGCTTCTACTTCCTGCACTCGTACTACTTCGCGCCCAACGACCCGGCCGACGTGCTGGCCAGCACCGAGTACGGCCTGCGCTTCGCCTGCGCCGTGCAGCGCGGCAACGTCTTGGGCGTGCAGTTCCACCCCGAGAAGAGCCACGCCTGGGGCATCCAGCTGCTGAAGAACTTCGCCTCGCTCTGAAGCGGACACCCCGACAGCGACCCCGGCGACGACCCAACCGCGAACACGACGCGCCCCCCGAAGATGCTGCGACCGCGAATCATCCCCTGCCTGCTGGTGCACAAGGGCGGCCTCGTCAAGACGGTGGGCTTCGACAAGCCCAAGTACGTGGGCGACCCGCTGAACGCGGTGCGCATCTTCAACGAGAAGGAGGTCGACGAGCTGATGGTGCTGGACATCGACGCCACGCGCCAGCGCCGCGACCCTGACTATGCGCTCATCCGCAACCTCGCCGCCGAGTGCCGCATGCCGCTGTCCTACGGCGGCGGCGTGCACTCGGTGGAGCAGTTCGAGCGCCTGGTGAGCCTGGGCGTCGAGAAGGTGGCGGTCAGCGCCGCCGCCGTCGCCGACCCGGCGCTGCTGGGTGCGGCGGCGGCGCGCGTCGGCCGCCAGAGCGTTGTCGTCGTGCTCGACGTGCGGCGCAGCGCAGGCAGCTGGCAGGTGTTCACGCACAACGGCCAGCGCGGCACGGGCCTGGACGCCGCGGCCTTCGCGCGCCAGGCCGAAGCCGCCGGCGCCGGCGAGATCGTCGTCAACTCGATCGACCGCGACGGGCAGATGAAGGGCTACGACCTCGACCTCGTGCGCCGCGTGCGCGAAGCCGTCACCGTGCCGCTGACGGTGCTGGGCGGCGCCGGAACGCTGGCCGACATCGGCGCGCTGGTGCGCGAGTTCGGCATCGTCGGCGCTGCGGCCGGCAGTCTCTTCGTCTTCAAGGGCGTGTACCGCGCGGTGCTCATCAACTACCCGGCCCGCGCCGACAAGGACAAGCTGATCGCCGCCGCGTCCGGCGCGTCCGGCGCGGCCGCATGAGCCTTCGCATGAGTCGTCGAACGAGCAGCCGGCAGCCCAGGCCATGAAGCAGATCCTGCAGAACCTCAAGGACGGCAGCACCGAAGTGGCGGACGTGCCCTGCCCGCGCGCCGGCCGCGGCCAGGTGCTGATCCGCACCCGCCGCACGCTCGTCTCCGCCGGCACCGAGCGCATGCTGGTCGACTTCGGCCGCGGCAGCCTCATCGACAAGGCGCGCCAGCAGCCCGACAAGGTGCGCCAGGTGTTCGACAAGATCCGCACCGACGGCCTGCTGCCCACCTTGGCCGCCGTGCGCAACAAGCTCGACCAGCCGCTGCCGATGGGCTACTGCAACGTCGGCGAGGTGGTCGAGGTGGGCGAAGGCGTCAGCGGCCTTGCTGCCGGCGATCGCGTCGCCAGCAACGGCCGCCACGCCGAAATGGTGGCGGTGCCGGTCAACCTGTGCGCGCGCGTGCCCGAGACGGTGAGCGACGACGACGCGGCGTTCACGGTGCTCGGCGCCATCGCGCTGCAGGGCATCCGTCTCGTGCAGCCCACGCTCGGCGAGGCGGTGGTCGTCACGGGTCTCGGGCTCATCGGGCTGGTCACCGTGCAACTGCTGAAGGCGCAGGGCTGCCGCGTGCTCGGCCTCGACTTCGATGGCGACAAGCTGGCGCTGGCGAAGCGCTTCGGCGCCGAGGTCGCCGACCTGAAGGCCGGTGCCGACCCCGTCGCCGCGGCGCAGGCGTTCTCGCGCGGCCGCGGCGTCGACGCGGTGATCATCACCGCCAGCACGAAGAGCAACGAGCCGGTGCACCAGGCGGCGCTGATGTGCCGCAAGCGCGGCCGCATCGTGCTGGTCGGCGTCACCGGGCTCGAACTCTCGCGCGCCGACTTCTACGAGAAGGAGCTGAGCTTCCAGGTGAGCTGCTCCTACGGTCCCGGCCGCTACGACCCGAACTACGAGGACAAGGGCCAGGACTACCCGGTGGGCTTCGTGCGCTGGACCGAGCAGCGCAACTTCGAAGCCGTGCTCGACATGCTGGCCGAGCGGCGGCTCGACGTGGCCCCACTCGTCTCGCACCGCTTCGGCATCGGCGAGGCGGCGCGCGCGTACGAGGTGGTGGCCGGCAGCGAGCCTTCGCTGGGCATCGTGCTCGCGTACCCGCCCCCCGCGCCGGCGGGCGCGGCGCCCGACGCCCGCCTGGCGCGCACCGTTCGCCTGGCCGGCGCCGCAGGCGGCCTTGCCGCTGCCGCGCCCATCGTGCCAGCCGGGGCCAGCCCCGGCCGCGCCCGCATCAGCGTCATCGGCGCCGGCAACTACGCCGGCGCGGTGCTGGTGCCGGCATTCAAGGCGGCGGGCGCGGAGCTGGCGCGCATCGCCTCGGCCGGCGGCGCCAGCAGCGTTCATCTCGGGCGCAAGTTCGGCTTCGCCGAGGCCACCACCGACGTCGAGGCGCTGCTCGCCGACCCCGCCTGCGACGCCGTCGTGATCTGCACCCGCCACGACAGCCACGCCGGCTACGTGCAGCGCGCGCTCGCCGCAGGCAAGCATGTCTTCGTCGAGAAGCCGCTGGCGTTGACGGCCGCCGAGACCGATGCCATCGAAGCCGCCGCGCGCGCCGCGCCGGACCGCATCGTCATGGTCGGCTTCAACCGACGCTTCGCCCCGCAGGTGGTGCGCATGAAGGCGCTACTGGCAGGCGTGCCCGGGCCGAAGGCGTTCGTGATGACAGTGAACGCCGGCGCCATCCCGCGCGAGCACTGGACGCAGGACCCGCGCGTCGGCGGCGGCCGCCTCGTCGGCGAGGGCTGCCACTTCATCGACCTGCTGCGCTTCCTGGCCGGCGCGCCGGTCGAGTCGCACGGCGTGGCGCGGATGCAGGCCGCCACGCCCGACACCGCAAGCATCACGCTGCGCTTTGCCGACGGCTCGCTCGGCACGATCCACTACTTCGCCAACGGCTCCAAGGCGTTCCCGAAGGAACGGCTCGAAGTCTTCGCCGCCGGCCGCGTGCTCCAGCTCGACAACTTCCGCCGCCTCGCCGGGTTCGGCTGGCCGGGCTTCGCGAAGATGAACCTGTGGCGCCAGGACAAGGGCCAGGCCGGCTGCGCCGCCGCCTTCGTGCAGGCGCTGCGCAGCGGCGGGCCGGCGCCGATCCCGCTGCCCGAACTGCTCGAAGTCGCCCGCGTCAGCATCGCCATCGAGGAGGCTTCGCGATGAATGCCACCGGCACCGCCCTCGTCGACATCATCGCCGGCGCGCGCCCCAACTTCATGAAGATCGCGCCGATCATCCGCGCGATCGAGAAGCGCCAGGCCGATGCGGCGGCGCCCAGCGGCCTGCGCTACCGCCTCGTGCACACCGGCCAGCACTACGACGCGCGCATGTCGGGCGACTTCTTCACGCAGCTCGGCATTCCCGAGCCCGACGTGAACCTCGAAGTGGGCTCGGGCACGCAGGCCGAGCAGACGGCGGCCATCATGACCCGCTACGAGCGGCTGCTGCTCGATGCGCCGAGCAACCTGTGCCTGGTGGTGGGCGACGTCACATCGACGATGGCCTGCGCCATCGCGGCGCAGAAGCTCAAGGTGCCGGTGGCGCACGTGGAAGCGGGCATCCGCTCGGGCGACTGGACGATGCCCGAGGAGATCAACCGCCTCGTCACCGACTCGATCACGAACTGGTTCTTCACGACGAGCGAAGTCGCCAACGAGAACCTGCGCCGCGCCGGCGCGCGCGAGGAGCAGATCTTCTTCGTCGGCAACACGATGATCGACACGCTGCTGGCCAACCTCGAACGCCTGCGCCCGCCGGCGTTCTGGGGCGAGGCGAAGCTGCAGGCCGGCGGCTACTTCGTGATGACGCTGCACCGGCCGGCCAACGTCGACGACGCGGCCGGCTTCGCGCGCCTGATCGAAGCCGTGGGCCGCGCGGTGCGCGGCATGCCGGTGGTGTTCCCGGTGCACCCGCGCACGGCCAAGACGCTGGCCAACCTGCCCGACCGGCCGCCTTCGCTGCTCACCGTGGAGCCGCAGCCGTATCTCGAGTTCAACTACCTCGTGCGCCATGCCAAGGGCGTGATCACCGACAGCGGCGGCGTCACCGAGGAGACCACCGTGCTCGGCGTGCCTTGCGTGACGCTGCGCGACACCACCGAGCGGCCGGAGACGGTGACCGTGGGCACCAACGAGCTGATCGGCACCGACCCGGCGGCGCTGCAACCGGCGCTGGACCAGCTCTTCGCCGGGCAGTGGAAGAAAGGCGGCATCCCGCCCCTGTGGGACGGCCGCACGGGCGAGCGCATCGCGCAGGCACTCGACCGCCTGCTCGTGGGCTGATGTGATGCGGCAGCGCGCGCTGCGGCGGCGACATCCCTCGCTGCGGCTGCACTGAACCGGGCCGCGCCCTCCCGATGCAACTCGGCCGCCTCTGGCGCACGGTGCGCTGGCTGAAGGCGGCGCAGATCGCCGGCCGCGTGCGCTTTCGCCTGCAGCGGCCGCGGCCCGATCTGCGTGCGCCGCCGCCGGTGCGCGCCCTGGCCGCCGGCGCATCCGGCGCATCGGTGTGGGTGCAGCCACCGCAGCGCGAAGCGAGCCTGCTCGCGCCGACACGCTTGGGCTTCCTCGGCGTCGAACACGATCTCGATGCGGTGGGCTGGGACGACCCCGCGCTGCCGCTCCTGTGGCGCTACAACCTGCACTACTTCGACGACCTCAACGCGGCCGGCGCCCAACGCCGCCGCGCCTGGCAGCGCGATCTCGTCGCACGCTGGCTCGCCGCCAACCCGCCGCATGTCCACGCCACCGCGTGGGCGCCATATCCGACGAGCCTGCGCATCGTCAACTGGATCAAGTGGTTCCTCGCCGGCGAGCCGGCGCAGGCCCCATGGCTCGCGTCGCTGGCCGTGCAGGTGCGCTGGCTCGCGCGGCGGCTCGAGTGGCACCTGCTCGGCAACCACCTCTTCGCCAACGCCAAGGCGCTGGTCTTCGCCGGCCTCTACTTCGAAGGGCCCGAGGCCGACGCCTGGCTCGCCACCGGCGTGCGCATCCTGCTGCGCGAGCTGCCCGAGCAGGTGCTGGCCGACGGCGCCCAGTTCGAGCGTTCGCCGATGTACCACGCGCTGGCGCTGGAGGACGTGCTGGACCTGATCAACGTGCTGCGCACGCTCGCCCCGGGGCCAGCGAGCGGCTCGCCGGCGCAACGCCTGGCCGCGGCCCTCGAGGAACGCGCCGGCCCGATGCTGCACTGGCTGCGCTGCCTCACCCACCCCGGCGGCACGCTGGCGCGCTTCAACGACACCGCCGAAGGCATCGCCCCGCCGTGCCGAGACATCGAGCGTTATGCCGCGGCGCTGGGCGTCACGGCGGCCCCGGCGCCCGAGCTCGGCGCGCTGGCGCTGCGGCCGAGCGGCATCGTCCGCGTGGCACGCGGCGCGGCGGTGGCGCTGCTCGACGTGGCGCCGGTCGGCCCCGACTACCTGCCCGGCCACGCGCACGCCGACACACTGTCGTTCGAGCTCTCGCTGCACGGCCGCGAGCTGATCGTCAACCGCGGCACCTCGGTCTACGGCGACGGGCCGCGCCGCCAGCTCGAACGCGGCACCGCCGCGCACAGCACGGTGCAGCTCGGCGCACACGACTCCTCCGAGGTCTGGGCCGGCTTTCGCGTCGGCCGCCGCGCGCGGCCGCTGCAAGTGTCGATCGACGGCTGGCACGTCGCCGCGGCGCACGACGGCTACGCGCACCTGAGCGGCCATCCGCTGCACCGGCGCCGCTGGCGCTTCGACGCCGACGACAGGCTGATCATCGAAGACCGCGTCGAGCCGGCCGGCAGCGCGCGCAACATCGCCGCCCGCGCCCGCTTCCACCTCGCACCCGGCCTGCGCTGCGAGCCGGCCGGCGCCGCGGCGCCGCGCGAGTGGACCGTGTTCGAAGGCGCGCAGCCGCTGGCGAAAGCCGAGGTGGCCGCCGGCGGCAGCGCCACGCTGGAATCCTGGCAGCATGCGCGCCGCTTCGGCGAACTCGTGCCGGCGCAGACGCTGGTGGTGCCCCTGGCGGACGGCTGCGCCGAAGTGCGCTGGACCTGGCTCTGATGCACATCCTCTTCCTCTCCGACAACTTCCCGCCCGAGGTCAACGCCCCGGCCAGCCGCACGCACGAGCACACGCGGCAATGGGCCGCCGCCGGCGAGCAGGTGACCGTGATCACCTGCGCGCCGAACTTCCCCACCGGCCGCGTGCTGCCGGGCTACCGCAACCGCCTGTGGCAACAGGAGACGATCGACGGCGTGCGCGTGATCCGCGTGTGGAGCTACATCACCGCCAACGAGGGGTTCGCGCGCCGCGTGCTCGACTACCTGAGCTACATGGCGATGGCCTTCGTCGCGGCGCTGTTCGTGCGCCGGGTCGACATCGTCGTGGCCACCTCGCCGCAGTTCTTCACCGCCGTGGCCGGCTGGGCGGTGGGCGCGGTGAAGCGCGTGCCGTTCGTCTTCGAGCTGCGCGACCTGTGGCCCGAGTCGATCAAGGCGGTCGGCGCGATGAAGGAATCGGCGGCGATCCGCTGGCTCGAGCGGCTCGAACGCTTCCTGTACCGGCGTGCGGCGTCGATCGTCTCGGTGACGCACGCGTTCCGCGACACGCTCATGAAGCGCGGCATCGACGGGCGCAAGATCGAGGTCGTCACCAACGGCGTGGACATCGCGCGCTTCTCGCCGCGCGCCAAGGACGCCGCGCTCGAGGCCGCGCTCGGCCTGCAAGGCTGCTTTGTCGCCGGGTACATCGGCACGCATGGCATGGCGCACGCGCTCGAGACGCTGCTGGCGGCGATGCAGCGGCTGCGCGAAGACCCCGCCCACCCGCAAGGCCGCGACATCCGCCTGGTGCTACTGGGCGACGGCGCGCGCAAGGCGGCCCTGCGCGAAGAGGCGGCGCGGCGGGGGCTTGCCGGCACGGTGCACTTCATCGACACGGTGCGCAAGGACGAGGTGGCGCGCTACTGGTCGCTGCTGGACGCGTCCATCATCCACCTGCGCCGCACCGAGCTGTTCACCACCGTCATCCCGAGCAAGCTCTTCGAGTGCATGGGCATGGGGATCCCGGTGCTGCACGGCGTGGCCGGCGAGTCGGCGGCCATCGTCGAGCGCGAAGGCTGCGGCATCGTCTTCGAGCCGGAGAACGCCGAGGCGCTGGTCGAGGCGCTGCTGCGCCTGAAGGCCGACGCCGCCTTGCGCGAACGGCTGCGCGAAGCGGGGCTGAAAGCGGCGCGCCGCTACGACCGCGCCGCGCTGGCGGCGCGGATGCTGGCCTCGCTGCGCTCGACGGCGGGGCTGGCGCCCGGCGCGACCGGCGCGGCATCGGGCATCGAGCCGGGCAACGGCACCGGCAACGCCGCAGACGCCGGCGCTGGCGCCGGCGCCGGCGCCGGCAAGGGCGACCCCGCCGCCGGCACGTAGCCGTGCACCAGCTCGCGCAGCAGCGCGAGCACCGCTTCGGTGTCGCCGCGCGCGCCGGCCGCCTGGAACTCCGCCAGCCGCGGTTCGAGCCGGGCCCACGGCAGGCAGCCCTCGCGCGCCTTCATGATGCGCGGGTGTTCGGTGGGCTGCGGGTCGTCGCCGATCAGCAGTTCCTCGTAGAGCTTCTCGCCGGGACGCAGGCCGGTGATGACGATCTCGATGTCGCCTCCCGGGCGCTGCTCGTCGCGCACCGTCAGGCCCGACAGCTCGATCATGCGCCGCGCCAGGTCGATGATGCGCACCGGCTGCCCCATGTCGAGCACGAACACGTCGCCGCCGCGCGCCATGGCGCCGGCCTGCACGACGAGCTGCGCCGCTTCGGGGATGGTCATGAAGAAGCGCGTCACTTCCGGGTGCGTCACCGTCACCGGACCGCCGTTGCCGATCTGCTGGCGAAACAGCGGCACCACCGAGCCCGACGAGCCGAGCACGTTGCCGAAGCGCACCGCCGAGAAGCGCGTGCCGGCCCCGGCAACCTCGGTTGCCGGCGAGTTGCCTCCCGCTGCGCGGCCGGCGAGGCCTTGCAGCACCATCTCGGCCAGCCGCTTGCTGGCCCCCATCACGTTGGTCGGCCGCACCGCCTTGTCGGTGCTGACGAGCACGAACTCGGCGACGCCCGCGGCCAGCGCGCAGCGCGCCGCGACCCAGGTGCCCAGCACGTTGTTGCTCGCGCCCTCGACGGCGTTGCACTCCACCAGCGGCACGTGCTTGTACGCCGCCGCGTGGTAGACGATGTGCGGGCGCCAGGCGGTGAACGCCTGCATCAGGCGCGCCTCGTCGCGCACCGAGCACAGCAGCGGCACCAGTTGGCAAGGCGGCGAGCGGCCCTGCTCGATGCGCGTGGCCAGCTCCTGGTGGATCGAGTACAGCGCGAACTCGCTGTGGTCGACGAGCACCAGGCGCTGCGGCGCCAGCGCCGAGAGTTGCCGGCACAACTCGCTGCCGATCGAGCCGCCGGCGCCGGTGACCAGCACCGCCCGGCCTTCGGTGTGGCGCTTCATCAGGTCCTGCCGCGGCTGCACCGGGTCGCGGCCCAGCAGGTCCTCGACGTCGAGCTCGTGCACGTCGCTGGCCTGCACCTTCCCGAGCGCGATGTCCATCAGCGCCGGCAGCGTGCGCACGTGCACGCCGGTGACGCGCAGCGCTTCGAGGATCTCGTTGCGGCGCGGCCGCGCCAGCGAAGGAATCGCCAGCAGCACGGCCGAGAGGTCCAGGCGCTGCACGAGCTCGGGCACTTCGTCCAGGGCGTGGATGCGCACGCCGTTGATGACGCGGCCTTGCAGCCGCGCGTCGTCGTCGATGAAGCCGAGCACGCGCATCTCGTGGCTGTGCTGCAAGCCGGCCAGCAGCCGCGTGCCGGCCGAACCGGCGCCGTAGATCAGCACGCGTTCGTGCGGCTGGCGCTGGCGCCGCGCGCCGCGCGTGAACCACGAGCGCACCGCCGCGCGCAGGCCGGCGGTGAGCAGCAGCGCCAGCATCGGCTGCAGGAAGCCCACCGTGCGCGGCACGTCGTCGAAGCGGAACGCCAGCAGCAGCGCCAGGTAGATGGCGCCATACACCGCCACGGCCCTGGCCAGCGTCACCAGCGCCGGCAGCCCCGTGTGACGGTGAATGGCGCGGTACAGGCCGAAGGCGCCGAACACCGGCATCGCGATCATCGGCACCAGCGCGTAGGCGAGCCATTGCAGCGCGAACGGCCAGTGCAGCGTCTCGTAGCGCAGCGAGAACGCCATCCACGTGGCCAGCACGAGCAGCACCAGATCGGCCAGCACCGCGAGCCAGCGGCGCACGGCCTGCGGCAGCCGGGGCAGGACGACGTTGCGCATGCTGGGTGGCACCGAACGGGACAGCGGCCGGCCTGGGGCCCCGCTCAGCGGCTGGCCTCGCCCATCACCTTGCGCACCGCGGCGCAGGTGCGGTCGATCTCGGCATCGGTGAGCGTGGGATGCACGAGGAACGCGAGGCTCGTCTCGCCGAGCTCGCGCGCAATCGGCAGCCGCTCGCGCGGCGCGAAGCCGGTGCCTTCGAACGCCCGCTCGAGGTAGATCTCGGAGCACGAACCCTGGTACAGCGGCACGCGCTCGGCCTGCACCGCCTGCACGATGCGGTCGCGGTGCCAGCCGCTGTTCAGCCGCTCGGGGCGCACGTAGGCGTACAGGCGGTAGTACGCGTGCTCGGCATGCGCCGGCGGCTCGGGTACGCGCAGCGCGTCGAAGGGGCGGCAGGCATCGGCGATGCGCTGCGCGTTGGCGCGGCGGCGCTCGCTCCATGCCGCCAGCCGGCGCAGCTGCAGGCGGCCGATCGCCGCCTGCACCTCGATCATCCGCCAGTTGTGGCCGAACGACTCGTGCAGCCAGCGAAAGCCCGGCGCGTGCGTCCGCTCGTAGACCGCCTCGTAGCTCTTGCCGTGGTCCTTCAGGCTCCACATGCGCGACCACAAGGCCTTGTCGGCCGTCGTGACCATGCCGCCTTCGCCGCCGGTGGTGATGATCTTGTCCTGGCAGAACGACCAGGCGCCGATGTCGCCGAAGGCGCCCACGTTGCGGCCGCGCCAGCGCGCGCCGTGCGCCTGCGCGCAGTCCTCGATCAGCTTCAGCCCGCGCTCGCGGCACAGCGCTGCCAGGCCGTCGAGGTCGCACGGCCAGCCGGCCAGATGCACCGCCAGCACCGCCTTCGTCGCCGGCGTCAGCGCCGCGCGCACGGTGGACTCGCTCAGGTTGCCGCTGTCGCGGTCGACATCGGCGAACACCGGCCGCGCGCCGGCGTTGACCACGCACGACGCGGAGGCCATGAAGCTGCGCGGCGTGACGATCACGTCGTCGCCGCGGCCGATGCCGAGCGCGCGCAGCGCTGCGTCGAGCGCCAGCGTGCCGTTGGCCAGCGCCACGGCATGCGGCACGCCGGCCCAGGCAGCGAACTCGCGCTCGAAGGCGCGGCACTCGCCGCCGGTCCAGTAGTTGACGCGGCCCGAGCCGAGCACGCGCGCGACGGCCTCGCGCTCCTCTTCGGAGTAGGCCGGCCAGGGAGAGAACGGCGTGTCAAGCATGGGGATGCATCCGGCCCTGCTCGGGCTCCTTCACCGGCGGCAGCGGCCGCGCCGGGTTGCCCGCAACGCGGGCCTCGTCGGCCACGTCGGCCACCACCACCGCGCCGGCGCCGACGACCGCGCGGGCGCCGATGCGGATGTCGTGGCGCACGGCCGCGCCGATGCCGATCCACGCTCGCTCGCCGACGCTCACGTTGCCGCCCAGCCGCGCGCCGGGGCCCACGTGCACCGCGCGGCCGATGCGGCCGTCGTGGTCGACGCTGGCGCCGTGGTTCACGATGGCCACCGCATCGAGCTGCGCGCCGGGCGCGACGACGGCGCCGGCGGCGACGAAGCAGCCGGGCCCGAGCGTGGCCTCGGCGCTCACCACCGCGGCCGGGTGCACGACGACGGCCAGCGGTGGCAGGCCGCGCGCCTCGCAGTCGCGCGCCAGCTCGTCGCGGCGGGCGTTGTCGCCGATGGCGATGTGGCGTTCGACGCGCGGACCGCTGTCGGCGGCCGGCGCCGGGCGGGCGAACGCCGCGGAGTCGCCGCCGAAGCGGAAGCGGCCGCTGCACGCCCGACCGCCCGGCGCGTCATCGAAGAACACCACTTCGGCGAAGCGGCCGCCCGCCGCCACGGCGTCGGCGACGACGCGGCCGTGGCCGCCCGCGCCGAGGATCCACAGCGCCGCCCGGGGCGCGCCCGCGTTCACCGCGAAGGCGAGCCGCGGAACGGCTCCATCGTCGCTTGCCCGGCGGCGCAGACCCCTTCGCGCCGCAGCACCTTGGCCACCGTCAGCGCCAGGATGCGCAGGTCGAGCGCGAAGCTGCGGTGCTCGACGTACCAGACATCGTGCTCGAAGCGTTGCTCCCAGCTCTGCGCGTTGCGGCCGTTGACCTGCGCCCAGCCGGTGAGGCCCGGGGGAACATCGTGCCGGCGCGCCTGCCGCGGCGTATAGAGCGGCAGGTACTCCACCAGCAGCGGCCGCGGGCCGACCAGGCTCATCTGGCCGCGCAGCACGTTGAGAAAGCTGGGCAGCTCGTCCAGGCTGGTGCTGCGCAGCCAGCGCCCGAAGGGGGGCAGGCGCTCGGCGTCGGGCAGCAGGCGGCCGCTGTCGTCGCGCTCGCCGGTCATGCTGCGGAACTTGAGAAGCTCGAAGATGCGCCCGTGCTGCCCCACGCGCGGCTGGCGGAAGAGAACGGGCGCGCCCAGGCGCCAGCGCACCGAGAGCGCGACGAGCGCAACCAACGGCAGCCACAGCGGCAGCGTGGCCAGCACGAGGGCGAGATCGAAGAGGCGCTTCAGCAAAGGGGTGGCCGCGCCGGCGCGAAGGGCAAGGCGCGGCCGAAATTCTAGGTGGCGCGTCTCAGCGCGTCGGCAACGCGGGCGGCGGCGGGCACAGCGCAATGAGCGATGCCGACAGCACGCGCAGCCGCGAGTCGGCACGGTGCTCCACGCGCAGGTCCAGGCGCAGTGCCGCCGCGTCGATGCGCAGGCGCCGCTGCAGCGAAACCTCGCCCGCCGCGGCGGCGAGCGGCCGGTCGGCCACCAACTGTTCCGCATCACCGGCGCCGCGCGGGCGCACGATCACCTGCACGTAGCCCTCGCCCGCCACCCGCAGTTTCAGGAGCCACTCGGCGGCGGGCTTTCCGGCGAGCGCGCTCGCTGCACCCGCAGTTTCCGGGCCCGCGGCCGATGCGCGCGCCGCCGGCGGTGGCGGCGAGCCGGCCGCAGCCGGCAGCGCCACCTCGGCGAGCAGAACGGTGTTGGTCTCGCGCAGGAACACCGGCGTCGCATTCCACGAGCGCGACTCCACGCCGGTGGCCCAGGGCTGCGCTGCGCCGAGCCTGAAGCGGCGCAGGTTCTTGCGCCCGCCGAGCACGAATTCGCGACCGCGCTCCCAGCCGGTGAAGTCGAGGGTCGGGCCGCACGTGCTGCCCGAAGCGCTCGCCGCGTTCGCGGCGCCGGCCGTGGCGCCCCGCTCGCCGGGCTGCAGCAGGCGGTAGATCTGGTAGCCGCTGCGCTCGAAGCTCAGCTCGGCCAGCGCCGGATCGGCCAGCACCGTCTCCAGCGCGGAGTTGTAGACCGGCGGCAGCCAGTAGTCGGGCAGGTGCACGTGCGTCACACCCAGCTCGCGCAACTCGGCGGCCGCGGCGGCCGGCGCGCGCTCGCCGTAGAACGGCACGAGGCGCGGGTCGAGGTAGCTCACCATCGTGCGGCCGGCGTAGAACATGTCGGCCGGCTTCAGCGACAGCACCGTGCTGGCGGGCGGTGTCTCGCGGTGCAGGTAGTCCACTACCGCGTACGGACCCCAGCGCTGCAGCCGCCGGTCGGGCGGCTGGGCATCCGCCCTCGGTGCACCCGCGCCGGCCGCGGCGCTGGCGCTGGCGCCCCCGGCCGTGGCGCTGGCGCTTGCCGCGCCGGCACCGGGCTGCGTCCGTTCGGCATTGAGCTGGCCGAGGCGGTACAGCACCATCACCGCCAGCTGCACGCCGATCAGCCCGACCACCGCGCCGCGCAGGCGCGGTCCCCTGAGCGCGCCGGCGGCCAGCAGCGCCGCCGGGGGCACGAGGATGAGCATGTAGCGCTCGTTGCGCACCATCAGGTCGATGCCCAGCACCAGCGCCAGCAGCGCGCCGGCCAGGTACAAGCCGATGAGCCCCAGCGCCAGCGGCCGCAGGTGCACCGATTCGTCGAACATCGGCGGCAGCGGCTCGCGCCGCCGCCACAGCACCGGCAGCGCCAGCCAGAACACGAACGCGTAGGCCTCGATCGCGAACCAGGGCTTGAGCAGGCCGTACTGCACCACTTCGGCGGCGCTGGCAAGGCCGCGCTGCTGCTTGAAGTACGCCGGCCAGTCCAGCGACGGCAGCGCGAAGACGAGCGGGTTGTCGCTGACCGGCGCGCCGAACAGGCTGACGTTGCGCAGGTACGGCGCGCCGCCCACCAGCAGCGCCACGGCCAGCGCCAGCGCCGCCACCGGCAGCCCGGCCGACAGTCGCGCCGGCCCGCTGCGCAGCCCCCGCGGCCCGTGCGGCCCGTGCAAGGGCGCCAGCAGCAGCAGCGGCAGCACCAGCAGCAGGAACAGCACCGCCTGCGAATGCGTCCACAGCGCCAGGCCGAGCATCACGCCGATGCCCAGCGCGCGCTGCCACCACGCCGCCGGCGCCGCCGACAGCGCCGCCACGGCGATGAGCACGAGCGTCAGCCCGAGCACCGGCAGGGCATCGATGAGCGCCGAGGCAGCGCCGAGGAACAGCATCGGCGTGCTCACCAGCAACAGCGCCGCCATCGGCCCGTCGCCCGGGCGCGCGGGGTTGGCCCAGCGCGCCAGGGCCGCCACCCCGAGCGCCGCGCCCGCCAGGCACCACGGCGCCACGAGCCGCATCAGCATCGTCGAATCGGTGCTGCCTTGCAGCGCGTAGCCCAGTTCCACCAGCGCCACGTACAGCGGCGGGTGCGTCCACGGCCCGTAGAAGCCCGAAGGATGCTGCTGCGCGCGCAGCACGGGGTAGCTGGCGAGGTCGCGCGTGTCGGCCAGGATGCGGCCGACGGTGGCGTACTCCAGCGCGTCGTTCTGGATCAACGGCACGGTGGCGGCGTCGAGCAGCAGCGCGGCGAAGAAGGCACAGGCCAGCACCGCCGCCACGCCGTGCGGAACGAGCGTGCGGCCGCTGACGAGCGCGCGCCGCGTGGCGCCGCTGGCCAGGCCGGCCAGCGCTACCAGCGCCAGCAGGCCGAACGCGAGCGCGGCCTGCACCCGCGCTTCACCGCCGGGCAGTGCCCACAGCGCGGTCACCGCCGCCAGGCCGGCCAGCAACGGCGCTGCGCCAAGGCCGGCGGCAAAGGCCACGCCGGCTTCGCGCGAGCGCGCCGCCCACGGCCACGCGCCGACCAGCGCCAGGCCCGCGGCGCTGGCCAGCACCATCAGCAGCCCCCAGGCGAGCAGCGGCAGCACGATCTGTTGCATCAACATGGCCGGGCGCGCTGGCAAACGGCGTGCGCGGCCGCCGTCGCGCCGGGCCGGGGTCGCGGCATCTTCATCGGTGCAGCCCCAGCGTGTCGAGTTCGTTGATGCGGCGGACGACAGGGTCGAATTCGAGGCCGATCGTCTCGAGGTACCAGCGCAGCGTCGCCGCGCGCGGGCGGTTCTCCACCAGCACGGCTTGCAGCGCCCGCTCGCGCGTGATGTGCCCCTCGCGAATCTGGTTGCTGCGGAAGGTGTCGAACTCGGTGAAGCCGCGCGCGGTGCAGTAGATGTAGTTGTAGAAGGGAGCCGTGCCGTCGCCGATGCGCCAGGTGCTCGGCGAGTCGGGCGCCAGCTCCCAGTCGTACTGCGAGAGCAGGCAGCGGTTCACCTCGTCCTCGTTCCAGACGAAGTGGTCGAAGATGAAGAAGAAATCGCGCCGCGGCTCGACGTAGTAGGCGGTGAAGGCGCCAAACGTGTCGGCCAGCGAGCGGTTCAGGTACGCCGGGTTGCGCAGGAAGTGCCAGCCGAAGTGCGACGCCAGCTTCACCTTGCGGCCGAACGAGAGGTAGTCGACGCGCTTCTTGCCGAAGTCGGGCGGCACGCCGCAGAAGCCGCTCTTGAAGTCGGTGTTCTCCAGCGGGTTCGCACACCACAGGTCGAGCGCGATGCCCGTCTGCCGCTTGAGCTGGTTGACGACGCGGAAGAAGTGCTTGTCGCCGGCCATGAACAGCGGCACGAGCCCGAGATCGGGCTTCTTCAGCCAGGCGGCGACGTTGAGGCGGATGTTCTCGCGCTTTTGCGCGATGTCGGCCGAGACGAGGATGTTGGGGATGCCGAGCTGGCCGCAGATGCGCGCGACGTTGCGCCGCGCGAGGTCGGTGACCATGCCCCAGTCGTAGGTGAAGGTCACCGGCTTGAGGCCGAACTCCTTCTTGATCAGGTGCAGCCCGTAGCTGGAATCGCGCCCGCCGCTGAAGGCGACCAGTACGTCGGGTTCGTCGCCGGCGCGGCGGTACTTCTCGAGCGAGGCGATGAAGTCGCGCTTCGTCTGCACCGGATGCATGTGCGCGTAGCGCGGCCGGTAGCTGGCGCAGTAGTTGCACACGCCGGTGGCATCGAACTCGATGAACGGGAAGGTCTCGGGCAGGATGCAGCGGGTGCAGCGCTTCAGCGCGCGCAGGCGCGCTTCGTTGTAGCGCAGCAGGGACTCGTCGGCGGGGCGCGTCGCGAAAGCGCTCGCGCGCACGACGCCGCTGACCGCGTCGTGGTGGACGGTGTCGGTGCGCGGCAGCGGCGTGAAGGGCTCGCCGGTCCCTTCGGCGACCTGCTCCGCCGCGTCGGCGCGCAGCTCGAAGCGCTGCACCGGCCCCGCGCCCAGCAGGTCGAGCACGAGGCCGTGGCCGGGCGCGATCCACTCGGCGCGCATGCCGGGCTCGCCGCCCGGCGCGACGGCAAGCGTCTCGCGCATCGCCGTCTCGAGGATGTAGCGCTCGGAAGCGAAGACGAGGCAGCCCTCGTTGGCCAGCCGGTCGTCGACGAAGAGGTCGCCGGTGTTCGTGGCCAGCGTCACCGCGCCGGCCGCGTCATGCACCCAGGCCACCGAGGCGGCGCCGCGCAGCTCGGCGAACATCGACCGCGTCGCGACGGCAGCGCCGGCGCCACGCGCCTGCACGGCATCGACGAGCGCGGCCATCACCTCGGTGTCGACTTCGGCGAGCCGCCGCAGGCCGGGGTGCCGCTGCCACAGCGCATCGACGTTGACGCAGATGCCGTTGTGGATCATCGACACGTGGCCCGAGCGCACCGGCTGGTTGTTCTGCGGCAGCTCCGCCGTGCCGTTGGTGACGAGGCGCGAGTGGGCGAGCAGGGCGATCGCGTCGCTGCCCGCGTCGTTGCCCACGTTCGCGCAGAACGCCTCGCGCACCGGCCCGTCGAGCAGCTTCGTGTAGTGGGGCGAAGCGAGCAGCTCGGTCGCCCGCTGCGCGCCCTTCAGCGTCCACGCGCGCCCGGCGCGCGGCAGGTAGACGTGCAGGCCGGCCGACTCCTTGCCGCGGCTCTCGGAGAGCTGGTAGAGGCGCGCCAGCAACGCGCGGGCGCGCTCATGCCCGAGCGTCGAGCCGGGGCGGG